>NZ_CP023747.1:4867500-5177500 GCF_008704995.1 Streptomyces nodosus
CAGGCCGGTCGTCGCCGCGCTGGCGGAGCCGGCCGCACCGACCACGGGCGCCGCTCCCGCCGCGATCAGCAGCGCGGCACGGGCGATCCGGCGGGTCAGAGGGAGGGACATGATGCTCCTTAGACGGGAGAGAACGGTGAAGTGCCCAAGGGCGACCGGGAGTTGACCGTCGGAGGCTGCCCCCGAGGCCGACCGTTCCGGGCTCGGACGCCGTGACTACCGCTCGAAGCCCGCGAAGGTTGCGGCGGGCCGACGCAAAGAGTTGGCAATGCGTCGCATTATCGGGTGGGGATGAAATCGGGCGAACGGACCCCGGCCGGACAGCCCGCCGAACCCTCAGATCCCTTTGTTCCCAAGGGGTTTCGCGGTCAGGGCATGGGACCCGACGGCAGCGGCGCGCCTCGTCGACGAGGCGCGCCGCGCACAACTCCTCAGGCTGAAGGCTCGTACGGCTGCCCGGTCTACTCCCCGGTGACGATGCGGACTTCGGAGGCCGAGGTCGCCGCCCCGGCGTCACCGGTCGTGCGCCACTGGCCCGCGAAGCCTCCCCGCGACCACTCGCGGCCCGCGAAGGAGACCCGTGAGATGTGCAGCGCAGACGAGTTGGCCACCGCCCAGTGCGCCAGCTCCCAGCCCTGCTCGGCCGGGGTGCCCGAGGCGGCCGGCTTGTGGGGCACCGGGACCGTCACCGCATTGGCGGCCGGCTTCCGCGGGGCCGGGGAGGGCTCCGCGGACTGTCCCGTGCCGCCCTCTGCGCCGGTGGTCTGCAGCACATCGCGTCCGAAGTCCCTGACCAGTGCGGCCCGTACCGCGTCCGGGCCGCCGTTGGGCGTGGTGGCCGGGCGTCCCTGGCAGGTCAGTGTGGCGGCCGACCGTCCGGTCAGTGCCGCGGCGAGCAGGGCCGCGTCCGGCTCGTGCTTCGCGTATGCGTCGGGAAAGCCGCTGCGCTGTACGCGCTGCGCGGCCACGGTCAGTGGCAGCTCCTGATAGTCAGGCACCTTGACCAGGTGCTCGTAGAAGGCGCTCGCGGAGTACGTCGGATCCATGATCTGCTTCGTGGTGCCCCAGCCCTGTGAGGGGCGCTGCTGGAACAGGCCGATCGAATCGCGGTCGCCGTGGTCTATGTTGCGCAGCGCCGACTCCTGGAGAGCGGTCGCCAGCGCGATGGTCACCGCGCGCTCGGGCAGATCGCGGGTGGTGCCCACGGCGGAGATCGTCGCCGCGTTCACCGCCTGCTCCGGGCTGAATTCGTAGGATCGCTTCTCGCCCTTGTCCGAGACCACCCGGCATCTCGGCGCGGCCGAGCCCGTGAGGTACTGAACGGCGAGATAGCCGGTGAGAGCGAGCAAAACCACCAAGGCCGCCCCGAAACGGAGAAGGCGGCCACGGCGTCGGGGGGAGGGGGACGGCTCTGACACGCGTACAAGGTACTGGAGACGTCCCGAGGCGATTCCCGGGGCTGTGGACAACTCCTGGGAGGGGGACGGGAGGACCGGCGCGCCGGTGCCGCGGCGGGTGGTGTTTGCCCGTCAAAGCGAACCTTGCCCGCCGGGCGTCGCCGCGGGGCGGGCGTTCCTGGCCGGGGCGTTAGGGTCGACACCATGGCCGATACCCCTCTTGACCTCACGCTGGACGCCGCGCGGCTCACCGCGCAACTCGTCGACCTGCCCTCCGAGAGCGGCACCGAGAAGCCCCTCGCGGACGCGATCGAATCCGCGCTGCGCGCCCTGCCGCACCTGACGGTCGACCGGTACGGCAACAACGTCGTGGCCCGGACGAACCTGGGACGGCCGGAACGCGTCATCCTCGCGGGCCATGTCGACACGGTCCCGATCGCGGAGAACGTGCCCTCCCGCCTGGACGAGGACGGCGTGCTGTGGGGCTGCGGCACCTGCGACATGAAGTCGGGCGTCGCGGTCCAGCTCCGTATCGCGGCGACGGTCCCCGAGCCCAACCGCGACCTCACCTTCGTCTTCTACGACAACGAGGAGGTCGACGCCCGTCTGAACGGCCTGAAGCATGTGGCCGAGG
Organism: Streptomyces nodosus; assembly: GCF_008704995.1. Taxonomy (NCBI): domain Bacteria; kingdom Bacillati; phylum Actinomycetota; class Actinomycetes; order Kitasatosporales; family Streptomycetaceae; genus Streptomyces; species Streptomyces nodosus. The sequence goes on from NZ_CP023747.1 coordinate 4,869,532, forward strand.
CGCACCCGGAATGGCTGGCGGGCGACTTCGCGGTGCTGCTCGAACCCTCCGACGGCCAGGTCGAGGGCGGCTGCCAGGGCACGCTGCGGGTCCTGCTGAAGACCCGGGGCGAGCGGGCCCACTCGGCGCGCGGCTGGATGGGCTCGAACGCGATCCACGCGGCGGCCCCGATCCTGGCCCGGCTGGCCGCGTACGAACCGCGGTACCCGGTGATCGACGGACTGGAGTACCGGGAGGGCCTGAACGCGGTCGGTGTCTCGGGCGGGGTCGCCGGGAACGTGATCCCCGACGAGTGCGTGGTCACGGTCAATTTCCGTTACGCCCCGGACCGCACCGAGGAGGAGGCGATCGCCCATGTCCATGAGGTGTTCGCGGACTGCGGGGTGACGGAGTTCGAGGTGGTGGACCACAGCGGTGGTGCCCTGCCCGGCCTCTCCCACCCGGCCGCGGCGGCGTTCATCGAGGCCGTCGGCGGCACCCCGCAGCCCAAGTACGGCTGGACCGACGTCTCCCGGTTCAGCGCGCTCGGCGTCCCGGCCGTCAACTACGGCCCGGGCAACCCGCACTTGGCGCACCGGCGGGACGAGCGGGTGGAGACGGCGAAGATCCTCGCCGGGGAGGAACGACTGAGGGCCTGGCTGACCTCCTGATCCGCCACCCGGGGGCCGGGGGACGACGGCGTACGTCGGTCATGCACAGGTCCCCCGTCCTTAACCCGCGTGGATCTACGCTGGGGTGGAACGACCTTTCCCAGGCTCTCGGCGGCTCCCCGCCCCCGGCTCCGGCCGGGCGCGGGGAGTCCCTGAGCGGGGAAGGACCCCGAAGCGGAGGGAGCGCACATGCCTACCGGCAACCCCGAGGGCAAGAAGGTGCCGCCGGACGAGCAGCGGCTCGGGCCGGTGCTGCGCAGGCGGGGCCAGGTGACGAGGAGCACCACGGACCAGCGCCTGCTGGACGAGCGCGCCCCCACGGACTGGGTCCACACCGACCCCTGGCGGGTGCTGCGCATCCAGTCGGAGTTCATCGAGGGCTTCGGCACCCTGGCCGAACTCCCGCCCGCGATCAGCGTGTTCGGTTCGGCGCGGACACCGGTGGACTCGCCCGAGTACGACGCGGGCGTGCGCCTCGGACGCGGTCTGGTGGAGGCGGGCTGGGCGGTGATCACCGGCGGTGGCCCGGGCGCGATGGAGGCCGCGAACAAGGGCGCCTGCGAGGCCGAGGGGGTCTCGGTCGGTCTCGGTATCGAGCTGCCCTTCGAGCAGGGTCTCAACCCCTATGTCGACATCGGGCTGAACTTCCGCTACTTCTTCGTCCGCAAGATGATGTTCGTCAAATACGCCCAGGGCTTTGTGGTGCTGCCGGGCGGCCTCGGCACGCTGGACGAACTCTTCGAGGCCCTGACCCTGGTCCAGACCCAGAAGGTGACCCGCTTCCCGATCGTCCTCTACGGCACCGCGTACTGGGGCGGCCTGGTGGACTGGATCAGGAACACCCTGGTCGCCCAGGGCAAGGCGGGGGAGAAGGATCTGCTCCTGGTCCATCTGACGGACGACGTGGAGGAGGCGGTGGCCCTGGTCTCCAAGGAGGCCGGCCGCTGAGCCACCGGTGCGTCCTCGGGGCGGCCGTGCCCCGGGGACGCCGGGCAGGGCCCGGCGCGCACGGGAACGGCCCGTGCCGCGCCCGTCCGGTGCGTTACGCCAGCCCCCGGCGGGCCACCGCGGGCGGCCGGTGACCGGCGATCGACGCCACCATGTCCAGGACCTGCCGTGTCTCGGCGACCTCGTGCACCCGGTAGACCTGCGCCCCCAGCCACGCCGACACCGCTGTCGTCGCCAGGGTCCCCAGCAGCCGTTCCTTCACCGGCTTGTCGAGCGTCTCGCCCACGAAGTCCTTGTTGGACAAGGACACCAGCACCGGCCATCCGGTGGCGACCATCTCCTCCAGCCGCCGGGTCGCCTCCAGACTGTGCCGGGTGTTCTTCCCGAAGTCATGGCCCGGATCGATCAGCACCGACTCACGGGGCACCCCCAGGGCCACCGCCCGCTCGGCCAGCCCCACCGTGGCCCGCAGGACGTCGGCCATGACGTCGTCGTACGCCACCCGGTGCGGACGGGTCCGGGGCCGCGCTCCCCCCGTGTGCATGCACACCAGCCCCACCCGGTACCGCGCCGCGACCTCGGCGAGCCGCGGGTCGACCCCGCCCCAGGCGTCGTTGAGCAGATCCGCCCCCGCCTCGCACACCGCCTCACCGACCTCGTGCCGCCAGGTGTCCACGCTGATCACCACATCGGGGAAGCGCCGTCGCACCTCGGCGACGAAACCGACCGTGCGCCGCGCCTCCTCCTCGGCCGTGACCTCTTCCCCGGGTCCGGCCTTGACCCCGCCGATGTCGATGATCGCCGCGCCCTCGGCCACCGCCTGCTCCACGCGCGCGAGGGCCGGTTCGTCGCGGAACGTGGCCCCCCGGTCGTAGAAGGAGTCCGGGGTCCGGTTGACGATCGCCATGACGACCGGCTCGTGCGCGCCGAATTCCCGCCTGCCCAGCCTGAGCATCCCCTGTGACCTCTTCCCACGTCCGTCCCTCGGCCTCCTGCGGCCTCAGGTGTCCTGGTTGTCAGCGTCGCATGGCACGATCTGACCCAGACACATTCGACAACGGCACTTCCGTGCCGGCGCCCCGGGGCCGGTACCGAGCGTGGGGACCTCAGTGATGTTCATGTTCTTCTTCCTGGTCGTCGCGCTCGCCGTCGTGGTGGCCGCGGTGACCCTGGCCGTGCTGGGCGGCGGCGGGCGCGGCCCCCTGCCCCATGTCGCGCCCGATCTGTCCGGTGACCACTCGCTGGCGCCGGACCGTCCGGTCGGCCGCGAGGACGTGGACGCCCTGCGTTTCCCGCTGGTCCTCCGCGGCTACCGGATGGCGGACGTGGACGACGCGCTGGGCCGGCTCGGTGCCGAGCTCGACGAGCGGGACTCCCGTATCGCCGATCTGGAGGCCGCGCTGGCCGGCGCCCGTGCGGGCAGGGGCGCCGGCCCGGACCGGGGGACCGAGGAGGAGCAGCGGTGAGCGGGGAAGCCCTGGCGGGACCCGACGGCGTCCGACGCTGTCCGTGGGCCCTGTCCACCGAGGACTATGTGGCGTACCACGACCAGGAGTGGGGCCGGCCGGTCCACGGCGACGACGCGCTGTTCGAGCGGCTGAGCCTGGAGGCCTTTCAGTCGGGCCTGTCGTGGATCACGATCCTGCGCCGTCGCGAGGGGTTCCGCACCGCCTTCGCCGACTTCAGGATCGTCAAGGTGGCCGCCTTCACCCAGGCCGACCAGGAACGCCTGCTGGCCGACCCGGGGATCATCCGCAATCGCGCCAAGGTCGAGGCGACGCTCTCCAACGCACGCGTGCTGGCCGACTGGGCCCCGGGCGAGCTGGACGAGCTGATCTGGTCGTACGCGCCCGAGAGGACATCGCGCCCTGCCCCCAGCTCCCTCGCCGACGTTCCGGCGGTCACCACCGAGTCCACGGCCCTGTCCAAGGACCTGAAGAGACGCGGCCTGCGCTTCGTCGGCCCGACCACGGCCTATGCGCTGATGCAGGCCTGTGGACTGGTGGACGACCACCTGGCCGGCTGCGCCGCCCGCAACAGTTGATCCGGGCGGCGCACGGCCGCCCTCAGCGCCCCACGTACCTCGGCTTCTGCTTGTCGACGAAGGCCCGCACCGCGATCGCATGGTCCTGCGAGGCCCCCGCGCGGCTCTGCAGTTCGTCTTCTTTCTCCAGGGCCTCGTCGAGGGAGTGGGAGAGCCCGTGGGCGAGGGACTCCTTGAGCGAGGCGTAGGCCAGCGTCGGCCCCTCGGCCAGCGAGCGGGCCGTCTTCTCCGCCTCGGCGCGCAGCTCGGCCAGGGGGACCAGCCGGTTCGCGATGCCCCACTCGTACGCCTGCCGGGCGTCGATGCTGCGCGGGAAGAGCAGCAGATCCGCGGCGCGGGAGGGGCCGACGACGCGGGGGAGCGTCCAGGAGATTCCGGAGTCCGCGGTGAGCGCGACCCCGGCGAACGAGGTGTTGAAGGCCGCGGTGTCCGCGACGATCCGGTAGTCGGCGGCGAGCGCGAAGCCGAAGCCGGCTCCCGCGGCGATCCCGTTCACGGCGGCGACCACGGGCTTGGCGGCATGGGCCAGGGCCCGCACGATCGGGTTGTAGTGCTCCCGGACGGTGCTCATCACCCCGCCCCCGGAGCCCGGCTCCTGGGCCTGGAGCACTCCGATGTGCTCCTTGAGGTCCTGCCCCACACAGAACGCCCGGTCCCCGGCGGCGGTGAGCAGGATCGCCCGCACGCCGTCGTCGGCCGCCGCCTCCTGGGCCGCGTCCCGCAGGGCGACCTTGGCCGCGACATTCAGGGCGTTCATCGCCTCGGGGCGGTTCAGCGTGATCGTCGCGAGTCCGTCGCTCACCTCGTAGAGCACGGTGTCGGCCATGGTGATCCCCTCCGGTGTCGCGGCCGGGCCGTACCGGTCGGTACGTCCCGCGTCGAAGACAGCATGGCGGAGATCATCGCGGGTGGAACGGACCGGAGGTGTGACCTGCGTCAAAGAATTTCCGCCCGTGTCCGGCCGGTGGATGTCCGTGCGGTGGCGCAGTATCACAGCCACATCGCCGAATTGAGTGGTTTTGCTCGCGCGTGTTGCCCAAGCGATGCCGACCGATGTTGGTCATCGGGTCATGAGATGCGGGATAATGGCTGGGAAGCAATGTGTTCGATGCCGGTGTGGTGCGTCCTTCGAGGGATCGCGTGCCCTTCAAGGGGGCCGTCGGCTGAGATGAGCTGGTTTCAGGAAGGGGAACGAGCATGGCGGCCATGAAGCCGCGGACGGGCGACGGCCCGCTCGAGGTGACCAAGGAGGGGCGGGGCATCGTCATGCGCGTTCCGCTCGAAGGCGGCGGTCGGCTCGTCGTCGAGCTGACCCCTGACGAGGCCGACGCGCTGGGCGACGCCCTCAAGAAGGTCGTCGGCTGACGCGCGAGTCACCCCAAGTTCCGAGTTGCCCCGGCATCGTAAGCGGTGCCGGGGTCGCTGCTTTTCCGGGGGTGGTTCCGCTCAGCGCTTGACCGCGCACAGCAGCCCGTCGCCCACCGGAAGCAGCGAGGGCATCAGCGCCGTGCTCTCGTGCACCGTGCGCAGCAGCTCCCGCAGCCGCAGGACCTCGGTGGGCTGTGGTCCCGAGTCGACCGTGCGGCCGTTGGCGAAGGCCCCCTCGAAGACGACGAGCCCACCGGTACGCAGCAGGCGCAACGATTCAGCGAGGTAGTCGAGGACCTCCAGCCGGTCGCCGTCGCAGAAGACCAGGTCGTAGCCGGCGTCCGCGAGCCGGGGCAGCACATCCAGGGCGCGGCCCGGGATGAACCGGGCGCGATTGCTGGCGAAGCCGGAGGCGCGGAGGGCCTGCCGGGCGAACTGCTGATGCTCCGGCTCCGGGTCCACGGTGGTCAGCACCCCGTCCGCCCGCATGCCGTGCAGCAGATGGATCCCGGAGACGCCGCATCCGGTCCCGATCTCCGCCACCGCCTTGGCGTCCACGGTGGCGGCGAGCAGGCGCAGCGCGGCACCCGTGCTGGGCGACACCGAGCGCAGCCCTGCCTCCCGGGCCCGGTCGCGGGCCCAGCGCAGCGCGTCGTCCTCGGCGACATAGGCGTCGGCGAACGCCCAGCTCGTCTGCCGGTTGCCGGTGATGACCGTCTCCTGTCCCCTGGTTGCCTCGGCGTGACTGTATCCGTTGGCGCCGGGAACCTGCTGATGGGACCGGGCGTTTGAAGGATGAGGAAGACCGCGGGGGCAAGGACGGGGGCAGGTATGGACCGGGACGCCGGGCAAGCGCCGACGCAGCCGCATCAGCTCACATCAAATTCTCGTAAAACCGCTTATCCGGAGCTAACGGGCGAGGTGGCTATGGTAGGGGCTCCACTGGACACCACCAGAGCCGACAGGGGAGGTGCGGCTGCGCCTGTGGATCGGAGAGGGGTGCTGCGGCGCCTCCTCAGGTCGTCGGGTGAGCCGAAATCCGTGACCGACATCGCTGACACCCGCCACGCTTCCGACTCCGCGCAGACCGCGACCTTCGCCACCGACGCGGACTCGCAGGCGTGGACTCCGCCCACCTGGGAGGAGATCGTCAGCACTCACAGCGGCCGGGTCTACCGGCTGGCCTACCGTCTGACCGGAAACCAGCACGACGCCGAGGACCTGACCCAGGAAGTGTTCGTCCGGGTCTTCCGCTCCCTGTCCACCTACACGCCCGGCACCTTCGAGGGCTGGCTGCACCGCATCACCACCAACCTCTTCCTGGACATGGTCCGCCGCAAGCAGCGCATCCGCTTCGACGCGCTGGGCGAGGACGCGGCCGAGCGGCTGGCCAGCCGCGAGCCCACCCCGCAGCAGCTCTTCCACGACGCCCACTTCGATGCGGACGTCCAGCAGGCCCTGGACACGCTCGCGCCCGAGTTCCGCGCCGCCGTCGTCCTGTGCGACATCGAGGGGCTGTCCTACGAGGAGATCGCCGCGACCCTGGGCGTCAAGCTCGGCACGGTGCGGTCCCGCATCCACCGAGGCCGCTCGCAGCTGCGCAAGGCGCTGGCGCACCGGTCGCCGGAGGCCCGCGCCGAGCGCAGGTCCTTCATGGCGCGCGTCCCCGCTCTGGGGGGAGGGGGCGCGACCGCGTGAGTGGATCCCGTGGCCCCACACCGGCAGAACAGCATCTGGGAGACCGGCTTTCCGCACTGATCGACGGAGAGCTCGGTCATGAGACACGCGAGCGCGTGCTGGCCCATCTGGCCACCTGCGTGAAGTGCAAGGCCGAGGCCGACGCCCAGCGCCGGCTGAAGAACGTCTTCGCCGCGGCGGCCCCGCCGCCGCCCTCCGAGAGCTTCCTGGCCCGACTCCAGGGCCTGCCCGGGGGAGGTGACGTCGACGGCGGTGGCACGCCGCTCGGCGGGGGAGGCTTCGGCAGGAGACCCCAGTCACCCGCCGGACTGCCTCCCGCCCCCGGCGTCTTCGGCGTGAGCGGCGAGCCCTTCGGATATGTCCCGTCGGACCCGCACGCCCCGCTGTCGCCCTCCGAGGGCGCGGCCCTGACCGGGGACCGCGGCTTCCGTATCCATCCCGTCGGCCGTCAGGACGCCGAGCGGTCGTCCTCCCGCGGGCTGCGGTTCGCGTTCGCCGCCGCGGGCGCCGTGTCGCTGGCCGCGATCGCGCTCGGCGGGGTGACGGCCGGGGACGTGGGCGTGGAGGCGCGCGGCGGCTCGGGGTCCGGAAGCAATGTCACCCCGACGCGTGCACCGGGCACGGGCGGCGTCGCGACATCCGAGACCCAGCGCCGGCGCTCCGCCGCACCGACGTCCGGGCAGTACTCCGCCGACCACCCGGATCCGACGCCCCTCGCGCCCACCGAGGCCCCGGCCCCGCTGCTGTCCGGGGCACCCGCCCCGGCGGTCCAGGAGGCCACCCCGATCCGCGCCCTGGCCGCTCCCGTGCTCGCCGGGGCCGCCGCGATGTCCCCGCTGATACGTCCGCTCACCGAGACCGATCCGGTCGCCCTGACCTCCTGGCCGGCCTCTCCCGAGCTGATGACTCCGGGGCTGTCGGCCGCGTCGGAGTCGGCCCCCACCGACGGGGCCACGCCCGTCAGTTCGCCCGCTCCCTCGCCCACCGTGCCCTGACCCGGCGTCCGCACGGGCGGACGGGAACCTGGTTGAATCCACGGTGGGCCGCGCTCGCGCAGACGTTCAGGGCGCGGAATCGACGAACCAGCGGCGACCGCCGGCGCTGTTCTGCCGCGGGCCGGGTGTGAGGAGAGCATGAACGAGGGGAAACCGGTCCCTCCGGGGGAGACGGGGGCGCGGGCACCCGGGACACGGGACGCCGTCGAGGCGGGCCCCTCGGTGCCCCGGTCCGAGCTGTCGGACGCGGTGCCCGCCGAGATGCCGGCACGGGCGCAGGATCCGGTGGCGGACGGCGAGCCGGGGCGTGCCGCCCCCGGCGGTGAGGAGCGGCCGGGCGAGCCCGTCGGCGGCCCTTCGGGCGAGGCCGGCACCGGGGGAGACTTCGCACTGGAACACCCCGCCGCGGTGCGGTCCGCGGGCGTGACCGGCTCAGGGCCGGAGAGCGAGCCGTCCCACGCCGCGCCCACCGGGTCCCCCGCCGCCGCTGCCGATGCGGAGGGCGGTGCCGCGGAAGCGGTCGGGGAGGGCTCCGGCGTCGAGGCCGCCCCTCGGCCGGACAGCGGGGGACACCCCGTCCCGGCCGCCGGTGACGAGCGTCCCGTGCCCCTCCACGACCCCGACCCCTACGACACCCCTCCCTACGGCGAACCGGGCCCCTGGGCCCCCGCCCCACCGGTCCAGCACCCGGCGGCACCCCTCACGCACGGCATGGCGCCCCCGCCGCGTCCGGCACCGGGCACACCGATGCCTCCCGTACCGTCCGCGCAGGCGCCCACCGCGCCTGCCGCGCCCGTGCCCGCGGCGCCGGGCACACCGATGCCCACCACGCACCAACCGCCCGGCGGGGCCCCGCCGATGCCGTCCGCACCCGCCGCGGTGGGCGCCCCGCTCTCCGCCCCGCCCGCCCCCGACGCGCCGCCCGGGCCGGGCTCCGCCCCGTACCCCGCGGCCAACCCCTGGCAGAACTACGACCCCTGGGCGCCCGCGGCCCCCTTCCAGCAGAGCGGCGCCGCGGTCCTCACCCGGGAACAGCGGCGCAGACGCGGCAGAAGAGCCCTGGCGCTCGGGGCTCTGGCGATCGCCCTGCTGTCCGGCGGGATCGGCGGTGTGGTCGGCACCGCACTGGAGCGCAACGGCGGAATCGGGGGCGTCCGGCTGCCGCAGGCCGGGCCCGAGCCCACCGGGCGCGCCGCGGACAGCATCGCGGGGATCGCCGCCCGGGCGCTGCCCAGCGTGGTGACCCTGCATGTCAAGGGCGCCGACAGCGAGGGCACCGGCACCGGGTTCGTCCTCGACGGGCGTGGACACATCCTCACCAACAACCATGTCGTCGAACCCGCCGGAACCGGTGGGCGGATAACGGTGACCTTCAACGGGGGCGAGACCGCGAAGGCCACCGTCGTGGGCCGGGACGCCGGCTATGACCTCGCCGTCGTCGAGGTCGGCGGTGTCCACGGTCTGAGGCCCATGCCCCTGGGCAACTCCGACAACGTCCGGGTCGGCGACCCCGTCGTCGCCATCGGGGCGCCCTTCGACCTCGCCGGGACCGTCACCTCCGGGATCATCAGCGCCAAGGAGCGGCCCATCACGGCAGGGGGTGAGAAGGGCGACGGAAGCGATGTGTCGTACGTGGACGCCCTGCAGACCGACGCCCCGATCAACCCCGGCAACTCGGGCGGCCCCCTCCTCGACTCCCGGGGCCGGGTGGTCGGCATCAACTCGGCCATCCGGTCGGCCGGCAGCGGCCTCGGCAAGGGCGGTCAGGCGGGCTCCATCGGGCTCGGCTTCGCCATACCCGTCAACCAGGCCAGACGGGTCGCCGAGGAGCTGATCAACACCGGCAGGGCCACCCATCCCGTCATCGGGGTCACGCTCGACATGAGCTACTCGGGTGACGGCGCCCGCGTCGGCACGGAGGGCGCGGGCGGCGGTCCCGCGGTCAGCACGGGCGGCCCCGGTCACCGGGCCGGGATCAAGCCCGGTGACGTGATCACCGAGGTCGACGGCGTCCGGGTCCACTCCGGTGAGGAGCTCATCGTCAGGACCCGCGCCCACCGCCCCGGCGACCGACTGGAACTGGCCGTCCTGCGCGACGGCACGGAACGGAGGATCACGCTGGTCCTCGGCTCCGCGGACAGCAGCTGACGACCGTCCCGACGGGGGCGTGTCGGGAGGCGGCCCGGAAGGCAAACATCCCGGAAAACCCGTCGTGTACACGCGGCGGGGGAGACGGGACGGTACCGGTTCGAGCAGAACGCCGGGTACCGTGGACCCGGCCCGGACCACGGAAGACCCGCAGGGGCCACCGAGGGACGAGGACCGAGGACATCGCAAGGAGCTACAGGTGTTCAATGACATAGGACCGCTCGAACTGGTCACGATCGTTGTCATCGCTGTGCTCGTCTTCGGTCCCGACAAGCTCCCGAAGATGATCCAGGACGTCACCCGGACCATCCGCAAGATCCGTGAGTTCTCGGAGAGCGCCAAGCAGGACATCCGCAGCGAGCTGGGACCGGAGTTCAAGGACTTCGAGTTCGAGGACCTCAACCCCAAGACGTTTCTGCGCAAGCAGCTGGAGAACGACGAACTGGGGCTCAAGGAGATCCGCAACGGCTTCGACCTGAAGAAGGAGATGGCCGACCTCACGGACGCGGTGCACAGCCCTGAGGTCGAGACCTCGTCCTCCGTGCCGTCCTCCAAAACCGTGGATCTGACGAAGAAGCCCGGACCCCTCGCCCCCGAGGAGCGTCCGCCCTTCGACGCGGACGCCACCTGAGCCGTAGCGGGACCTCTCCGCGCGGCGCCGGGCGGTCGTGACCCCGGTGACGTGACGAAGGCCATACACCCATCGGCGTGCACACGGCCATATTGCGACGTCCGGGAGGGGGCAGGTGCCGGGCGTTCCCCTGCTGTTCGGAGTGCTGTGGCTATGCTGCCCAGTTGTTGTGCGGACCGATTGGGGAGCGAGGACGCCCGTGGGGGGCGGGCCGCTCAGGTCCGACGAGAGCGAGGAGGCGTCCGGGCAGATGGAGACGACGAGTCGGGTAGGCGCGCAGGCGCCGGCCGCGGAGGGCGGACAGCAGTTCCCTTTCGCCCGGGGCACGGTCGACGGTTTTCTCCGGGCGCCCTTCCCGTGGTACGGCCTCGATGAGGCCTTCACGGGCCCGCGCTGGCTGATGCGGGTGGGTGTCGCCGCTGACGGGGCCGTGGAGCACGGTTCGATCGGGCACGGCGAGGAGCCCTCCGTGCGCAATGAGGTCACCGAGGACGGGGACGGCGAACGGTTCGCGGTCGTGGTCACCGTCGCCTCGCAGCCCCTTCGGCACAGCGCGGACGGCACCGGCGTACTGGAGGCCACCACGGTGTCCTCCGCGGCCTGGCTCGCGGGCGTGGGGCTGCTGTCCCTCACCTGGCCCGGCCAACTGGACCACATCCTGCGGGACAACTGGCTCGACCAGCAGACCGAGACGGCATGGGTCCTCGCGGACGACCTGTCCGGCCCCGAGTGGTCCACCCTGTCGCTGCCCGTGGACGGCGTCCCGACCTCCTTCCACTACCGCGAGTCGGAGTTCGGCTGGGTGCTCGCCGGGTCCGCGCAGGCGGGCGTGCACCTGGGGGCGTACGGCAGGGGAATGAGCGCCTACGGGCTCGGCTTCGCGAAGATCAAGGACGTCTCCGCGTACGCCTGACAGAGACACACCTCCGCCGGACGACGGTGGAACGCCCCCTCGGGGAACGTCGGTCGGGCATGGACGGGACGATGCCGAAAGGGGCGTCGTCCCGCTCGGACGACGCCCCCTTCGGCGTACGGGATCCGGAACACCCCGGTCGGGGCGCCCGGATCCGGAAGCCGTTCGTCAGAACTTGTTCTTCGGGGTGATCCCCAGCGACAGCCCCGCCAGGCCCCGCTGACGGCCGCCCAGCTTGCCCGCGATCGAGCGCAGGGCCGAGCCGGCCGCGGAGTCCGGGTCCGTCAGCACCACCGGCTTCCCCTCGTCGCCGCCCTCGCGCAGCCGGACGTCGATGGGGATGGAGCCGAGCACCGGGACCGTGGCGCCGGTGGTGCGGGTCAGGCCGTCGGCGACGGTCTGACCGCCGCCGGTACCGAAGACGTCCACCATCTCGCCGCAGTGCGGGCAGGGCAGTCCGGACATGTTCTCGACCACACCGACGATCTTCTGGTGGGTCTGGACGGCGATGGAGCCCGCCCGCTCCGCCACCTCGGCGGCCGCCTGCTGGGGGGTGGTGACCACCAGGATCTCCGCATTGGGAACCAGCTGTGCCACGGAGATCGCGATGTCGCCCGTGCCCGGTGGGAGGTCGAGCAGCAGCACGTCCAGATCGCCCCAGAACACATCCGCCAGGAACTGCTGGAGCGCGCGGTGCAGCATCGGGCCGCGCCAGACGACCGGGGCGTTGCCGGGGGTGAACATGCCGATCGAGATGACCTTCACGCCGTTCGCCTGCGGCGGCATGATCATGTTCTCGACCTGGGTCGGACGGCCGTCCACGCCCAGCATGCGCGGCACGCTGTGGCCGTAGATGTCGGCGTCGACGACACCCACCTTCAGCCCGTCGGCCGCCATCGCCGCCGCCAGGTTCACCGTCACCGAGGACTTGCCGACGCCGCCCTTGCCGGAGGCCACCGCGTACACCCGGGTGAGCGAGCCCGGCTTGGCGAAGGGGACCTCCCGCTCGGCCTGGCCGCCGCGCAGCGCGGTCGCCAGCTCGCGGCGCTGCTCGTCGCTCATCACGTCCAGCGTGACGTCCACCCGGGTGACGCCCTCGACACGGGAGACCGCCTCGGTGACCCGCTGAGTGATCGTGTCGCGCATGGGGCAGCCGGAGACCGTCAGGTACACGGTGACCGCGACCGTTCCGTCCGCGCCGATCTCCACCGATTTGACCATCCCCAGTTCGGTGATGGGTCGCTGGATCTCCGGGTCGTTCACCGTCGCCAGCGCTTCGCGCACCGCGTCTTCCGTAGCCATAAGGACGATGGTACGGCGCCCGGAGGCGGCCCAGGGAAGCCCGTCAGCCGTCGTCCGTGTCACGTCCGCCCGGCCGTTCGGCGGGGAAGGGGGCCTGTCCGTCGGGCCGCCGTCGGCCGTCCAGTTCCCGCACGAGGTCCTGGAGCTCGGAACGGATCCAGTCGCGGGTGGCGACCTCGCCGAGGCCGGTGCGCAGCGCGGCCACCTCCCGGGTCAGATACTCGGTGTCCGCGATCGACCGCTCGTTCTGCTTGCGGTCCTGTTCGAGGTTGACCCGGTCGCGGTCGTCCTGGCGGTTCTGCGCCAGCAGGATCAGCGGGGCCGCGTAGGAGGCCTGCAGGGACAGCATCAGGGTCAGAAAGATGAACGGGTACGGGTCGAAGCGCAGCGGGCGCGGCGCGGTCACGTTCCACACCAGCCAGACGACGATGACCACCGTCATCCAGACGATGAACCGCCCGGTGCCCAGGAACCGTGCGATCCGCTCCGACATGCGTCCGAAGGCTTCCGGGTCCCACTCGGGCAGCACCCGGGTGCGCCGGGGCTGCGGCTGGTCCAGCCGGATGCGGGAGCGGGCGGAGGCGGTCGAGCCGGAGGGGCCCCTGTCGCGCTCAGCTGCCATCGGCGGCCCCCTCCTCGGTCAGGTCGAACTCCGTCTCCCGCCAGTCCTCCGGCAGCATGTGGTCCAGTACGTCGTCCACGGTCACCGCGCCGAGCAGCGAGCCGGACTCGTCGACGACGGGCGCGGCGACCATGTCGTAGGTCGCGAAGAAACCGGCCACCACGGGCAGCGGCGCGTCCGGGGCCAGGGGCTGTAGATCGTCGTCGAGGAGCGAGCTGACCAGGGTGTACGGGGGGTCCCGCAGCAGCCGCTGGAAATGCACGGTCCCCAGATAGGTGCCGGTCGGCGTCTCGTCCGGTGAGCGGCAGACATAGACCTGGGCGGCCAGGGCGGGCGACAGATCGGGGTTGCGGACCCGGGCGAGGGCGTCGGCCACGGTGGCGTCGGGCCGCAGCACGATCGGCTCCGTGGTCATCAGCCCGCCCGCGGTCCTGTCCTCGTACGCCATCAGGCGCCGCATGTCGGCCGCGTCGGCGGGCTGCATCAGGCTCAGCAGCCGCTCCTTCTCGTCCTCCGGCAGCTCGGCGAGCAGATCGGCCGCGTCGTCCGGGTCCATCGCCTCCAGGACGTCCGCGGCGCGGTCCTCCTTCAGCTTGCCGAGGATCTCGACCTGATCGTCCTCGGGCAGTTGTTCGAGAACATCGGCGAGCCGGTCGTCGTCGAGGGCGGCGGCCACCTCGGCGCGGCGCTTGGCGGAGAGATGGTGCAGCACATTGGCGAGGTCGGCGGGCCGCAGCTGCTCGAAGGTGGCCAGCAGACTCTCGGCGCCCTGCCCCTGTTCCTCCAGGGAGAACCCGGTGACCGCGGACCATTCCACGGTCAGCGTCTCTCCCGCCCGTCTCCCGCTCCCGCCCCTCCAGGGGAGCGCCACGCGCCGTCCGTCCCCGCCGCGCCGGAACGCCCCGCCCCTCCCCTTGCGAACGAAGACCTTGTCGACCTCCCATTCCCGGCGGGCGGGCAGCTGCCGCACGGAGAGATCGAGGACGGTGACCTCCTCACCGGTCTCCACGAGCCCCACGCGGCGGTCGAGCAGCTCCCCGAAGACCAGCCGCTCGGTGGGCCGCTGCTCGAAGCGGCGCACATTCAGCACACCGGTGGTGATGACCTGGCCGGACTCGATGCCCGTCACCCGGGTCATGGGCAGGAAGATACGGCGGCGGGTGGAGAGTTCGACGACCAGTCCGAGCAGACGCGGGGGACGGCGGCCGACGCGCAGCACCACGACCAGGTCGCGCACGCGTCCGACCTGGTCGCCGCTGGGGTCGAAGACAGCGATGCCGGCCAGATGCGAGACGAAGATGCGAGGGGCGCCTGCCGCCATGCCCGCGCCTCCTGTTCCGGCCGTTCTGTCCGCTCGCGTGGGCTTCAGGCTAGCCCGTCCCGATGTCGTACGCCCTGGCGAGAGACCTGGAAGGACTGGCTCCGGAAGGGCTCCCGGGCACCGGTACGCTGCCGTACGCCGATGAGGACTCCCCGTACGAGAGGCAGCCCCACCTGTGACCGTGATTTCCCAGGGCCGTACCCGCAGGGCCGCACTGATGAGCGCGATCTGCGCCCTGGTCGTGATGGGGACGGGGTTCACAGGATGCAGTGCTCCGGACCCGGACGAGGGGACGAACGGGGTGGGCAAGCTGCCGGCCGAGACGATCCAGAAGCGCACGCGGACGGCGGCGAAATCGGCCGCCTCGGTGCGGCTGTCCGGGACCGTGGTCAGCAATGGCGCCACCTACACGCTCGACATGCGGCTCAGGGCCGGGGGCGGCTCCGGCTCGGTCACCTCGAAGAACGGCACGTTCCAGCTGCTCAGGGTCGACGAACACCTGTATCTCAAGGCCGACGCGGAGTTCTGGAACCAGCAGGACGGCAAAGACGGCAAGGAGGACGACGGGAGCCCGGCGGCCGTGGCGAACACACTCGACGGGAAGTATGTGAAGGTGCCGACCGGGGATCCGGCCTACAAGCGCTTCAGCGGCTTCACCGACAAGGACGTGCTCCTCGACGGGCTCCTCACGCTGCACGGCACGCTGGCGACGGACGGCCACCATGAGCAGAGCGGCGTCCGCACGATCCGTGTCTCGGGCGACAACGGCTCCGGCGGCACGCTGGACGTCTCGCTGGAGGGGACCCCTTATCCGCTGCGTCTGGTCCGCGCCGGCAACGCGGGCACGCTACGGCTCTCGGACTGGGGCAAGGACTTCGCCCTGTCGGAACCGCCGAAGGAGCAGACGGTGGACTACGGGCAGCAACTGCCGTCGTCCTAGGCGTCCTGCTCCGCCAGGTACCGGCCGTCGTCGGCGGCCCCGCGGGCCAGGAGGTCCGACGCTCCCGGGCCCCTACGCGGCGCCGGTGCCGCGGCGCTTGCGGCGCAGCAGGCGGGGCAGGGCGGCCGGGATCGGGCGCCGTGTGGTGGCCGGGGTGGGCGGCGGCGGGGCCGCCAGGGAGTCCTGCGGCAGCGGCAGCGTGCCGCCCGCCGGCTCAAGGCGCAGCACCCGGCACTCGCGGCGCCACCGTCCGGGCATCTCCTCGGCGTCGGAAGCGTTCAGCCGCTTGCCCTTGAGCTCGCCGACCGTGCTCTCCCACTCGGGTGATCCCGGTGCCAGTTCGACCACCCGCGCGGGCCAGCCGACGAGCCGGCCGCCCTTGTCCTTGCTGCGGACCGTGACGACCGCCTCTCCGCCGTCGGTCAGACCGGGCAGCGGCTGCTCGCCGGGGCCGTCGCCCACCACACAGGCCGCCCCCTCGTGCCACACGTGCCAGAGGGCCCGCGCGGGGGCGGGCCCGGTGCCCCGGACCCAGATCAGCCCGGACTTCTTGGTGGCCTCCTCGACGAGGGCCCGGTCGAGCAGCTCGCTTGTCATGTGCCCAGCCTAGGGTCTTTCGCCCGGCCCCTACAGCCAGCCGTTCCGCTTCAGTGTGCGGTGGATGCCCAGACAGATGGCCACCGTGACGCTCATGATCACCGGGTAGCCGTACTTCCAGTGCACCTCGGGCATGTTCTGGAAGTTCATGCCGTAGACACCGCACACCATGGTCGGCACGGCGATGATCGCCGCCCAGGCCGTGATCTTGCGCATGTCCTCGTTCTGCGCGACGGACGCCTGCGCCAGATTGGCCTGGAGGATCGAGTTCAGCAGCTCGTCGAAGCCCACCACCTGCTCATGGATGCGGGCGAGATGGTCGGCGACATCGCGGAAGTACTTCTGGATGTCCGGGTCGATCAGCCGCATCGGCCGCTCGCTCAGCAGCAGCATCGGCCGCAGCAGCGGCGCCACCGCGCGCTTGAACGCCAGTACCTCGCGCTTGAGCTGGTAGATACGGCTCGCGTCGGTGCCCCGTGGCGTTCCTTTGCGGTCCGGCGAGAACACCTCCGTCTCCACCTCGTCGATGTCGTCCTGCAGCGCGTCCGCCACCGCGATATAGCCGTCGACGACATGGTCGGCGATCGCGTGCAACACGGCCGAGGGGCCCTTGGCGAGCAGCTCGGGGTCGTCCTGCAGCCGGTGCCGCAGCGCCCGGAGCGACCCCTGCCCGCCGTGCCGGACCGTGATGAAGAAGTCCCGCCCGGTGAAGCACATGACCTCGCCGGTCTCGACGACCTCACTGTTGGCCGGCAGATGGTCGTGGTCGACGTAGTGGATGGTCTTGAAGACGGTGAAGAGGGAGTCGTCGTAGCGCTCCAGCTTGGGGCGCTGGTGCGCCTGCACCGCGTCCTCGACCGCCAGCGGGTGCAGCCCGAACTCTCCCGCGATACCGGCGAATTCGGCCTCGGTCGGCTCATGCAGCCCCATCCACACAAAGCCCCCGTCGCGCCGTACCAGGCGCATCGCCTCGTGCGGGGACAGCGGCTTCTGCGTCTCGACGCGCTCGCCGTCCCGGTAGACCGCGCAGTCGACGACGGCGGAGGGGGTCGCGGGGTCCCGTGTCGTGTCGTAGGTGCCGGACTCCTTGCGCGGGGCGGGGCGGGAGGGGCGGACCGCGGCGCGCAGGTCACGGATCATCGACATGGCGGGCTCCTTCGCGTCGGGCAGCGAAAGATGCCGGGGACGGGTGGAACTGCCCGGAATGGGGACGTCCTGGCCAGGCGTCTCCCTGTCCTGGGACAGGGGAAGAGGTGTGGCACGTCCACAAAGCGGGAAGCACCGTACCGTCGCGGTGGCGGGCTTCGCTGCTGATTCAGATCAACAGATCAGGTGGTACGAAACGACATGCTCTTCCGCGGTGTACCCGGAGGTCCGGAGCGGGTCTCCCGGGGATCCGCACGAAGAGCGGCACACAGCGAGAGGTGGGCCGGAGCCAGAGCGGCTGCATCAGTGGCCGGAAGAGCGGGCGGTACTGCACGGTCGACTTCGATCCATGGCAGCCCCACCTCCTCCGGCCGGTCCCTGGTGAGGGACGATCCATTCCCCGTAGGGAAGTCTCAAGGTGTCGGAAACCGATCGCGATGCTTCGGCGGGCGGCCCGAAACCACCGGCCAAGAGTATCAGCCGACCGCAGTGTCAAGGCGCCGCTTTGCTCCCTGCTGACGAGTTCTATGCTCACCGCATGGCCGATGTTCTTCCACTGGTCGAGGCCCGGTTGCGTACCGCGCTGGGCGAACCGGACGCCCGCGCCGCGGTCACCTTTCTGGGTACCGACCGCATCGAGGTGCTGCGTTTCCGCGAGGGCGACGTCCTGCGCTATGCCACCCTCGGCATGTCCGTCCGGCCCATGACGGACCCCGCGGCGATGCTCGCCGACCCCGTCGAGGGACCCCGGGCCGAGCTGGTCCTCTCCGTCCGCGGCGGCCTCGCCGACACCGACAAGGTGCTGCGCCCGCTCGCCGTGCTCGCCGCGTCCCCGCAGGTCGAGGGCGTGGTCCTGGCGCCCGGTGCCTCGCTGGACGTGGGGGCGCCGCTGTGGCCGGGGGCCCCGTTCACCTCGGTCCTGGTCGCGGAGCCGGGCGGTCTTGTGGCGGACCTGGAGCTGACGGAACCCCTCGATCCGGTGCGGTTCCTTCCGCTGCTGCCGATGACTCCCCTCGAGGCCGCCTGGAAGCGGGTACACGGCGCCGGGGCCCTCCAGGAGCGCTGGCTGGCGAAGGGGACGGATCCCCGGGACCCGTCCCGGGGATCCGTCCCGTTGGACTGAATCGCCGGACCTGTCCGGTGAGCAAGATCACCGGACAGGCCGCCGCCGTCAGGGCCGTCAGTCGGCGAAGGCGGCCACGCTGTCCCGTACGGCGTGACGGGTCTCCAGCTCCTCCGCCTCATGGGTGAGCGCATTGCGCCGTACGAGGACCACGAGCGCGCCCGCCACCGCGGTGGCCGCCGCGACCACGAACGGGACATGGACATCGGTCCACCCCTCGATCTTGGGCGCCAGATAGGGCGCGGCCGCGGCGGCGAACCAGCGCACGAAGTTGTAACCCGCGCTGGCCACCGGGCGCGGGGCGTCCGAGACGCCCAGGGCCAGTTCGGTGTAGACCGTGTTGTTCACGCCGATGAACGCGCCGGACAGGACCGTGCAGACCACGGCCGTGGTGTGGTCGCCGTAGCCGAGCACCAGGACGTCGAGCGCCAGCAGCACCAGGGAGCCGCCGAGCACCTTCAGCGAGCCGAGGCGTGCCTGCAGCCGGGGCGCCACGATCACCGAGCAGACGGCGAGCAGCAGGCCCCAGCCGAAGAACACCGCACCCGACCGGTACGGGGTCATGTCCAGCACGAACGGGGTGAAGGCCAGCACGGTGAAGAACGTGTAGTTGTAGAAGAACGCGGAGGCCGCCACGGAGGCGAGACCGCCGTGGCCGAGCGCCCTGACCGGGTCGAGCAGCGAGGTCTTCCGCGCGGGCTTCGGCTGCTCCTTCAGGAACGCCGTGATGCAGACGAAGCCGATCGCCATCAGTGTGGCCGTACCGAAGAACGGGTAGCGCCAGCTGGCGTTCCCGAGCAGTGCGCCGAGCAGTGGGCCGCACGCCATGCCGAGGCCCAGCGCCGACTCGTACAGCAGGATCGCCGCCGCGCTGCCGCCGGCCGCCGCGCCGACGATCACGGCGAGGGCCGTGGAGACGAAGAGCGCGTTGCCGAGACCCCAGCCGGCCCGGAAGCCGACGAGCTGGCCGACGGAGCCCGAGGTGCCCGCCAGGGCCGCGAAGACCACGACGAAGGCGAGGCCCAGCAGCAGCGTCCTGCGCCCGCCGATGCGGCTGGAGACGACTCCGGTGAGCAGCATCGCCACGGCGGTGATCAGGAAGTACGAGGTGAAGAGGAGGGAGACCTGGCCGGCGGTCGCCTGGAGGCCCTGGGCGATGGACGGCAGGATCGGGTCGACCAGCCCGATGCCCATGAAGGCCACGACGGACGCGCCGGCGGTCGCCCAGACGGCCTTCGGCTGCCGCAGCAGGCCACCGGCCCCCACATCGAACGGATCCGGTTCGGCGGTCCCCGTGGCGGGCCCTCCTGTGCTGCTCATGCGTGTCCTCGCAGTCTCTCCTCGAAAGATGGTTGGTGTATGCATACATTATGTTAGAGGCCCTAATGAATGCAAGTTACATCTAATTTCCCCGGTCAAGGCCGGTCGGCGGAGGTGTGGAGGTGCGAGGGGGCGCGAGGGGCGCACTCCGGACGGGTGATCGTCCTTGACGCGGCGCTGGGCGGGGAGGACCGTGGGGCCCTATGAGGGGCGAACCCAGTTGCCCGAAGTGCGGTGGCCGGGTCAGGGCTCCCGGACTCTTCGCCGACTCCTGGCAGTGCGATGTCCATGGCAATGTGCATCCCCTGCAGCCTGTGATCCCGCCCAGCGTCGAGGCTCTCGGCGTCGTGGTGCACCGTGCCCGGGTGCCGGTGTGGATGCCGTGGCCGCTGCCGGTCGGCTGGCTGTTCACGGGCGTGGCCTGTGCGGGCGACGACCGCAGTGGCGGCCGGGCGACGGCCGTGGCCTGCTCGGGCCCCGGACCGCTCGGCGGCATGGGGGAGATGATCCTCGTCGCCGAGGAGCTGGGGGTCGGACTCGGTGCGCGCTATGCGGGTGTCGACGGCCCGGACCCCGGTCCTTATCTGAACGTCGAGAAGCCGCCCCAGGCGAAGGTGCTGGCCGCCGGCCGCCCCACCCCGCTGTGGCATGTCACGGGCACCCCCGACGATCGCGCGGTCTTCGCGGGCGAGGCGCTCGGACTGTGGCTGTGGGCGGTGGTCTGGCCCGAGCAGACCGGCATGCTGCTGTACGACGAGCTGGTGCTGACCGATCTGCGGGACGCGGGTGCGGAGGTCGACCTGCTGCCGTACGGGGCGCTCTCCCCCCGGCTGCTGGAGCCGTGACCGCGGGAGCGTGCGTAGGGGGCGCAACCCCGGCTCGGGTGTGACAGAGGGCTCCGGAAGCCCGTTATCCTTGAGCGTCCCCTTCCGTCCCGTCCCGCTTGGAGTCCGTGTCGTGCGCATCGATCTGCACACCCACTCCACCGCGTCCGACGGCACGGACACCCCGGCCGAGCTGGTGCGGAACGCCGCTGCCGCCGGACTGGACGTCGTCGCGCTCACCGATCACGACACCACCCGCGGCCATGCGGAGGCGATCGCCGCGCTGCCCGGGGGAGTGACCCTCGTCACCGGCGCCGAGCTCTCCTGCCGGCTGGACGGCATCGGCCTGCACATGCTGGCCTACCTCTTCGACCCCGAGGAGCCCGCGCTGCTCGCCGAGCGCGAGCTGGTGCGGGACGACCGGGTCCCGCGGGCCCGCGCCATGATCGCCAAGCTGTGCGATCTGGGCGTGCCGATCACCTGGGAGCAGGTGGCGCGCATCGCGGGCGGGGGCTCGGTCGGACGGCCGCACATCGCCTCCGCCCTGGTCGAACTCGGTGTCGTGGACAGCGTCTCGGACGCGTTCACCCCCGAGTGGCTGGCCGACGGCGGGCGGGCGTACGTCGAGAAGCACGAGAGCGATCCGTTCGAGGTGATCCGGCTCGTCAAGGCCGCGGGCGGGGTCACCGTCTTCGCGCACCCGGCAGCCTCCAAGCGCGGACGTACCGTGCCCGAGTCCGCCGTCGCGGACCTCGCCGTCGCCGGGCTCGACGGCATCGAGGTCGATCACATGGACCACGACCGGGACACCCGGGCCCGGCTCCGCGGCCTCGCCGCCGAACTGGGACTCCTCGTCACGGGCTCCTCCGACTACCACGGCAGCCGCAAGACCTGCGTGCTCGGGGAGTACACCACCGATCCCGAGGTGTACGGGGAGATCACCCGCCGGGCCACCGGGGCGTTCCCGGTGCCGGGCGCCGGCGGACGCCGGAGCGCCTAGCCGTGCCGTAGTTCCCGGTCTCCCCTGTTCCTCGGCCTCCGGCAGCCCCCCGTTCGTCCGGCCGTCACATGCCTTTCCGGCGTGACGTGCATACCTCAATGGCCGCGGCTCTCTTCTGCCGCGCGCTCGTCCGTCGTGCTTCTGCACATCTGTACTTCTCCGCAAGGCTCACCATGTTCGACGTCGCCGTTTTCGGTTCGCTCTTTGTCACCCTGTTTGTGATCATGGATCCCCCCGGGATCACCCCGATCTTTCTCGCGCTCACCGCCGGGCGCCCCGCCAAGACGCAGCGGCGGATGGCCTTCCAGGCCGTCTGTGTGGCCCTGGGCGTCATCGCGGTGTTCGGTGTGCTGGGCCACCAGATCCTCGACTACCTGCATGTCTCGGTACCCGCGCTGATGATCGCGGGCGGGCTGCTGCTTCTGCTGATCGCCCTCGACCTGCTGACCGGCAAGACCGACGAGCCCAAGCAGACCAAGGACGTCAATGTCGCCCTGGTGCCGCTCGGTATGCCCCTGCTGGCCGGTCCCGGCGCGATCGTCTCGGTGATCCTCGCGGTCCAGAAGGCCCACAGTGTGAGCACCCAGGTGTCGGTGTGGTCGGCGATCCTGGCGATCCATGTCGTGCTGTGGCTGGTGATGCGCTACTCGCTGCTGATCATCCGCGTGATCAAGGACGGCGGTGTGGTCCTGGTGACCCGGCTCGCGGGGATGATGCTCTCCGCGATCGCCGTCCAGCAGATCGTCAACGGCGTCACCCAGATCGTCCGGGGAGGCTGAGCGGTCGCGTCCCCGGGTGCCGGTCGCCGGCCGCTCCCGTGGTGCGCGGGCGGCAGACGAAGCCCCGCACGGCATCGTGCCGTACGGGGCTTCGGAGTGTCATGGTGCGCGCCGCGCGCCCGCTGGGGCCGCCGCGCGATGCCTGGGGCTTATGAGACGGACGAGTCGGCCGGGCGGATCCAGAGGCGCTGCCCGACGGCGGCGGCCTGCTGAACGATCTGCGTGACGGAGGCGGCGTCCACGACGGTGGTGTCCACGGGCGTACCGTCGACGTCGTCGAGGCGCATGATTTCGAAGCGCAAGGGCTTCTCCCTTCGTCTGGTCATCCTCCTGAGGAGAACTACTGATGGGCGGAGCGAGCGGACGGTGCCCCGCTCCTGTGCAGGTCCAACGGGATGCCCATGGCAAATATTCCCTACGCTAAGGAAATTTTTCGAGCGGCTAATGACTCGCTGGTGAGCGGAATCCTGAGTTAGTTGTGTTCATGATGCACTGCTTGGGACCGGTTGTGTTCGCAGCGTGACCGCCGGGACAATGGGAGGCAGTATGAACGCAGACCTGGCGGCGCTCGGCGCCCGCATCGACCACACGAACGAGTTGCTTCAGCGCATGCTCGCCGAGGTGGCCAAGACGCCCTCGACCCACGCGATCTTCGTGGACGCCGGCTACCTCTACGCGGCGGCGGGGCGGCTTGTCGCGGGCACCGAGGACCGCAGGGCCTTCGACCTCGATGCCGAGGGATTGATCGAGGCCCTCATCGACAAGGCCCGCACCGTCTTCGCGGACAGCCGGCTGCTGCGTGTGTACTGGTACGACGGCGCCAGACGCCGTATCCACACGGCCGAGCAGCAGTGCATCGCCGAGCTTCCGGACGTGAAGGTGCGCCTCGGCAACCTCAACGCCAACAACCAGCAGAAGGGTGTCGACTCGCTCATCAGATCCGATCTCGAATCACTGGCCCGGCACCGTGCCATCAGCGACGCGGCGCTCATCGGCGGAGACGAGGACCTGGTGTCGGCGGTCGAGGCGGCGCAGGGGTACGGGGCCCGGGTGCATCTGTGGGGCATCGAGGCGGCCGAGGGCCGCAACCAGGCGGAACCGCTGCTGTGGGAGGTCGACAGCCAGCGCACCCTGGAACTCGACTTCTTCAAGTCGTATGTGACCCGGCGGACGGCCGCGACCTACGAGGCCTCGTCCGCGGCCCGCCCCACGAGGGAGGACGTCCGCTTCGTGGGCGCGCAGATCGCCGCCAAATGGCTGGCGGAGCGAGGCCGCGAGACGCTGGCGGAGCTGCTTCCCGGCCACCCCTATCTGCCCGGCTCCGTCGACCAGGACCTGCTGGTGGAGGCGGAGGGCATACTGCAGTACTCGCTGCGCGGCCAGGCGGATCTGCGTCGCGCGCTGCGCGACGGATTCTGGGAGCACCTGCAAGGACAGTACTGACGCGGTCCGCGGGGCGGGAACGGCCCCCAGGACGAGGCCAGAAGCCGGTACGAGGCGGTCTCAGGACCGCAGGAGCCGGTTCCAGAACGCGGCCAGGGCGTCGGCCGTCTGTTCGGGCCGGTCGGTGTTGGGGGAGTGCTCGGCCTGGGCCACGACGGTGCGGGCGGCGCCCAGCCGGACGGCCATCTCGTCCAGCAGCGGGACGGGCCAGGTGTCGTCGCGTTCGCCGGACAGCACATGCACGGGCAGACCGAGGTCGGCCAGCTCGGTCACCCGGTCGGGCTCCCCGCACAGCTGCCGGCCCGTGGCGAGGAGCTGGGCGGGGCTGTTGCCCAGCCAGCGGCGGCGCAGATCGTCCCCGTCGCGGAGCCCCTCCACGACATCACCGGCGCTGGAGACCTCCGGAGGTTCCATCGCCTGGATGGCCTCCCAGACCTGGGCCATGTCCAGGACGGCGAGGGCGTCGCTCAGCAGCTTGACGCGCTGCTGCTGGGGCGCGGCGATCTGCGCCGGTCCTGAGGACATCAGGGTGAGCGAGACGAACGGGGACGCGTCGAGGAGGACGGCGGCACGGGCGATCTGGCCGCCCAGGGAGTGCCCGAGCAGATGCACGGGCGCACCCACGGAATGCGCCTGTGCGATCACATCGCGCGCCAGTTCGGCCTGTGCGTAGGGCGCCTCGTCGTCCCGGGGGCCGGGGGACTCGTACTGTCCTCGCCCGTCGACCGCGA
The DNA here is from genome assembly GCF_008704995.1 of Streptomyces nodosus. NCBI lineage: Bacteria > Bacillati > Actinomycetota > Actinomycetes > Kitasatosporales > Streptomycetaceae > Streptomyces > Streptomyces nodosus. Next base: position 4,894,075 of record NZ_CP023747.1, read on the forward strand.
CGGTCCGGTAGCCGGCCGCCGCCAGCAGGGGCTGTACGGCGATGAAGTCCTCCTTGCTGCCGGTGAACCCCGGCAGCATCAGCACGGTCCCCTTGGCCGGTGACGTCGAAGGCTCCGCGTCGAGCACGGCGAACTCCCCGCGTTCCGTGGCGAGCCGGCGGGCCCGGACTCCGGAGGGCGGGGTGAAGGCAGGGGGACGGCTCATGAGGCGAGGTTACCGGGCGGTCGGGATCCGGCGCGGGGAGTGCCGCATGACATCTCGGTGTGCCGACCCCGGGTACGCCGACGGCCCGCCCCCGTGAAGGGGACGGGCCGTCGTGCGGTGACGCCCGTCGAGCGGTGACGGGCCGTCGCGGGGGACGTGTCAGCCCTCGGCGGACTCCACGGCCTTACGGGTGCGCCGCCTCGGCTTGGCGGGTGCCGCCTCCTCCGACTGCGGTTCGACCTCGGCCTCCGCGGTCACCGCCTTGCGCACCCGGCGCCGGGGCTTGACCTCGGCCTCCTCGACCGCCTGCGGGGCGAGGGAGCTCTCGGCGTCCGCGGGGGCCGCCTCGGCGGCCTTGCGGGTCCGACGGCGCGGCTTGGTCTCCGCGGCGTCCGCGCCCGCCTCGGCCTCGGCAGCGGGGGCTGCCTCCGCGGTCTTACGGGTCCGGCGCCGGGGCTTGGCCTCGGCTGCTTCAGCGGTGTCGACGACAGCCTCGGCGGCCTTGCGGGTGCGCCGCGGCCTGGCCGGTGCCTCGTCCCCGTCCGTCCGGACCGCTGCCTCAGCCGCCTCGGCGGGCTGGGCGGCCTTGCGGGTGCGGCGCCGGGGCTTGGCCTCCGCCGTGTCCACGGCGTCCGCAGCCGCCTCGGTGGCGGCCGGGGCCGTGTCCGCGGCCTTGCGGGTGCGACGGCTCGGCTTGGTCTCGACGGCCTCGGCCGTGTCGACCGCGGTCTCCGGGGCGGCGGGAGCCGTTTCGGTCACGTCGGCCTCGACGGCGGCCGGAGCGGCCTCCGTGCCCTTGCGGGTACGGCGGCGGCGCGGCTTCACCGGTTCGGCGGTGTCCAGGACGGCCTCCGCGGCCTCGGGCACCGTGGGCTGCTCCGTCTCCGTCACCGCGGCGGTCTGCTCCGCAGACACCCCGCCGCGCATCCGGCGACGGCGGCGCGGCGTGCGCGGCTCCACCGACTCGTCCGCCACCACGGACTCCGTGGTGCCGGACGCCTCCGTGGCGGCCTCGGCGTCGACCGGTGCACCGTTCCGGGTGCGACGTCGGCGCCGCGGCGTACGCGCCGCCGGACGCTCACGCTCCTCGGACGGGCCCGAGGGGCGGCGGCCGCCGCCGCGTGAGCCCCGGCCGCCCGGCTCGCCGAGATCCTCCAGCTCCTCCGCCGCGAGACCCGCGCGGGTGCGCTCGGAGCGCGGCAGGACACCCTTGGTGCCCTCGGGGATCTTGAGGTCCGAGAAGAAGTGCGGGGAGGTGGAGTAGGTCTCCGCCGGGTCGTTGAAGCCCAGCTCCAGCGCCTTGTTGATCAGCTGCCAGCGCGGGATGTCGTCCCAGTCGACGAAGGTGATCGCCGTGCCCGACGCACCCGCGCGACCCGTCCGGCCGATGCGGTGCAGATAGGTCTTCTCCTCCTCGGGCGACTGGTAGTTGATGACATGTGTGACGCCCTCGACATCGATGCCGCGCGCGGCCACATCGGTGCAGACGAGCACATCCACCTTGCCGTTGCGGAACGCCCGCAGGGCCTGCTCGCGCGCGCCCTGGCCCAGGTCGCCGTGGACCGCGCCGGAGGCGAAGCCGCGCCGCTGGAGCTGCTCGGCGATGTCGGCCGCCGTCCGCTTCGTACGGCAGAAGACCATCGCCAGTCCGCGGCCCTCGGCCTGCAGTATGCGCGCGACCATCTCGGGCTTGTCGAGCGAGTGCGCGCGGTAGACGAACTGCTGGATGTTGGCGACCGTCGCGCCCTGGTCGTCCGGCGCCGTGGCGCGGATGTGGGTGGGCTGCGACATATAGCGGCGGGCCAGTCCGATGACCGCGCCCGGCATGGTCGCCGAGAACAGCATGGTCTGGCGCCTGGCCGGCAGCATGGCGAGGATCTTCTCGACGTCGGGCAGAAAGCCCAGGTCGAGCATCTCGTCGGCCTCGTCGAGCACCAGGCACTTCACATGCTTCAGGTTCAGCTTCTTCTGGCCGGCCAGGTCCAGCAGGCGGCCCGGGGTGCCGACGACCACGTCGACGCCGTTCTTCAGGGCCTCGACCTGGGGCTCGTAGGCCCGGCCGCCGTAGATCGCGGTGACCCGCACATTGCGCACCTTGCCGGCGGTGAGCAGATCGTTGGTGACCTGGGTGCACAGCTCGCGGGTGGGGACGACGACCAGCGCCTGGGGGGCGTCCGTGAGGGCCTCGGGGCCGGCACGGCCCGCCTCGACGTCCACGGGGACGGTGACACGCTCCAGGAGCGGGAGCCCGAAGCCGAGCGTCTTGCCGGTACCGGTCTTGGCCTGGCCGATGACATCGGTGCCGGAGAGGGCTACGGGGAGCGTCATCTCCTGGATGGGGAAGGGATGGACGATGCCGACGGCCTCCAGGGCCTCGGCGGTCTCCGGAAGAATCCCGAGTTCTCGAAAAGTGGTAGTCAGGGTGCTGCCTCTTCTGTGTGCGCGATACGAGGCGAACGCGGGGGTCGTGACCGTGCGCGTGACGTCGGCCTGCTGTGGGGGACGGGCCTGTGGCACGGGACCACGCCGACGCTCCAGCGCTCGTACCGCTGAGGGTTCCCTCCGGATGCCGTACACAACAGTGACGTACGGGTGAGGAGGGCTGTCGGGTCGGAGCCGATCGGGCCACCGACCGGGCATCCTCATGCGTGCAGCCCGTCGAATATTCGGCAGGCGCATTACCACCATACCCCGGAATCACGCACATGTGTGGGGCGATTCCGTGACGTAGCCGTCGTCACACTGATCGGACGGGGACCTCCACGGCGCCACGAGCGGGCTATTGTGCGCTTCATGACGACGCCTGACAACGCCTCCGACGCCTCTGCCGGACCCACCTCGGTCGCCGCCCAGGACTGGGCGAAGGCCTCAGCCGACCCCCAGTACCGCGCCGCGGTCGTGGACCTGCTGGGCGCGCTGGCGTACGGCGAGCTGGCGGCGTTCGAACGGCTCGCTGAGGACGCGAAGCTCGCCCCCTCGCTCGCGGACAAGGCGGAGCTGGCGAAGATGGCGTCCGCCGAGTTCCACCACTTCGAGCGGATCAGGGACCGCCTCACCGAGATCGGGGCCGCGCCGACGGAGGCGATGGAGCCGTTCGTCACGGCGTACGAGAGCTTCCACAAGCAGACGGCGCCGTCGGACTGGCTGGAGGGCCTGGTCAAGGCGTATGTGGGCGACTCGATCGCCAGTGACTTCTACCGGGAGGTCGCGGCCCATCTGGACGCGGACACGCGCGGGCTGGTCCTCGGTGTGCTGGACGACACCGGGCATGCCAGCTTCGCCGTGGAGAAGGTGCGCGCGGCGATCGACGCCGACCCCCGGGTGGGCGGGCGGCTCGCGCTCTGGGCACGGCGGCTGATGGGCGAGGCCCTGTCGCAGTCGCAGCGGGTGGTCGCCGAGCGGGACGCGCTGTCGACGATGCTGGTCGGCGGTGTCGCGGACGGCTTCGACCTCGCCGAGGTCGGCAGGATGTTCTCCCGGATCACCGAGGCGCACACCAAGCGGATGGCGGCCCTGGGCCTGGCCGCCTGAGCGGCACGCGGCCGCCGCGGGGCCATCGCGCGGCGGCCGTAGGTCCCGGTCGGGGCCCGGAGTCCCTTCGGGCCGGGTGACCGGCGGCCTCAGGCCGGAGCCGACCGGCGGCGAAATCTCTCCGCGGGCCGCAGCAGCAGTGACACCGAGGCCGCGGAGACGATCAGCGCGCCCGTGAGGATCACCAGAAGGCGGGCCGAGCCCAGCGAGCTGTGGGTGATGAACGCCCCGAAGAGCGCCCCCGCCACACCCGTCGACAGCACCAGGGTGCGGGCGGGGAGCCGGCGCGGCAGCCGATGTGCGGCCGCCCAGGCCAGCACGAGCCCCAGGACGGCGGAGCCGAGCGCTTCCACAAGCATGACGAGGTTCCTCCCGCACGGCTGCTGCCTGGGCAAATCGGTCCTAGCCGGTCCTACCCCCGACATGCGGAACACAATCCTCATCTGCCCCGGGATGTGGCAGGGCCCGGCGGCGATGTGCCACCGGGCCCTGCCACGCTCCGTCCGGAACTACAGCGTGCCGAAGCCCACCTTGCGCGGAGCGGTCTCGCCGATCTCCACGTACGCGAGGCGGTCGGACGGGACGAGCAGCTTGCGGCCGTGCTCGTCCACCAGGCTCAGCAGCGGCGACTTTCCGCCCAGTGCCTCGCCCACGAGACGCTCGACCTCCTCGGCAGTCTGACCGCTCTCCAGAACGATCTCGCGGGGCGCGTGCTGCACGCCGATCTTGACCTCCACGGCTTTGTCCCTCCGACGGTCAGTGATGTGCGCGGCCGTCCGCGCCGTACCAGCACACATTAGCCCGGTGAGGGGATGCGTACGCTCCGCCCCGGAACGCCAGGAGCGAACAGCCGACGGGAACAGAACGGCCGGGACGTCCGGCCCGCCGTCCTCGGAGTCCGTGCTCACCGCGCGCCGCTCGTGCCTGCCGGCCCGTGCTCAGTGCTGTTGTTCGCTGCCGTGCAGCGGGAACCCGGCGATGCCCCGCCAGGCCAGCGAGGTGAGCAGCTGCACCGCCTGGTCGCGGGGGACGCTGCGGTCGCTGTGCAGCCAGGAGCGCGCCACGACCTGGGCGAGGCCGCCGAGACCCGAGGCCAGCAGCATCGATTCGGCCCGGGACAGTCCGGTGTCCTCGGCGATGACCTCGCAGATCGCCTCCGCGCACTCGATGGTGACCTTGTCGACGCGCTCGCGCACGGCGGGCTCGTTCGTCAGATCCGACTCGAAGACCAGCCGGAAGGCGCCGCCGTCGTCCTCCACATACGCGAAGTAGGCGTCCATGGTGGCCCGTACCCGCTGCTTGTTGTCGCTGGTCGACGCGAGCGCCTCGCGCACGGCCCGGAGCAGGGCCTCGCAGTGCTGGTCCAGCAGGGCCAGATAGAGGTCGAGCTTGCCCGGGAAGTGCTGGTAGAGCACCGGCTTGCTGACTCCGGCGCGCTCGGCGATGTCGTCCATCGCGGCCGCGTGATACCCCTGGGCCACGAAAACCTCCTGGGCGGCGCCCAGCAGCTGGTTCCGACGGGCACGGCGCGGCAGGCGCGTGCCTCGCGGGCGTGCTGCCTCTGTCTGCTCGATGGCTGTCACGCCGCCTCCCAATGTCGTCCTCATGCGGTGTGCGCCGCGCCGGCCATCGTACTTTTCGGTAACCGTGCTGTGCGCGGTGCGAACGCAGAATTTCATGGACCGGACGGTGACGAAAACCACGCGAGGTGCACCGAAGGGGCAGGCCGGGCGAAAGGTGCCCGGGCGTGGATCCTCGCAGGGAGACCGCCCGTCCGGGACGCTCCTCGCCGTACCTCACCGGTCCCGTACCCGGCCGGGGCCCGCCCCGTACCGGGAGCCTCGTACCGGTCTCTCACCGGTAGTCGTCCTCGTCCAGGGTCACGACGCGTTTCTGCTCCGCGAGGTCCGCCTCATCGGCCCGCAGGACCTCCTCCTCGGTCAGAGGTTCCTCCCGCTCCGGGGGAACGTCCGCGATCTGCTCGGCGATGTCGTTCTCCGGGGCCTCCACATCGCGATCGACGATCTCGGTCCCGTCGTCCTCGAACGTCTCGGGATCGGTGGGGTCCACGGTCATGGCGGGCTCCCTTCCTAGAACTCCTGGCACGTCCCTGAAAGAGGCAGGGTCCACCCACGGGTGCCCTGCTACGAGCCTAGGAGACACCCGATCGGGGCGCTATGTGTGGTGCGATCGGGTCGCCGGGTGCGGCCGTCTCCGGCGGGACGCGGCCTCCGGCGGGACCATGGGCCGGGCCCGCTGTGACCGCGAACACACAAACCGCCGCGTGATCGTCTCGTAACATTGCCCGCATGTCTTCGACCGAACTGCCGTCCGTGCCGGCCTCCACCGTGTTCCCCAGGGTGTCGCCCGTCAAGGTCGAGGAGGGCGAACGGCTCAGGTCGATGCGACTGCAGGGGATCACCCTGACGGTGCGGTCGAGGCCGCCGAAGCGCGAGGGGCTGCCGCCCGCGCTGTATGTCCATGGACTCGGCGGCTCCTCCCAGAACTGGTCGCCGCTGATGGCGCTGCTCGACGGGCTCGTCGACGGCGAGGCCGTCGATCTGCCGGGCTTCGGCGACTCGCCGCCGCCCGACGACGGCGACTACTCCGTCACCGGGCACGCGCGCGCGGTGATCCGTTGTCTCGACGCGGCCGAGCGCGGCCCCGTGCATCTGTTCGGCAATTCGATGGGTGGTGCCGTCGCCACGCGGGTGGCGGCCGTACGCCCCGATCTGGTGCGCACGCTCACGCTCGTCTCGCCGGCCCTCCCGGAGATCTTCGTCCAGCGCGGCGCCGTGCCGACGGGACTGCTCGCGCTGCCCGGCGTCGCCGGTCTGTTCACCCGCCACACCAGGGAGTGGACGGCCGAGGACCGCGTCCGCGGGGTCATGGCGCTCTGTTACGGCGACCCCCGGCGGGTCACTCCGGAGGGCTTCCGCAGCGCGGTCGAGGAGATGGAACGGCGGCTGCGGCTGCCGTACTTCTGGGACGCGATGGCACGCTCGGCACGCGGGATCGTGAACGCGTACACGCTGGGCGGCCAGCACGGTCTGTGGCGCCAGGCGGAGCGGGTGCTCGCACCGACCCTGCTGGTCTACGGAGGCCGGGACCAGCTGGTGTCGTTCCGCATGGCCCAGCGGGCGGCGCGCGCCTTCCGCGACTCCCGGCTGCTGTCACTGCCGGACGCGGGGCATGTCGCGATGATGGAGTACCCCGAGTCGGTGGCCACGGCGTTCCGTGAACTGCTCGATCACGCGGGCGAGTTGCCCGAACCGGTGGAGGGCTCCGCACCCGGCGGGGAGCGTCCTGACGCTATCCTCGGCGAGGAGCCCGACGTCAGCGGCTCCATGGCGACGGACGAGCCCGGTACCACGGGCGCGGGGAGCTGAGACGCGACGTGGGGCGGCACAGCCGCAAGGGGCGGGGCAACAGGACCGGTACGGACAAGGGCGCGGCCCCGGACCCGTCGGCGGAACCGGCGTCGGGGCCCGGCGCGGCCGGTCCGTCCCGCACGGCCGACGGCCGGCCGGGTCCGGGTGCCCCGTGGCTCCCCGAGGGCACGACCGCACCGGGGGTCTCCCGGTTCGCCGGTGCGTCGCAACCCGGCCCGTGGCCGGACGACAGGACCCCGGCTCGGGGGATGCCCCGATTCACGGGCGCCACTCCGGCCGCCGGCGAGCCGCGCAGGGACGGGGCTCCGGCGCGCGGCGGGCCGCGTCCGGCGGAGGGGACCCCGGCGCACGGGGTGCCGCGTCCGTCCGGCGGCACTGTGGACCAGGGCTCTCCGCAGGTCCGCGGCGGACATCCCCAGCAGCGTGAACCGGGCGGCGGCTGGGGCGAGTTCAGGGCCGGCGCGGCGCCGCAGGCCGCGCCTTTGGGGCGCCGCGCACCCCGTATCCCGCACCAGCGCACCCAGAACGGCGGCCCCCGCCAGGAGTACCTCGACGCCTTCGACGGGGACGAGGAGGTCCTCGCACCCCGTCGCGGCGTCCCCGCTCCCCGCCCCGGGGGCCTCGGCGGCCGACCCGCGGACACCGACGGCGCGCCGGCGACCGGGACCGGGGCGCCGGCCCGGAGGGCGGGCGGCAAGGGGCTCACCTTCACCGGGATCGCCGCCGCCGCGGTCACCACCGTGCTCGCGGTCGTCGTCGCCGGCCAGGTCGCCGACGGGCAGAACGACACCACCGCCGCGGAATCCGGTCAGGCCCACGGCCTGTACGACCCCCCGGCCCTCGACGACACCCGCCCGACCCCCTCGGAGCCGGCCGACCCGACACCGCTGACGTACGAGCAGGCGATGGGGGAGAAGGCCCCGCTCAGTCCCACGCTGACGGGATCCGGGAAGTTCGCCGTGATCCCCGGTGCCGCCGAGGCACCCGGCACGGGGCGCAAGTACACCTATCGCGTCGATGTGGAGGAGGGGCTCGGCCTCGACGGCGAACTCTTCGCGCAGGCCGTCCAGAAGACCCTCAACGACGACCGCAGCTGGGCCCACGACGGTGCCCGCACCTTCGAGCGGGTGTCCTCCGGCAGGGCCGACTTCGTGATCACGCTCGCCAGTCCCGGTACCACCGCCGCCTGGTGCGCCAAGTCGGGCCTCGACACCACCGAGGACAACGTCTCGTGCGACTCGGCCTCCACCGAGCGCGTGATGATCAACGCCTATCGCTGGGCACAGGGCTCCAAGACCTACGGGAACAAGATCCACCCCTACCGCCAGATGCTGATCAACCACGAGGTCGGCCACCGCCTCGGCTACGGCCATGTCAGCTGCGACAAGGACGGCCAGCTGGCGCCGGTCATGCAGCAGCAGACCAAGTTCCTCGACCACGACGGCATCCACTGCCGGCCCAACCCCTGGCCCTATCCCCGCGGTTGACGGGGAGCGCACGGAGACCGGACGCGTTCGCGGGATGCGTGACCGTTCGATCACTTGAAGTGTTCAAACGCGGTCCGCGCGGGAAAGTTACGACCGTTCACCCCTTTTGATGGTGCGATGGACAACCGTCCGTCGTACCACCGCCATGTCCGCATACGTTCGTCCCGCTGCGAGCCGTCGGGGCGACGGCGGCTTCCCAAGGGGAGATCGGGGGTGTGCTCGTGCGCATCGGACTGCTTACGGAGGGTGGCTATCCGTATGTGGGTGGTGACGCCGGGCTCTGGTGCGACCGGCTGGTGCGCGGGCTCGCCCAGCATGAGTTCGACGTCTATGCGCTGACCCGCTCCGAGCGGGAGGAGCCCGGGGACTGGGGCACGCTGCCACCGGGGATCACCCGGGTGCGGACCGCGCCGCCGGGGGGCGCGGAGCAGGACGGGGTCACCCATGGGCGCCGCACGCGGCGGCGGTTCGCCGAGGCGTACGGGGAGCTGGCCGCCGCGCTCTGCGCGGCACCCGAACCGGGGGCGCCGCAGGGGGCGTTCGCTCCTGTCGACCCCGAGGCGGACCGTTTCGGCAGTGCCCTGTACGCGCTCGCCGAACTCGCCCGTGACCAGGGAGGTCTGGCCGGTGCCCTGCGTTCCGAGACCGCACTGGGCGCCCTGGAGCGGGCCTGCCGCGCACCGGGCGCCCTGCGCGCCGCGCACACGGCACGCGTCCCCGACCTCCTCGAGGCGGCCGCCCGGATCGAACATGCCCTGCGCCCCCTCTCCCTCGACTGGTACGAGGACGACGGGCTCGGCTCGGTCGACCTCTGCCACACCGCCACCGGCGGTGCCGCGGCCCTCGTCGGACTGCTCGCCCGGCACTTCACCCAGGTCCCCCTGGTGGTCACCGAGTACGGCGTCCGTCTGCGGGCCCACTATCTGGGGGCAGCGGAAGGGACCGCACCGGTACGCACGCTGCTCGCCTCCTTCCAGCGCCATCTGGCGGCCGAGACCTATCGGAGGGCGGCCTGCATCACCCCCGGCAACGCCCATGCCCGCCGCTGGCAGGAGCGCTGCGGTGCCGACCGCGCCAGACTGCGCACGGTCTACCCCGGCATGGAGGCGTCCCGTTTCCGGGACGTGGGCGAGACGGCCGACCGTGCCGATCCCTCCACCCTCGTCTGGGTCGGCCGTATCGAGCCGGCCAAGGACCTGATCTCCCTGCTCCATGCCTTCGCCGAGGTCCACAGAAGGGAGCCGGCGGCGCGGCTGCGGATCGTCGGGGCGGCGGCGGGCGCCGAGGGGGAGGCCTATCTCGGGCACTGCAGGGCGCTGGCCGTCCAGCTCTTCCCCGACGAGGCCGCGGGTGCCCATGCCGTCGGGGACAACCCGGTGTCCTTCGAGGAGATCGGCGGCCCGGAGATGCCCGATCTGGCGGGGGCGTACGCGGCCGGGGCCGTGGTCGTCCTGTCGAGCGTCGTCGAAGGGTTTCCGGTCAGCCTGGTGGAGTCCATGTTCTGCGGCCGGGCCACGGTCTCCACGGATGTCGGCGCGGTGGTGGAGGTCATCGGCGGTACGGGCCTGGTGGTCCCGCCCCGCAACCCGAGGGCGCTCGCCGAGGCGTGTGTGGCGTTGCTGCGCGACCCCCGACGCCGTGAGCGCCTCGGCGCGGCCGCCCGCGCGCGGGCCCTGGAGCTTTTCACCGTCGAGCAGAACGTCGCGGCGTTCCACCGCATCTATCTGGAGGTCGTCTCCCACGCCCCGGTACGGCGGGTGCCGGTGGACGACACGGGTGAACCGCTGCCCTTCGGGGCACCGGCGGAGTCCCGCCTGCCCGGCCACCTGACCACGGCACGGCCCCCGGGCTCCAGGCCTAGCTGGGCCTGGGCGCCGGACGACACCGCGGCATCCGTGCGGACCGCCGGGCATCCGGCGGAACCCGTCCCGGCGACGGAGGGCGCGCGATGAGCGGCGTGGGAGAACTGGACCGCCCCGGCACCCCGGGCGGCCCCGACGGATGGCCTCCCGCACCCGCCGGGAGCGGGAGCCGGACCCGGGCAGCCTCTTCCCGTCGTGGTGTCGCCGACCCCGTCAAGGTCCTGATGCACCGGCACCGCGCCCTGTGCGAGCGGGCCGTCGACCCCCTGGAGATCGCGGCCGGTCTGGAGGCGCACGGACTCACCGACCGGACCGCCGCCCGCTTCCGGCACCGCGATGTGTTCTCGCTCGCCGAGGAGATGTACGCGCGGGTGCCCCGCGACGCCGACCGGCCCCCGGCGTCCGCCGCCCCACAAGCCCCCCGCGAGCCGCGGGCCGGGGTCCTTCTCGCCCTGCTCCCGGGCGTGCTGTGCCTCGCCACCGTCCTCGGGCTGCGGTTCACCGAGGACCGGCTCCGCCTCGCCGTCGCCGCGCTCGGTGTTCTCGCCGTGGCCCTCGGACTGCGTACGGCGCTCCGGCACGGTCCCCTGCGCGCCCCCGCCGGCTCCTTCGGCGTCCCCACCCGGACCTGCTGGCTGATCGCCTGGGCGCTGTTCGGCGACCGCGTGCTGCGCGAGGGACTGGGCAACGGTGCCGACGGCCCCTGGCACCCCGCCACCGTGTCCGCCCTCGCGCTCGCCCTGGCCTGCGTGCCTGCCGTCTGGTGCGCCCGTCTCTTCTCCCTCGGCGCCCGCCGCAGGCTCGCCACCAGCCGAGGCCTGAAGGAGTTCGCGTCCTCGACGACACCGCTGCTGCTTGGCGTGTTCGGACTCTTCCTGTGCGCTCTGGGCGGGCTGCTCGCCCTGTGCGGGGCGCTGCTCGGCGAGCCCGCCGTCTATGCCGGAGCCGGTGCCCTCGGCGCGCTTCTGCTGCTCGCCCGGCTGCTCACCGCGCACGGTTTCGCGCACGCCCCGGCCGTCGCCCTCGGCGTCGCGGCCACCGCCGAGGCCACGGCCCTGGTCACGGTCTTCGCGGGACGGCTCCCCGGCTGCTCGGTCCTGGCCACGCCGGTCCGGGCCCTGGCCGGCAGCTGGGGCACGGACGCCGTCCCGGCCCTGGCCTGCGCCTCGGCCGCCCTGGCCCTGCTGATCCATGCGACCCGCACCCTGACCCGGGCCTCGGCCCACGCCCTGCCGCCCGGATCACCCTGAGCCCGGCTCGACGAGACGCCGCCATCGGCGACTCATCAGCCGCGACCGCTGCCCGAAGCCGCGTCCTCGGCACAGCCCTCCCGCGGGGCCGACACCGCGGGCCTCTCATCCCACGGCACCACTCTTGAAGGAGAACGCCAGATGATCACCTCCCGAACCGGAGAATCCGCCCCGGGAGCCGCCCGATGAGGGTCCTGCTGATCGGAGCCAACGGATACCTCGGCCGCTTCGTCGCCGACCGGCTGCTCGCCGACCCGGCCGTACAGCTCACCGCGCTCGGCCGCGGCGACGACGCCGACGTACGGTTCGACCTCGCCTCCGGCAGCCCCGGCGCACTCACCCGTTTCCTGGACGCGGTGCACCCCGGGGTCGTCATCAACTGCGCCGGGGCCATCCGCGGCGGCGCCCGGGATCTGACCCGGCACAACACCGTGGCCGTCGCCACCGTCTGCGAGGCCCTGCGCCGCAGCGGCTGCGGAGCCCGCCTGGTGCAGATCGGCTGCGGCGCCGAGTACGGACCCAGCCAGCCCGGCTCCTCCACGGCCGAGGACGCCGTCCCCCGCCCCGGCGGCCCCTATGGCGTCAGCAAGCTCGCCGCCACCGAACTGGTCCTCGGCTCGGGCCTCGACGCCGTCGTGCTCCGGGTGTTCTCGCCCGCCGGACCGGGAACTCCCGCCGGATCCCCGCTCGGCCGGCTCGCGGAGGCGCTGCGCCGCGCCATGCAGTCCGGTGACAGCGAGCTCAAGCTCGGCGGTCTCGGTGTCCAGCGCGACTTCGTCGATGTACGCGATGTGGCCCGTGCCGTCCATGCCGCGTCCCTCTCCGCCGCCCAGGGTGTGATCAACATCGGCTCCGGGCGTGCCGTACGCCTCCGTGACGCGGTCGCCGTCCTCGCCCGGGTGGCCGGCTACGGCGGCACCCTGCACGAACTCGACGGTCCGCCCGGACCGGGGCGGCCCGCCATCGGCCACCCCCGGGGCGATACGGAGTACGCCGTCCCCGTCGCCCACCCCTACCCGGACGGCTGCGGCAGCTGGCAGCAGGCCGATGTGCGCACCGCCCGCGACCGGCTCGGCTGGCGGCCCCGGATCAACCTGGAGGAATCCCTCGCCGACATCTGGATGGAGGCGGCATGCCGCATCTGATCTGCCCCCCGGCGGGCACGGCGAGCACCGGCCTCGGCGTGGGCCTGGGCATCCCCGGCCATGCACACCCCCTGGACGCGCCCCTGGAGTGGGCCCGGCTCGCCGGTCCGGGCGCCCCGGTGCACTGGGCCGTCCTCGATGTGGACGGCGGTCCCGGCACCCGCCCCGATCCGCACTGTGCGGAGGCCGCGGGGCGACTGCGGACGGCCGGTGTCCGTGTCCTCGGCCACCTCGATCTCCACCAGGGCGCGCGTACCTTCGGTGATCTGCTCTCCGAGGCGCACCGGTATCTCGACTGGTACCGGGTCGACGGATTCTTCCTGGACCGCTGCCCGGGCGAACGCTCCGTGCTCTTCGAGGTCCACCGCATCGTCACCGCGCTCCGTGCGTTCCTCGCCCCCGGGCACATCGTCCTGGGGCACGGCACCCATCCGTATCCCGGATACGCCGAGACCGCCGACCAGTTGGTCACCTTCTCCGGACCGTGGAGCGACTACCGCTGGTCGCAGGTGGCCGAGTGGACCGCCGACCATCCGCCCGAGCGGTTCTGTCACCTGGTGCACGGGGTGCCGCGCGGCCATCTCGAGGAGGCGCTGCGCATCGCGCGCTGGCAGGGCGCGGGCACCATCTGGTTCACCGACCGCACCCCTCGGGGCGGCGACCCCGACCCATGGGCGGCCATGCCCGGTTACTGGGACGACATCATCTCGCGCCTCGGAACAGGTGTCTCGGAATGAAGAAGGGCGTGGCAGTGTTACGGGGAGAACAACCGTAGTGATTGACCGACCAACGGAGTCCCCGTGTCGCTGCCACCCCTGGTCGAGCCGGCTGCCGAGCTCACCGTAGACGAGGTCCGCAGGTACTCCCGCCACCTGATCATTCCCGATGTCGGGATGGACGGGCAGAAGCGGCTGAAGAACGCCAAGGTGCTCTGTGTGGGTGCCGGCGGTCTGGGCTCGCCCGCGCTGATGTACCTGGCCGCGGCGGGCGTGGGAACGCTCGGCATCGTGGAGTTCGACGAGGTCGACGAGTCGAATCTGCAGCGGCAGATCATCCACAGCCAGTCCGACATCGGCCGCCCCAAGGCCGAGTCCGCGCGGGACACCGTCAAGGGCATCAACCCCTATGTCGAGGTGATCCTTCACCAGGAGCGGCTCGAGGCCGACAATGTGATGGACATCTTCAGTCAGTACGACCTGATCATCGACGGCACGGACAACTTCGCGACCCGCTATCTGGTCAACGACGCGTGTGTGCTGCTGAACAAGCCGTATGTATGGGGCTCGATCTACCGCTTCGACGGCCAGGCCTCCGTCTTCTGGTCCGAGCACGGCCCCTGCTACCGCTGCCTGTACCCGGAGCCCCCGCCGCCGGGCATGGTCCCCTCCTGCGCCGAGGGCGGTGTCCTCGGTGTGCTGTGCGCGTCCATCGGCTCCATGCAGGTCAACGAGGCGATCAAGCTTCTCGCGGGCATCGGTGAGCCGCTGGTCGGCCGACTGATGATCTACGACGCCCTGGAGATGCAGTACCGCCAGGTCAAGGTCCGCAAGGACCCCAACTGCGCGATCTGCGGCGAGAACCCGACCGTCACCGAACTCATCGACTACGAGGCCTTCTGCGGCGTCGTCTCCGAGGAGGCCCAGGCGGCGGCCCTGGACTCGACGATCACTCCCAAGCAGCTCAAGGAGTGGATCGACGACGGCGAGAACATCGAGATCATCGATGTCCGCGAGCCGAACGAGTACGAGATCGTCTCCATTCCGGGCGCCCGGCTGATCCCGAAGAACGAGTTCCTGATGGGCAGCGCCCTGGAGACTCTCCCGCAGGACAAGAAGATCGTCTTGCACTGCAAGACGGGTGTCCGCAGTGCGGAAGTCCTCGCCGTCCTGAAGTCGGCGGGCTTCGCCGACGCGGTTCATGTCGGCGGCGGTGTGATCGGCTGGGTCAACCAGATCGAACCGGACAAGCCGGTGTACTGACCGGTGTACCGGTCAGCCGTCCGGTTGTCCGGCTGACCGGCGAGACGGAACAGGCCCACGGCTCCGATCGATTCGGATGCCGTGGGCCTCTGTCGTTGTCGGCCGGTTGCCGTCGGCCGGTTTACTCAGGGGGCAGAGATACGGCGGCCGCCCCGGCGGTCGGAGCCGCGGCCGCCGGTGTCGGCGGCGCCGCCCTTCGCCCCGCCGGTCGCCGACCGTCGGCCGGAACCACGGGCGGCCTTGCCGGAGGCGGCGCCGGTCGCCGCGGTTCCGGCCGCGGCCCGTCGGCTGGAACCGCCCTTGGCACTGTCGGCTCCCGCCCGGCGGGCGGAACCACGCTCACCGGTTGCGGACGTCCCGCCGCCTGCTGCCGCACCGGCCCCGGACCGGCGGCCCGAGCCCCGGCCCGCAGTCCCGGTGGCAGCATCCGTCGCCGCTCCGGCCCCGCCGCCGCTCCGGCGGCGGCCGGACCGCCTGCCGGGTTCGGTGCCGGTCCTCCGGGCCGGGCGCGACGCCGTCGGCGCCGTCGGCTGGGGGACCTCGATGGTGACGGCCACACCGGAAGGCTCGCGGGCGCCGGTGATGGCGGCCAGTTCCGCGTCGCTCGAGGTGACGCGGGTCGTCCGGGGGCGGATCTTCGCGTCCGACATGAGCCGGGTGACGTCCCGCTTCTGGTCCGGCAGGACCAGCGTGACCACACTGCCGGAGCCGCCGGCGCGAGCCGTGCGGCCGCCCCGGTGGAGGTAGTCCTTGTGGTCGGTGGGGGGATCGACATTGACGACGAGGTCGAGGTCGTCGATGTGTATGCCCCGGGCCGCGACGTTCGTCGCCACCAGGGCGGTGACCCGGCCGTCCTTGAACTGTTCCAGGGTGCGGGTCCGCTGCGGCTGGGAGCGACCCCCGTGCAGTGCCGCCGCACGGACACCGACGGCCAGAAGCCGCTTGGTGAGCCGGTCGGCGGACCTCTTGGTGTCCAGGAAGAGGATGACCCGTCCGTCACGGGCCGCGATGCGCGTGGTGACGGCCTTCTTGTCGGTCTCGTCCAGGACGTGGAGCACATGATGCTCCATGGTGGTCACCGCGCCCGCGGACGGATCCACGGAGTGCACGACCGGATCGGTCAGGAACCGCTGCACCAGACGGTCGATATTGCCGTCCAGGGTGGCCGAGAAGAGCAGGCGCTGTCCGTCGGGCCGCACCTGCTCGATCAGCTTGGTGATCTGCGGCAGAAAGCCCATGTCGGTCATCTGGTCGGCTTCGTCCAGCACCGTGATGCGTACGCTGTCGAGCCTGCAGTCCCCGCGTTCCACGAGGTCGTTGAGCCTGCCGGGGCTCGCCACGAGCACCTCGGCGCCGCGCCGGAGCACGCCGGCCTGCTTGGTGATGGACAGCCCGCCGACCACGGTGGCCAGCCGGAGGTTCACCGCCGTCGCGTAGGGGGTCAGCGCATCGGTCACCTGCTGGGCGAGCTCACGGGTGGGCACCAGCACCAGGGCGAGGGGAGCCTTGGGCTCCGCGCGCAGTCCTGCCGTGCGGGCCAGGAGCGCCAGCCCGAACGCCAGGGTCTTGCCGGAGCCGGTGCGTCCCCGTCCCAGCAGGTCACGGCCGGCGAGCGAGTTGGGCAGGGTGGCGGCCTGGATGGGGAAGGGGGTGGTCACGCCTTGCGCGGTGAGGGTCTTCAGCAGTCCCGCGGGCATGTCCAGACCGGCGAAGTCCTCGACGGCGGGAAGTGCGGGTGTCGTGCTTTCCGGCAGCCGGAATTCCCTCGGCGACGACGTGGACGGCGCGGTCGACGGAACGCGCCGGTTCGACTTCTGGGGTCTGCGGGACATGCAAATATTGCCCTTCTGGAAACAACACAAACCGGGGTCCGCACCATGACGGTGCGGACCCCGGTGAGTGGATACGCGTCCGGCGATCAGGCGGGGACGATGTTCTCCGCCTGCGGGCCCTTCTGGCCCTGCGTGACGTCGAAGGAGACCCGCTGGCCCTCCTGCAGCTCACGGAAGCCCTGGGTCGCGATGTTCGAGTAGTGAGCGAAGACGTCGGGGCCGCCGCCGTCCTGCTGGATGAAGCCGAAACCCTTTTCGGCGTTGAACCACTTCACGGTTCCCTGTGCCATGACTTTCTCCTTCTGTAGGCAGAGGCCCCATCCGGAGATGCCGGAAAACAAATAAAGCGCCTAAAGGATAAACATTCCCGTCAGGCGCACATAAGTTCATGGGTACCACAACTGCAACACCAGAACCTTAGCACAGCACGGCGGCGTGTGTGGGATCTTCCGGGTGCGCTCCGGGTTTCCTCGGAGCCGCGGAGCGCACCCGCCGTCGTCATGAGCAGACCGTGCCGTCCTTCGGGACCGTGCCGTTCAGCAGATAGGCGTTCACGGTCGAGTCCACACAGCGGCTCCCGCTGCCGTACGCCCCATGGCCCTCGCCCTTCCAGGTGAGCTCGACACCGACGTCCTTGCCCAGCCCGTCGGCCATCTTCCGGGCGCCCTCGTACGGTGTGGCCGGGTCCCCGGTGTTGCCCACCACCAGCACGGGTGCCGCTCCCGGGGCACTGACCTCCGGATGGTCGAACTGCCCGGCCACCGGCCAGTCGTGGCACCAGCCCGCCGTGTCCCAGCCCAGGTACTCGCCGAACACCGGAGAGATCTTCTCGAACTCCGGCAGCAGCCTCCTCGTCTCCTCGGCCGTCGGCCGCTGCCTGCTGTCCAGGCACGATATGGCCCGCTGGGCGTGTGTGGTCGTGCCGTACTGCCCCGTGGCGCTCCGCTCGTTGTAGCGGTCGGCGAGCCGCAGCAGCTCGGAACCGTCCCCCGCCTCCGCCGCCTTCAGTGCGGCGGTGAGCGTGGGCCAGCCCTCCTCGCTGTAGAGCGGCACCACGATTCCGGTGAGCGCCAGGGTCTGGGTGAGCATCCGGTCGGACGACGCCGGCAACGGCTTCTCGTCGAGCCGCTTCAGCAGATCCGCGATCTTCCGGGTGCCCTGTTCGGGGTCCTGGCCCGTCGAGGTGAGGTAGTTGTCCAGCGCGCGCTGGAACCCACGGGCCTGGTTCTTGGCATGGCCCACCATGTCGGCGGTCGGGTCGACCACGGCGTCCAGAACCAGCCGGCCCACGTTCTTCGGGAACAGGTGGGCGTAGACGCCGCCGAGTTCGGTGCCGTAGGAGATGCCGAAGTAGTGCGTCTTCCGGTCGCCGAGCACCTGGCGCATCAGATCCATGTCCCGCGCGGTGTCGGCCGTGGAGACATGCGCGAGCAGCTTTCCTGCGGCCTGCCGGCATCCCTCACCGAAGCCGGCGGCGTCGTCCAGAAACGCCTTCTCCTCGCCGGCGTCGTCGGGAGTCGCGTCGATCGTCTCGGCGGCCTGGATCGCCTTGTCGTCGCGGCAGCGGATGCCCTGGCTGGCGCCGACCCCGCGCGGATCCCAGCTCACCAGGTCGTACCGCTCATGGAGTGCGGCGACCGTGTTCGTGTACAACGGCATCATCGAGATCCCGGAGCCTCCGGGGCCGCCGAAGTTGAACAGCAACGACCCGATGCGGTCGCCGCCGCTCGCCCGGGAACGGATCAGCCCCAGACCGATCGTCTCCCCCTCGGGCTTCGCCCAGTCCAGCGGCACCTTCAGCGTCGTGCACCGCCAGTCGCCGCCCGGCGCCGACGGCCCCTTGCAGCGGTTCCACTCGAGCTTCTGGGAGGTGAGCGAGGAGGGCAGGCCCGAGGAGGTCGCGGGAGGCGGGGCCGCCGACGATCCGGGTCCGCCCCTCGCGTCGTCCCCACCCTCGCCGGACGAGCCGCCGACGCAGCCGGCCGTCAACATCGCCGCCGCGACCGCGGTCGTCCACCGAACAAAACGTGACATGTGACCCCCCTGACACGCTCCCCGCACGGAACCGCGAGGAGCAGTCAGACCATGGTAGGTGGATCGGGTCGAGCCCATTGTTGCCTGTGGAAAACTCTCTGACCTGCGACTTCCCGGAAGCGCCGGTGCCAAGGGAGCGCGGCCGCCAGTGCCGCGGCAGGCCGCTAGGTGCAGACCCTAGGTGCAGACCTTGCCCGCCGGAGGGACCTTCCCGTGCAGCAGATAGTTGTTCACGACGTCCTGCACACACGCGTTGCCGCTGTCGTACGAGCCGTGCCCCTCACCCTTGAAGGTCAGCTCGACGGCGACCCCCGGGCCGAGCGCCTGCACCATCCTCCGGGTGCCCTCGTACGGGGTGGCCGGGTCGCCGGTGTTGCCGACCACCAGGATCGGGGCGGAACCGGGCGCGCTCACGTCCGCGTGGGCGGCGGCTCCCGCCACCGGCCAGTCGGTGCAACTGAGCATGCCCCAGGCCAGGAAGTCGCCGAACACCGGGGAGGCGGCCCGGAACTGCGGCAGCTTCGCCTTCACATCGGCGACGGTGTATCTCGCTCTCTGGTCCGCGCAGTTGATGGAGACGTTCGCGGACATGAGGTTGTTGTACTGGCCGCTCTCGTTGCGCCCGTTCATGGCGTCCGCCAGCAGCATCAGCACCTTGCCGTCACCGGCGTATGCCTGTTGCAGCCCCACGGTGAGGTAGGTCCAGAAGGCCTTGGAGTAGAGGGCCTGGGCGATGCCGCTGGTCGCGGCGGTCCGGGTCAGCACACGGGGAGGAAGCCCGGGGAGCGGCTTGCTGTCGAGGCTCTTGAGCAGGGCGACGATCCGGTTCTGCACATCCTGCGCGGTGCTGCCGACCGGGCATCCCGCGCTCTGTGCGACGCAGTTGCGGGCGTAGTCCTCGAGTGCGCGCTGGAAGCCCCTGGCCTGTCCGAGCGCACTCTCCGCCGGGCTCTGGGTCGGGTCGACGACCGCGTCGAGCACCATCCGCCCCACATTCTGAGGGAACAGATGTGCGTAGACGCCGCCGAGTTCGGTGCCGTAGGAGATGCCGAAGTAGTGCAGCCTGGCATCGCCGAGCACCTGGCGCATCAGGTCCATGTCGCGGGCGGCGTCGGTGGTGCGCAGATAGGGGAGCAGCCTCCCGGCGTTGACCTCGCAGGCATGGTTGAACTGCCGGATGGCGTTCAGATACGACTGCTGCTCGGCCGCGGTGGAAGGCACCGCGTCCTGCTGGAAGTAGGTGTCCAGCTGCTGATCGTTCTCGCAGATCACGCCCGCGCTGCGGCCGACCCCGCGGGGGTCGAAGCTCACCAGGTCGTAACGGGTGCCGAGGGTCGTGTAGTCGGGGGCGAAGGACGGCAGGGTGCTGACCCCGGAGCCGCCGGGGCCGCCGAAGTTGAAGATGAGGGAGCCTATGCGCTGCTCCGGGGGGCCGCTGGCCTTCACCCGGATCAGTGCGATGCCGATGGTGGCGCCCTTGGGGTCGTTCCAGTTCAGGGGCGTCCTCATGGTGGCGCACTGCCAACGGCCGCCGGTCGGCAGGGGAACGGGGGCGCTGCCGCCGCCCTCCGAGGCCGACGGCGCGGGGCAGTCCTTCCAGTTCAGCGTCTGACTGGACAGGTTGAGCGTCGAAGGCGGGGGGCTCGCGGCCGTGGGAGCGGTGGCACGGCCTATCAGTGGGAAGGACACGAGGACGGCGGCGGTGGCGGCCAGGGTGGTGGCGCGGATCCGGTGACGGTTCGGCATGTTTTTATCGTGGGGCCGCCCCGGGCGGAACGCCCGGGGCGGCGGGCCGTGCGGGTGACGTCGGGTGCCGTGCGCCGCGTGTCGCGTTGCACGACGGCCGACGCACCGTCATCTCCTGCCCGAGCCGTCCTTTGTTCTAGAGCGAGCCTCTGCGGGTCAGATGGTTGAAGAAGAGCCATCCCGGCAGCACCGGCAGCCACAGCGTCAGCAGCCGGTACATCAGCACCGCGGGCGCCGCGACCTCCTTGGGGAGGCCCACGGCGATCAGGCCGACCGTGAGGGTCGCCTCCACGGCGCCCACACCGCCCGGGGTCGGGGCGGCCGAACCGAGCGCGTTGCCCGCGAGGAAGACGACCGCCACGCTGGCCAGGCTGAGCGTGGTCTTCTCCTCGTGTCCGAACGCGCGGATCGAGGCGTCCAGGCACATCACGAAGGACGCGGTCAGCAGCAGCATGCCGCCGATGCCGGTGATCAGCTTCTGCGGCCGCTGGAGCACGTCGAGCATGCGGGGCACGACCCCGGCGAACAGCGACCGTACGCGTGTGACGACGAACTTCCGCAGGAACGGCACCGAGGTCACCACCAGGACCAGCACCGCGACCGTCAGCAGACCGGCGATGACCGTGCGGGACGGCGACAGGGAGGGAGTCTTCTCGGTGCCCGTGAGATAGCCGAACGACAGCAGCATCAGCACATGGCAGCCCAGCCCGAACAGCTGGGAGGCGCCGACGCTCGCCACGGCGAGGCCCGGCCGCACGCCCGCGCGCTGCAGGAACCGCGTGTTGAGCGCGACCCCGCCGACCGCCGCGGGCGCGACGATCTTCACGAACGACCCGGCGACCTGGGCCGCCGTGGTCCGCCAGAAGGGCACCCGCTCGGGCACGAAGCCCAGCAGGGCCATCGCCGCCGCGACATAGCTCAGTGCCGAGAAGGCCACGGCCGCCGCCACCCAGCCCCACTCGGCGTGGGCGAAGAGCGTGCCGAACTCGATGTGGGTGAGCTGGGTCAGCAGGAAGTACGCGCCGATGGCACCGGCCATGAAACTGATCAGAGTGCGGGGTCGCACCCGCTCCAGGCGGGCCGGTTCGACCGGCGCCTGTGGCCGGATCCGCAGCACCTGATGGCGGATCTGGGTGAGCAGATCCTCCTCACGTGCCCCTTCCAGCGCCTCGTCGATCGCCCGTTTCTCGGCCCGCTGCTCGGCGCGCGCGGACTTCTTGTCGGGCTTGTCGAGGACGACTCCGGTGGCCTCGCGTTCCTCTTCCAGACGGGCCGCCTTGGCCAGCCGGGACGCCTCCAGGACTGCCTCCCGCTCGCGCTCCGCCCGCTCGCGGGCCAGTCTTCTGAGCGTCGCGCGGGTGGAGCGCGTCAGCGCGATGGGCTGGAGCATGGGCAGACAGTCGGCCACCGCGTCGGGGCCGAGGACGCCGACCGCGGACGCCACCGAGCGTTCCGCGCCGACGCGCAGCCCGAGCGTGGTGAGCAGTTGTGCGATGTCCATCCGCAGCACCAGATCTCCGGCCGCGATCTCCCCGTTGCGCATGTCCGTGAGCACCACGGTGCCGGAACGATCCACCACGATGGCGTCCCCGGCGAGCCTGCGGTGCGCGATGCGCCGCGACTGCAGGGCCCGTACCTGCTGCCAGGTGTCGCGCAGCAGCGCGTCGGTGATCTCCTCGTCGGCCAGCTGGTCGAGGGTGCGTCCGCCGGTGTGCTCGTAGATCAGCATCACGGCGTCCGGACCGAGCTCCGAGGTCGCGATCAGCCGCGGGGCGTTGGCGCCGGCCGCGATCGCCGCATAGGCCAGGAGAGCCTCCTGCTCCAGGGCCTGGCGCAGCGACTGCAGACTGCTCTTGGTGGTGATCCCGCGCAGCGTCAGACGTCTCCAGGTGCGGTAGAAGAAGCCCTGGGCCTGCTGTTCGCGGTCGACGACGGTGACATCGAGGGGTGGGCCGTCCTCCAGGGTGACGAAGTAGCGCCGGCCGCGGTCCCCGTTGTCCGTGGTGTCGGCCGTGTCCTCGCGGGCCGCGCTCACCGGGCGGAATCCCACCGTGCGCAGGCCCGCCATCAGGGTCTGTCCGGTCGGCCGTACGTTCGGTGAGCCGACGGCGTACAGCGTGCCGGCCGCGACGCTCCAGCCGATCAGCACGGTCAGGACGATCGAGAAGGGTGTCGTATAGCCGGTGACCAGCATCGAGAAGGCGTCGAGCAGCAGCACCACCCACAGCACGGCACGCCATCTCGGTCTGCGTGACATGCCCACGGCCGTCATATAGGCGATCACGGGTGCGAGATAGCCGTGCACCGGATCGGTCAGGGCGTGCAGATTGCCGGGGGAGGGCTGGGTGAGCGCCTCCTGGATGGAGGACGGGGCGCCCCTGGCGACCCACAGGTCCGCGGCGAGCGTCACCCCATGGGCGAGGACCGCCGCGAGAACGCCGTCGGCGATGCGCAGCCCGTCCCGCTTGATCAGCCGTTCGATCGCGAAGGCGACCGGCACCAGCAGGATCGCGATGCTGGACGCCAGACCCGCGATCTTGATCAGCAGATCGGGTGCCTGTCCCGTGCCCTTGTTGATGTCCTGTTCGAGCCCCGAGGTGGTGCCATGGGCGAAGGCCGCGATCGCGAGCAGCACCACGATCGCCAGCACGCCCACCAGGAGGCGCATCAGATCGGACGGCCGGTGCACACGCGCCGGGAGCAGAGGTTCGTCGCCCTCCACCGCGTCGTTGTGGGAGTCGGTGCGGTGCCGGTCGGACCCGGACCGCCGCCGGGCGTCCGCCGCCCGCCGCTCCTTGCCCCCGTCGGCCTTGTGGTTCATGGTGTCGCGTTCGTGTGCTGTCGGTGCTTCTGCTCCGGTACGGGCCTTTTCGTCGTCGGTACGGGCCCTGTCGCCGTCCGCGCCTTCGCCGGTGTTCCGGCCCGTGCGGCCGGTGTCCGGGCGCGACGGGCCCTCAGAGGCGCCCTCCGCTCCGTCGGGGTGCGCACCCTGCTCCGTCATCGCCTCTTCTTGATCTCGTATCACCGGTTACCGCCCGCATGATGGTGGCACGTCCACCCGACACACGGGGGCATCAGGGTGCAATACGGGGGCGCACAGTCTGCCGGAAGCGCAGCGTCGGGGCGAGGGATACGCTCGGCCGCTCTCATGTCACATTGTCGGTGGAGTGGGGCAGGATGGGGCGGATGAGCGAGGAGAGCCTTCCGGTACATACCCTGCCCGACTATGCGGAACACGTCCTTGACCTGGCCGAACGCATTCCGCCGGGACGTGTGATGACCTACGGGGACATGGCCGAGTGGCTGGGGGAGGGTGGTCCGCGTCAGGTGGGCCGGGTGATGGCCCACTACGGAGGGACGGTCCCCTGGTGGCGTGTCGTCCGCGCCGACGGCGTGCTGCTCCCGGGCCATGAACGCGAGGCGCTGGACCGCTACCGCGAGGAGGGCACCCCCCTGCGCGAAGCCGGCCGGGCGTCCGAGGGCCATCAGCCGCGCATCGACATGAGACGGGCGCGCTGGGACGGCAACGAACGGGCGGATGCTCACATCCGACAGCTTCCGGCATCGTACGGACCCGGGGCGCACCCGTAGCCCGTTCGGGGGACGCGTCGCACGTCGATGACATGCCGTACGGTCGTGGGTCAGCGGGAGAGGCGGGAGCCCCGGGCATCCCGGACCGGGCGAAGGCCCTGCTTCCGCGGCGTGTGCGGGCGTGGCGTCGACGGCCCGCGCACCGCTCATCGGGCGTCCGCCGCCCGTCGCGCGCGGTCCCCCGCGCACCCGTCGCCCCACCACCACTCCTCCACGACGGCGCCCCGCGCCGGAAACGACAGGCAGCACGACCACCAGGACCGGCGAACCACGTGAGCTCCTCTTTCCCCACCAGGCGCCTGCCGCACCCCCGGGTGCCGCAGGGGAGTCGTGGCGCTTACCGACTGGTACGTACCCCGCCCGTCCGGGTCGACCCCCCTCTGCTGGACGCGGCACAGCGCGCGGTGGTTGACCATTGCAACGGTCCGCTGCTCGTCCTCGCGGGCCCCGGCACCGGCAAGACCACCACGCTGGTCGAGTCCGTCGCCGCCCGGATCGCGCACGGCGGCGACCCGGAACGCATCCTGGTGCTGACCTTCAGCCGCAGGGCCGCCGTCGACCTCCGCGACCGGCTGGCCCGGCGCACCGGGGCGGCGCACGTCCCGCAGGCCACCACCTTCCACTCCTTCTGCTACGCCCTGATCCGCGCCCACCAGGACGGCGACCTCTTTCTCGAGCCGCTGCGGCTGCTGTCCGGTCCCGAGCAGGACGTGGCCGTACGCGAGCTGCTCGCCGGCCAGCCCGAACTGGAACGGCTCGGCCTGGCCCATGTGCGCTGGCCCGACGAGCTGCGGGCCTGCCTGACCACCCGCGGCTTCGCCGACGAGGTCCGCGCGGTGCTCGCCCGCAGCCGCGAACTCGGTCTCGGCCCGGACGCCCTGCGCCGGTTCGCCGAGCGCATCGGCCGCCCCGACTGGGAGGCCGCCTCCGCCTTCCTCGCCGAGTACCTGGACGTCCTCGACCTCCAGGGGGTCGTCGACTACGCGGAGCTGGTGCACCGCGCGGTGCTGCTGGCCCACCGCCCGGGGACCGCCGAGCGGCTGGCCGCCCGCTACGACGCGGTCTATGTGGACGAGTACCAGGACACCGACCCGGCACAGGTACGGCTGCTGGAGGCCCTCGCGGGCGGCGGCCGCACCCTGGTGGCCTTCGGCGACCCCGACCAGTCGATCTACGCCTTCCGGGGCGCCGACGTGGGCGGCATCCTGGACTTCCCGCACGCCTTCCCGGGGGCCGACGGCGCACCGGCGCGGGTGGAGGTCCTCACCACGTCCCGCCGCTCCGCCGCCGCCCTGCTGTCCGCCACCCGGCTGCTGACCCGGCGTATGCCGCTGACCCGGCTCCCGGCGCAGAAGGTGCGCGCCCACCGGGAACTCGCCGCCGTGCACGAGGGCGGCAGCGTCGAGGCGTACACCTATCCCACCCCCGGCACGGAACTGGACAACATCGCCGACATCCTGCGCCGGGCCCATCTGGAGGACGGCGTTCCCTGGGGAGAGATGGCCGTCCTGGTGCGCGCCGGATCCCGCATGATCCCCTCGGTCCGCCGTGCCCTGACCGCCGCCGGGGTCCCCCTGGACATCGACGGCGACGATCTGCCGCTGCGTCATGAACCGGCGGTGACCCCACTGCTCACGGCACTGCGCGCGGTGGCCCGAGCGGAGGCCGCGGGCACGGACGCCGGGCAGCGCGGAGGGCAGGGGACGGAACCGGAGCCCTGGCTCGGCACCGAGACCGCGCTCGCCCTGCTCACCTCCCCGCTGGCCGGCATGGACGCCGCCGATCTGCGCCGTCTGGGGCGTGCGCTGCGCGAGGAGGAACGGGCCGCCGGCAACCCCGTACCGCCCCCCTCCGACGAACTGCTGGCGCGCGCACTGGCCGAACCCGAACGGCTGGTGGCGCACGACCCGGCGTACGCGCGGGGAGCCCAGCGCCTCGGCGCCCTGCTCAGGAAGGCGCGGGAGCGGCTCGCGGGCGGGGGCACGGCCGAGGAGGCCCTGTGGGATCTGTGGGACGGCACCCCGTGGCCCGGACGGCTGGAGAGCCTCTCCCGGCGGGCGGGCGCGGCCGGACGCAACGCCGACCGGGACCTCGACGCCGTCTGCGCCCTGTTCGCCACCGCCGCCCGTGCGGAGGAACGCACCGGCGGCCGGGGCGCCCTCAACTTCCTGGAGGAGATCGAGGCCCAGGACATCGCCGCCGACACCCTCACCCGCCGGGCCGTGCGCCCCGACGCCGTACGTCTGATGACCGCGCACCGCTCCAAGGGCCTGCAGTGGCGTCTGGTCGTCGTCGCGGGCGTCCAGGAAGGGCTGTGGCCCGATCTGCGCCGCCGCGGTTCCCTGCTGGAGGCGGACCGCATCGGCCGCGACGGGCTCGCCGAGCCCCTTCCCCCGGGGGCCCTGCTGGCCGAGGAGCGACGCCTGTTCTATGTCGCCTGCACCCGCGCACGTGAACGACTGATCGTCACCGCCGTGCAGGCCCCCGCCGACGACGGCGACCAGCCCTCCCGCTTCCTCGCCGAACTCGGCGTCGAACCCAGGGACGTCACCGGCCGTCCGCGCCGCCCGCTGTCCGTCGCCGCGCTCGTCGCCGAACTGCGCGCCACGACCGTCGACCCGGACGCGTCCGACACCCTCAGGGAGGCCGCCGCCCACCGGCTGGCCCGGCTCGCCGCGCTCGCCGACGAGGACGGGCGGCCCCTGGTGCCGTCCGCGCACCCCTACCGCTGGTGGGGCATGTGGGACCCGACCGAGAGCAGGATGCCGCTGCGCGACCGCGACCAGCCCCTCGCGCTCTCCGGGAGCGCCCTCGACCAACTCGCGAACACCTGTGCGCTCCAGTGGTTCCTGGGCCGCGAGGTGAAGGCCGACGCTCCCGCGACCGCCGCCCAGGGCTTCGGCAATGTGATCCATGTCCTCGCCGACGAGGTGGCCTCCGGACGGACGCCCGCCGACCTCGCCGTCCTCATGGAGCGGCTCGATTCGGTGTGGAACGCGCTCGCCTTCGACGCGCCGTGGAAGTCCGAGCAGGAGAAGGACCACGCCCGCCTGGCGCTGGAACGCTTTCTGAAGTGGCATGTGCTGGACCGCGCCGGGCGGACACCGGTGGCCAGCGAGCACGACTTCGACGTCACCCTGGAGGCGGGCGGCCACCAGGTGCGCATCCGCGGCTCCATGGACCGCGTCGAGACGGACGCCGAGGGCCGCGCCTATGTGGTCGACTTCAAGACCGGCAAGCGGGCGCCCTCGGCCGCCGAGGTGGAACGCCATCCGCAGCTCGCCGTCTACCAGCTCGCCGTGCGCGAGGGCGCCGTCGACGAGGCGTTCGACGGCGCGCGCCCGGAACCGGGCGGCGCCGAACTCGTCCAGCTCCGGCAGGGGGCCGCCAAGAAGGAAGGCGGCGACGCCCTGCCCAAGGTGCAGGCCCAGGAACCCCTGACGGGCGAATGGGTCGGCGAGCTGCTGGCCACCGCCGCGGGCAAGGTCCTGGACGAGCGCTTCTCCCCGACCACCGGGCAGCACTGCACACACTGCGCGTTCCGCTCCTCGTGCAGCGCCCGGCCGGAGGGCCGCCATGTCGTGGAGTGACGGCACGGGCCGGCAGCAGGCGTGACCACCGCCGTGTGAGGCACGCACCACCCGTGCCGAGCTGCGCCGTCCCCGAGCGGAGCGGCCGGCCGGGGGCACTGTCGGTGCCCGCCGATAACCTCTGCGACATGGCCGCCCGTATCACCGAGCCCGAGCAGCTCAAGGAGCTCCTCGGCATCCCGTTCACCCCGGAGCAGACGGACTGCATCACCGCGCCGCCCGCCCCGCAGGTGATCGTGGCCGGAGCCGGGTCGGGCAAGACCACGGTGATGGCGGCCCGTGTGGTGTGGCTGGTCGGCACCGGACAGGTCGCCCCGGAGCAGGTGCTCGGCCTGACATTCACCAACAAGGCGGCCGGGGAGCTGGCCGAGCGCGTCCGCAAGGCCCTGGTCAAGGCCGGTGTCACCGACCCGGACGTGATCGACCCCGACAACCCGCCGGGCGAGCCGGTGATCTCCACCTATCACGCCTTCGCCGGCCGGCTGCTCACCGACCACGGCCTGCGCATCGGACTCGAACCGACCACCCGTCTGCTCGCCGACGCCACCCGCTACCAGCTCGCGGCACGCGTCCTGCGGGAGGCACCCGGCCCCTACCCCGCGCTGACCCGCTCCTTCTCCGACCTCGTCAGCGATCTCCTCGGCCTCGACTCCGAACTCTCCGAGCACCTCCTGCGGCCGGAGGAACTGCGGGCGTACGACGCCGGACTGCTGCACACCCTGGAAGGCGTCCGGCTGGGCAACGCCGACCTGCGCAGGGTCCCCGAGACGGCCGCCGCCCGGCGCGAGCTGGCCGAGCTGGCCGACCGCTACCGCGCGGCCAAACGGGAGCGCGACCTCCTCGACTTCGGCGACCAGATCGCCCTCTCGGCCGCCCTCGCCGGCCTGCCCGAGGTGGGCCGGATCCTGCGCGACGAGTTCCGCGTGGTGCTCCTCGACGAGTACCAGGACACCTCGGTGGCCCAGCGCGTCCTGCTCGCCGGACTGTTCGGCGGCGGCACCGGCCACCCGGTGACCGCCGTGGGCGACCCCTGTCAGGCGATCTACGGCTGGCGCGGTGCCTCCGTCGCCAACCTGGACGACTTCCCCGAGCACTTCCGGCACGCCGACGGCCGCCCCGCGAGCCGCCGGGCACTGAGCGAGAACCGCCGCAGCGGCGGCCGTCTCCTCGACCTCGCCAACGGCCTCGCCGAGCCGCTGCGTGCCCTGCACGCGGGCGTGGAGGCGCTGCGGCCCGCGCCCGGCGCCGAGCACGACGGGCGGGTCCGCTGCGCCCTGCTGCGCACCCACGCGGAGGAGACCGACTGGATCGCCGACTCCATCGCCCACCTCGTCCGCACCGGCACACCGCCCGGCGAGATCGCGGTCCTGTGCCGTACGGCCACCGACTTCCCGCAGATCCAGGGTGCCCTGGTGGCCCGCGACGTCCCGGTGGAGGTGGTGGGCCTGTCCGGGCTGCTCCATCTGCCCGAGGTCGCCGACCTGGTCGCCGTCTGCGAAGTGCTCCAGGACCCCGGCGCCAACGCCTCCCTGGTCCGGCTGCTCACCGGCCCCCGCTGGCGCATCGGACCCCGCGACCTGGCACTCCTGGGGCGGCGCGCCCGGCTCCTCGTGTCGCCCACCCACGCGGACGCCGACGACGATCCCGACCGCCGTCTCGCCGCCGCCGTCGAGGGCGTCGACCCCTCCGAGGTGATATCGCTCGCGGACGCCCTGGACACCTTTCTGGAACTGCCCTTCCAGGCCGCGCGGGAGGACGACGGGCTGCCCTTCTCACCCGCCGCCCGCGTACGGTTCGCGCGCCTCGCCACCGAACTGCGCGAGCTGCGCCGTTCCCTCGCCGACCCGCTGATGGACGTCCTGCACCGGGTCCTCGCCGTCACCGGTCTCGAGGTGGAACTGTCCGCCTCCCCGCACGCGCTGGCCGCCCGCCGCCGCGAGACCCTGTCGAACTTCCTGGACGTCGCCGCCTCGTTCGCCGCCGACGACGCGGACGCCCGACTTCTGGCCTTCCTCGGCTTTCTGCGCACCGCCGCCCAGTACGAGAAGGGCCTCGACAACGCCCTGCCCGGCGGCGAGAACACCGTCAAGGTGCTCACCGCGCACAAGTCCAAGGGCCTGGAGTGGGACGTCGTCGCCGTCCCCGGACTGGTCACCGGCACCTTCCCGAGCACCCAGGGCCGGGAGAAGTGGACCGCCCAGCCGAAGGTGCTGCCGCACGCCCTGCGCGGCGACGCCGACACCCTGCCCGACGTCGAGAGCTGGGACTCCCGGGGGCTGAAGTCCTTCCACGAGGCCATGAAGGAGCACCAGCACACCGAGGAGCTGCGCCTCGGCTATGTCACCTTCACCCGGCCCCGCTCCCTGCTGCTCGGCTCCGGCCACTGGTGGGGCCCCGCCCAGAAGCGCCCCCGCGGTCCCTCGGCCTTCCTCCAGGCCCTCCACGACCACTGCGCCGCCGGACACGGCGAGATCGAGGTCTGGGCCGAGGCGCCCGCCGAGGACGAGGAGAACCCGGCGCTGCACCAGGGCGCCGCCGACCTCGCCTGGCCGCTCCCGCTGGACGGGGCGGCACTCGCCCGCCGCCGGGAGGCCGCCAGGACCGTACTGGCCCGCCTCGACCGGGCCGCCTCGCACGACGGCGCCCGCCCCGCGATCCCCCTCGGCCTCTCGGGGGGCGACGACCCGGACTGGCCGGCCCCGCCGGACGACGCACCCGGCGAGGGCCTGCCCGACGGGGACTCCGCCGAGCGGCAGGTTCCCCACGACGAGCTCCCGGGAGACCCCTACGAAGGGGACCTGCCCGAAGAGGACCCCTTCGACGACGGTCCCTCCGAGGAGGACCTCTCCGACTGGGACTCCTGGAGCCCCAGGGCGACCGAACCGCCCGAACCGCCCGGGACGCCCGCTGCGGACGTACCCCTCGACCGGGCCGCCCCGGCCCTGCCGCACGCCCGTCGGCCCCCGTCGGACGACGCCGCCCCCGCGCTCACCCCGGAGGAGGCCCGCGCCGTGGCCTCCTGGGACCGCGATCTGGACGCCCTCGCCGGAGAGCTGCTGCGCGCCCGTGCGGACGTCACCGAGGTGCCCCTTCCGCAGTCGCTGACCGCGTCCCAGGTGGTGCGTCTGGCCGCCGACCCCGACGGGCTCGCACAGGAACTCGCGCGCCCCATGCCGCGCCCCCCGCAACCCGCGGCGCGTCGTGGCACCCGGTTCCACGCCTGGGTCGAGGCCCGCTTCGAGGAACTGCGGCTGCCGATGCTGGAGCCGGAGGAACTGCCCGGGAGCGACGCCGAGATCGCCGACGAACGCGACCTGGAGGCCCTCAAGGAAGCCTTCGAACGCACCCCCTACGCCCACCGCACCCCGTACCGCGTCGAGACCCCCTTCCAGCTCGCCGTCGCGGGACGCGTGGTGCGCGGCCGCATCGACGCGGTCTACCGCACGGACGACGGCCGGGGGACCAACTACGAGATCGTCGACTGGAAGACCGGCCGCACCCGCAGCGGCGACCCGCTCCAGCTCGCCCTGTACCGGCTCGCCTGGGCCGAGCAGCAGGGGGTGCCCCTGGAGAGCGTCGGGGCCGTGTTCCTCTACGTCCGCAGCGGGGAGACCGTACGCCCCGAGGGACTGCCGGACCGGGCCGCACTGGAGCGGCTGCTGTCGGCGGAGCCCGTCGGCATGGAAGCCGCGGTGCCGTCCGGGGAGGAAGCCGCCGGGGTCTCCGGCGAGGAGGCGTCCGAGCCTTCGGGCGGGGAAGCGTCCGGGCCCTTCGGAGCGGAAGCGGCGGAGCACGAGGGTGGCGCGGGCCGATAGGCTCGTGACCATGAGCGAGACCCCGGACAATGCCGTCCGTACGTACATCGACCGCCATCGCGCGGCCTTCCTCGACGACCTCGTGGACTGGCTGCGCATTCCGTCGGTGTCCGCCCAGCCCGGGCATGCGGCGGACGTGCGGCGCAGCGCCGAGTGGCTCGCGGCCAAGCTCGGGGAGACCGGCTTCCCCACCGTCGAGGTGTGGTCCACCGACGGCGCCCCCGCGGTCTTCGCCGAGTGGCCCGCGGAGGACCCCTCGGCGCCCACCGTCCTCGTCTACGGTCACCATGATGTCCAGCCCGCCGCGCGCGAGGACGGCTGGGACAGCGAGCCCTTCGAGCCGGTGATCCGTGACGGCCGCCTCTATGCGCGCGGGGCCGCCGACGACAAGGGCCAGGTGTTCTTCCACACACTCGGGGTCCGCGCCCACCTCGCCGCCACCGGCCGTGCCGCCCCGGCCGTGACGCTGAAGCTGCTGGTCGAGGGCGAGGAGGAGTCAGGCTCCCCGCACTTCCGGGCGCTCGTCGAGGAGCACGCGGACCGGCTGGCCGCCGACGTCGTGATCGTCTCGGACACCGGTATGTGGTCCGAGGACACCCCCACCGTGTGCACCGGCATGCGCGGTCTCGCCGAATGCGAGATCACCCTGCACGGGCCGGAACAGGACATCCACTCCGGTTCCTTCGGCGGCGCCGTGCCCAACCCCGTCACCGAGGCCGCCCGGCTGGTCGCCGCCCTGCACGACGAGCAGGCGCGGGTGGCGGTCCCCGGCTTCTACGACGGGGTCGTCGAGCTCTCCGACCGCGAACGCGCGCTGTTCGCGGAGCTGCCCTTCGACGAGGAGCAGTGGCTGCGGACCGCCAGGTCCACCGCCACCCGGGGCGAGGCCGGCCACACCACCCTGGAGCGGATCTGGGCCCGGCCCACCGCCGAGGTCAACGGCATGGGCGGCGGCTACCAGGGGCCCGGCAGCAAGACGATCATCCCGTCCTCCGCCACGGTCAAGCTCTCCTTCCGGCTCGTCGCCGGCCAGGACCCCGACCACATCGAGAAGGCCGTGCGGTCCTGGGCCGCCGACCGGCTGCCCGCCGGGATCCGGCACGAGATCACCTTCGGCGCCGCCACCCGGCCCTGTCTGACGCCGCTGGAGCACCCCGCCCTGCAGTCCCTGGTGCGCGCCATGGGCCGCGCCTTCCAACAGCCCGTCCGCTTCACCCGCGAGGGCGGCTCCGGTCCCGCCGCCGACCTCCAGGACGTGCTCGGCGCACCCGTTCTGTTCCTCGGCATCTCCGTGCCGTCCGACGGCTGGCACGCCCCCGACGAGAAGGTCGAGCTCGATCTGCTCCTCAAGGGCGTCGAGACCGCCGCCTATCTGTGGGGCGAGCTGGGCGACCTGCGTGACCCGGCGGAGAGCCGGCGCCATGCGCCCTGACGATCCCGAGGGCCGGACGACCGGCCGGGCCGGCCCCCGGGCGCGGCACACTGGTGGAGGCACCCCGCGCGCCCAGGGTCCGCCGGAGCCGGTCCCCTCCCGCCGCACATCCAGCTGAACGCTGAACCGCACGCCGAAAACGCCGTTTTACCGGGGGAGTTGGAAGCACCCGTGACCACCTGGACCGACCACACCGCCGACCGTCCCATCTCGCTCACCGCCCCGAGCGGCATCGACCGTGCCGCCCACCACCGGCTCGACGAGGCATGGCTCGCCGCGGCGTGGAGTCATCCGACGACCCGCTGCTTCGTCGTCTCCGGCGGCCAGGTCCTCATCGACGAGGGGCCCGACGGGCGGACCGAGCTGGTCATGACCCCCTCCTTCGAGGCGCCGCTCACCGAGGCCCACCGCTACTTCCTGGGCACCGACGAGGACGGCGTCAGCTACTTCGCCCTCCAGAAGGACAGCCTCCCGGGGCGCATGGACCAGTCCGCGCGACCGGCGGGCCTGCGCGCGGCCGGCATGCTGCTGTCCCCGCGCGACGCCGGCCTGCTGGTGCATGCGGTCGCCCTGGAGAACTGGCAGCGCATGCACCGGTTCTGCTCGCGCTGCGGCGAACGCACGGTCATCGCGGCCGCCGGACACATCCGCCGCTGCCCGGCCTGCGGTGCCGAGCACTATCCGCGCACCGACCCCGCGGTGATCATGGCCGTCACCGACGACCAGGACCGGATCCTGCTCGGCCGCCAGGTGCACTGGCCCGAGGGCCGCTTCTCGACGCTCGCCGGTTTCGTGGAACCGGGGGAGTCCATCGAGCAGGCGGTGCGCCGCGAGGTCTTCGAGGAGGCGGGCGTCCACGTCGGCGAGGTCGAGTACATCGCCAGCCAGCCCTGGCCCTTCCCGTCCAGCCTGATGCTGGGCTTCCTCGCCCGGGCCACCTCCACCGAGATCGATGTGGACGGCGAGGAGATCCACGAGGCCCGCTGGTTCTCCCGCGAGGACCTGGGTGACGCCTTCGAGTCCGGTGAGGTCCTGCCCCCGTACGGCATCTCCATCGCCGCCCGCCTGATCGAACTGTGGTACGGCAAGCCCCTGCCGACGAGGAGCGTCTGACCCCGCGGACACGAAACCCCCGACCGGCCACTGCTCGGGTGCGGTGGCCGCCGGGGGTCGCGCCGGCGCGGGTCAGGCGCCGAGGGCCTGCTTCACCTGGGCGAGGCTCGGGTTGGTCATCACGACCTCGGCACCGCCCGCGGTGGGAACCACCCGGACCGTGGGGACGGTCTGGTTTCCGCCGTTGGCCTTCTCGACGAACGCCGCGGAGTCCGGGTCCTGCTCGATGTTGATCTCGTTGTACGTGATGCCCTCACGGTCCAGCTGGCCCTTCAGCCGACGGCAGTAGCCGCACCACGTGGTGCTGTACATCGTCACAGTGCCCGGCATATCGGTCGCGCTCCTTCACGGCTCGGATGGTGTGCTCGCTGAGGAGCAACATAGGTGAACGTTTCACCATTCCCGCCTCGGGCCCCTGCCGCCCCGGCGTACCGCCCCTCGGCGGCCCGCTGCCGGTGCGACGGTACGACCACACCTGTCTCCCTGTGGACAACCGTCCCAGCCTCATCCGGCGACCTGGCAGCATGGCGGGGTGACAGCAGCAACGCATTCCACCCTCTTCCCGGGAGCCCCGTCGGCCGACGCGGTGCTCGAAGGGCTCGACCCCGAGCAGCGCGCGGTGGCGACCGCCCTGCACGGTCCGGTGTGCGTACTGGCGGGCGCCGGCACCGGCAAGACGCGGGCCATCACCCACCGCATCGCCTACGGGGTCCGTGCCGGCATCCTCCAGCCCTCCGGTGTGCTCGCCGTCACCTTCACCAACCGTGCCGCGGGCGAGATGCGCGGCCGCCTCCGCCAACTCGGTGCCGCCGGTGTCCAGGCCCGCACCTTCCACTCCGCCGCCCTGCGCCAGCTCCAGTACTTCTGGCCGAAGGCCGTCGGCGGGAGCCTCCCCAGAATCATCGACCGCAAGATCCCGATCGTCGCGGACGCGGCCGCCGCCTGCCGCATCCGCCTCGACCGCAACGAACTGCGGGATGTGACCGCCGAGATCGAATGGTCCAAGGTCACCCAGACCGTCCCCGCCGACTACGCCGCCGCGGCCGCGAAGACGGGCCGCGAAGCCCCCCGGGACCCCGCCGAGATCGCCCAGCTCTACGCCGCCTACGAAGACCTCAAGCGGGACCGCGCCGTCATCGACTTCGAGGACGTCCTGCTGCTCACCGTCGGCATCCTCCAGGACCGGCACGACATCGCGGCCGAGGTCCGCTCCCAGTACCGGCACTTCGTCGTCGACGAGTACCAGGACGTCAGCCCGCTCCAGCAGCGACTCCTCGAACTGTGGCTCGGCGACCGCGACAGCCTCTGTGTGGTCGGCGACGCCAGCCAGACCATCTACTCCTTCACCGGTGCCACCCCCGACCATCTCCTCGACTTCCGCATCCGCCACCCCGGAGCCACCGTCGTCAAACTCGTCCGGGACTACCGCTCCTCGCCCCAGGTCGTGCGCCTCGCCAACGGCCTCCTCGCCCAGGCCCGAGGCCGTGCCGCCGACCACCGCCTCGAACTGGTCTCCCAGCGTGACCCGGGCCCCGAACCCCTCTACACCGAGTACGCCGACGAACCCACCGAGGCCGAGGGCGCCGCCCGCCGCATCCGCGATCTGCTCGCCGCCGGACTGCCGCCTGCCGAGATCGCGGTCCTGTTCCGCACCAACTCCCAGTCCGAGATCTACGAGCAGGCCCTCGCGGACGCCGGCATCCCCTATCAGCTGCGCGGCGCCGAACGGTTCTTCGACCGCCCGGAGGTGCGCAAGGCCGGCATCGCCCTGCGCGGTGCCGCCCGCTTCGGCGCCAATGACTCCCTCCTGGACGGAGCGGTCGACCTGCCCTCCCAGGTGCGCGCCGTCCTCTCCGGCGAAGGCTGGACATCCACACCCCCCGCGGGGTCCGGAGCCGTCAGGGAGCGATGGGAGTCCCTGGCCGCCCTGGTGAACCTCGCCCAGGACTTCGCCGCGGCCAGACCGGACGCCACCCTCGCCGACCTCGTCACCGAACTGGACGAGCGGGCCAACGCCCAGCACGCGCCGACCGTCCAGGGCGTGACCCTGGCCTCGCTGCACTCCGCCAAGGGCCTGGAATGGGACGCCGTCTTCGTCGTCGGGGTGGCCGAGGGCATGATGCCGATCACCTACGCCAAGACGGACGAGCAGATCGAGGAGGAACGCCGGCTGCTCTATGTCGGTGTCACCCGTGCCAGGGAACACCTCCACATCTCCTGGGCGCTCTCCCGGTCGCCCGGCGGCCGGCCCGGCCGGCGCCCCAGCCGCTTCCTGGACGGACTGCGGCCCGGTTCCTCCGGGGCCCAGGGCCGTGCCGCCGCCGCGGGCATCGGAGGAATCGAACGGGGCTTCAGCACCATCGGCACGGCGGCCGTCCCGCGCCGCGCCGACCGGACCCCGGCTCGCTGCCGGGTCTGCGGGCGCACACTGTCCGACGCCGGTGAGATGAAGCTGATGCGCTGCGACGGCTGTCCCTCCGACATGGACGAGGGCCTCTATGAGCGGCTGCGCGCCTGGCGGACGGTGCAGGCGCACCGCAGCGGGCAGCCCGCCTTCTGTGTGTTCACCGACCGCACCTTGGTCGCGATCGCCGAGGCGGTGCCGGAGGACGCGGGCGAACTGACCCGCATCCCGGGGGTCGGTGTCCGCAAGCTCAACCGCTACGGGGCGGATGTTCTGGCCATCTGCGCAGGCCAGGACCTCGCCGAAGAGGACCGGGACGACTGATGCCAACTCGTCGAAAAAATAGTTTGCGCATGCCCCGGGAATCCCCATAGGTTCTTAGACACGGAAGCAGCGGCCTTCTCCGAGGCCCTGGTTCCGTGCTGTACTTGTCTGTCAGCCGGACCGGTTCACGCCCGTCCCCCTAGACGCCGAGAGGAGGCGATTGAAGTGATCAGCATCGAGACCAGCTCCATCCACACCGTCAAAATGACCGGTCGCTCGGTCGTCGCCTCGTGCATGCTCGGCGTCTCCAACCCGGGCAGCGGTGTGTCCGGCATCCGTGCCATCCGTCCTGAGTCCTCCCTCGCTCCCGCGGGTCTTCCCGTCCGTGAGCGTGATGAGCGACCGACCAAGGCACTGGAAGCAGTAGTGGCACAGGCAGAGGCCTATGCCTTTGCGGCAGCCGGTGCCGGAGTCCGGAAGCAGACGACGCAGCACCACCTGATGTGGGCCTTCCGTGGGCCAGAACCCTGGAGTGATCCAGCCTGATCGTCGATCAGGCCGGCGCCTTCAGGGCCGCGGAACCCCATCAGGGATCCGCGGCCCTTCTGTTTTCCCCGAACGGGGACGACGGAGCGAAGGGGCCCCGGGACAAGAAACACCCGGTACCAAGCCGACATCCGGTCCTACAGGGCCGGAACGACCAGACGAGGAAGACGAACCGTGCAACTCGAAGCGCACGCCCCGTCCGCACCGCCTTCCGAAACGATCTCCCCGCCCGGCTTCACGGAGGACTCCACCTTGACCCCCCTGACCGCGCTCACCGCGCTCGACGACGCCATCGAGAACCTCGGCGTGCCCGTCCCCTGCCGCTCCTTCGACCCGGAGGTCTTCTTCGCGGAGTCGCCCGCGGACGTCGAGTACGCCAAGTCCCTCTGCCGCACCTGCCCGCTGATGGAGGCCTGCCTCGCCGGCGCCAAGGAGCGGCGTGAGCCCTGGGGCGTCTGGGGTGGCGAGCTCTTCGTCCAGGGCGTCGTCGTCGCCCGGAAGCGGCCCCGTGGCCGCCCGCGCAAGAACCCGGTCACAGCATGAACACCGCAGGCACCATCGACCGTCCCCTCACGCACGATCCCAAGAAGCAGGCCCCGATGAAGCCGTCCACGAGCGAGCCCACAGGCTCCGTGATCCCAGATTTCACCTCGACCGGCGCGAACGCCTCGCGTCAGAACAGGACCCGCGAGATGCAACTCATCCCAGAAGCCCTGGCACGCGCGCATATGCAGGATCGAAGGCGTGATGCCGAGCGGGAACGCCAGGCCGCGCGCCTGGTGATCGCCCGCCGGATGCAGCGCCGGGCCGAGCGCGCCTCGCTGCGCGCCCGCCGCGCCCTCGCCATGGCCGTCATGCAGTAGGCCGACCTCGGCAGTCGGTACCCGGAACACTCGCGGGGTCCGGTCCGGAGGGACCGGACCCCGCGCTGCGTGGTGAGAGCGCCGCGTCAGACCGGTGGCGGCGACGCCACCGGGGCGACGGCCCGGCTCATGCCTCCGCCGCCGGTTCCTCCGTGGTGGGTTCCGCCGCGGTCGGTTCCTCGGCCGCTGGTTCCGCCGCCTGCTCCTCGGCCGCCGTCTCCTCTTCCGGCAGAAAGCCCGGCAGCCACTCCTCCAGCTCGTCGCGCAGACGGACCGTCGCGCCCAACTGGCACAGCACCCCGATGGTGCTCAGGGTCACCCGGTGTATCAGGAGGTACGAGGGCGGCAGGTTCAGCCGTTTGCCCAGCTGGTAGGCGGGGGAGCGGGGGTCGGCCACACGGGCCGCCTGGCTGCGCATCCAGCTGCGGCTGAAGGTGAACTCATCGGCCTGGGCGGGCTCGATGATCGGGAGAAGATAGTCGAGGACCGCTTCGGGGTCGAGTTCGACGGACTCCTTCACAAACCCCTCGGCGCCGAGAAGTTCATAGACCGACCGGGCGTCGCTCTCCAGCGCCAGCCGCAGGGAGCGTCCGATCGGGGCCGGCAGCCCGCCGGGCAGACGGTCGACCGTGCCGAAGTCGAGCACCCCGAGACGCCAGTTCTCCGGGTCGGCGCCGTCACCGGAGCCGGGCAGCAGGCGGAAGTTGCCCGGGTGCGGGTCGGCGTGCAGCAGACCCGTGCGGGCGGGGCCCGAGAAGAGGAAGCGGGCCAGCACCTGGCCGGCGCGGTTGCGCTGTTCCTCGGTGCCTTCGGCGATCACCTCCGCCAGTGGTATGCCGTCGACCCACTCGGTCACTAGGACCTGGTCGCACTGGTGTACTACCGCTGGCACCATGACGTCCGGATCGCCCGCGAACTCCTCCGCATGCGCCTGCTGTGCCTCCGCCTCAAGGCCGTAGTCCAGCTCCTCCGCGACCCGGTCGCGCAGCTCCGCGATCAGCGGCTTGACGTCGATGCCCGGGATCAGAGGACCCAAGAGACGGGCAAAGCGGCTCAATTGCCCCAAATCGGAGAGCAGTGCCTCGCCCGCGCCCGGGTACTGCACCTTGATCGCGACCTCGCGGCCGTCGTGCCAGACCCCCCGGTGCACCTGGCCGATCGAGGCCGCCGCCGCGGGCTTGTCCTCGAACTCCAGGAACAGCTCGTGCCAGTCGTCCCCCAGATGCTGCTCCAGCACGTCGTGCACCGTGCTGGTCGGCATCGGCGGGGCTGCCTCCTGGAGTTTGGTCAGCGCGGCGCGGTAGGGCCCGGCGACCTCCTCGGGAAGCGCCGACTCGAAGACGGACAGGGCCTGCCCGAACTTCATCGCGCCGCCCTTCAGCTCCCCGAGCACTTTGAACAACTGTTCGGCTGTGCGCTGTTGGAGCTCGCGGCCGACGATCTCCGCGGACTCGCCGACGATCCGTTTGCCGAGGCCCCAGGTCGCGCGGCCGGCGAAGCCGAGCGGGAGCGCGGCGAGCTTGGCGGTCCGGGTGACCGCCTTCCGGGGAAGATCAGACATGCGCCCTCCAAGTCCCGGACAGCCGCGCCGCGTGTGTCGTGCTCGACAGGTTCTCCGACGGCCGTCGCTCCGCCATTGTCTCGTGACCCGCCCCGTCCTCCGGGATGTGTTCTTCCTTACCTTTCTCCGCCGCCCCGCAATCGCACGCCGGATGGACCCACACCGGTCGTGCGTGCCAGTCGAGCCGGGGCACGGACGCCTCCCAGCGCGCACCCGCGCTGGAGGGCGTGTCGCCGTCCAGAAAGGCGAGCGCGTGTCCGGCGGCGACCCCCGCGACGGCGCTCGCCAGAGCGAGGTCGCACGCCTGGACCCGGGGCGGGCGCCCGGAGCGCCACTGGGCGACCAGACGCGGCCAGGTCTCGTCTCGCTCGGCACGCCCCCGGTCGAGGCATCCCGCGCAGCCGGTGTCCCCGGGGAGCACGAACGGGCCGACGATCCCCGTGCCCTCCGCGACACCGGCGTACAGATGGGGAGTGCCGCCGGCGATCAGGGGCTCGGCGGCGAACGGATCGGGCGCATGGACGTCCACTCCGTCGCGTGGGGCGAGGATCACCAGGGAGAAGGGCAGGTCCGCGTGGCGGGTGCGCCGCGAGGCGCGCTGCCGGCGCGGTGGCCGGTCCGGAGCGGCGGCCCGCACCGCGCGGCGGGCCGCCTCCTCCCGGCGCTCGCCGACGGAGTCCGCCGGCAGTCCGCCCGGTGCCACGTCCCACGGTTCCACGCGGCCGGTGTCACGGACCTCGACCTCGCCGACACCGGCGCCCGCCAGCAGCGAGGCCAGGACCACTCCCACCCGTCCCGCGCCGCGGATCTGGACTCTCGAAGAACGGCGGGCGGCCAGACGACGGACGGGCTCCCCCGGTCCGCGGGCGACCAGCGACAGCGAGGCCAGATCGGGACGGAGACGGTCCATCACGGCGGCCTTGGCGCGCAGGGCCTCGGCCCCCGGTCCGCCGCCCGTCGCGTCGTCGAGCAGTCCCGCGCCGGACAGGCTCTCCACGAGCGCGTCGACATGTCCGTCGGGCAGGCCCGTGCGGCGGGCCTCCTCCCGCAGCAGCGGCAGTCCGCGAGTCCCGTCGAGCAGGGGGAGGAAGCTCCCCGTCGCGGTGTCCACCGGACCCAGCACCATCGCGTGTGCGGGTGCCATCCCGAACTGCACGGTGTTCAGATCGCGCCAGCCGCGCCGCAGCGCGGGCTTCATCATCGGATGCATGACCGGTCCCCGTCGTCCGTAGTACGTCCCCGTGTGCCGGCGGAAGGTGTGGTCCGCCGACGCATGTCAGCATGCCGGTACGGGCAGAGGAGGCGCCGAAAGT
The DNA here is from genome assembly GCF_008704995.1 of Streptomyces nodosus. Taxonomy (NCBI): domain Bacteria; kingdom Bacillati; phylum Actinomycetota; class Actinomycetes; order Kitasatosporales; family Streptomycetaceae; genus Streptomyces; species Streptomyces nodosus. The sequence continues at coordinate 4,935,030 of NZ_CP023747.1, forward strand.
TGTCCACAGGCCGGGACATCGGTCGTATGAGCCGATCGCAGGGGGTGCGGATCGGCGCGGATCCGTTCCGGAGGCGGGACTTCCGCCGTGGTCAGCGGGTAACGTCGGTGCGTGCCCGCCGACCCACTGCACAGCGCCGGACAGCCACAGCGCAGCACGACGAGCCAGCCGACCCCCGGCTCGCGGACGAGCGCGATCGAAGTACGCAGAAGTGCGCGACGCCGCAGAACGGTCTCCGCGTACCGTGAGGGCGATCGCACCGTGGTGCTGATCCCCGCCCGGATGTCCGAGGCGGAGGAGCAGCGCTGGGTGACCGTCATGCTCGACAAGCTGGCCGCCCAGGAGAACAAGCGGGTCATCGGCGACGCGCAGCTGGCCGAGCGCGCCGAGCGGCTGTCGGCGGAGTACTTCGAGGGCCAGGCGCGGCCCACCTCGGTGCGCTGGGTCACCAACCAGAACACCCGCTGGGGCTCCTGCACCCCGTCCGAGGGCAGCATCCGGCTGTCGCACCGGTTGCAGGGGATGCCCGAGTACGTCGTCGACTATGTGCTGCTGCACGAGCTCGCGCATCTGCTGGTGCCCGGACACGGGCCGCGCTTCTGGCGGTTGCTCGAAGCGTATCCGCGTACCGAACGGGCCCGCGGCTACCTCGAAGGAGTGGTCGCGGCCGAGCGGTTGCCGCATCAGCCCGCGCCCGCCGAGGAACAGGGCCACGGCGCGGACCCGGACATGCCCCCGCCGGCCGCGGGCCCGCACGCCGGGTGAGGCCGTGGCCGCAGGCGGAGGCGGTTGTGTAGCGGATCTGTACCGACTTCGTCCGCTCCGGGCGTTTGCCGTTAGCCTGGCGCGACGTACTCGCACACGGGACGGGGGACGGTCGTCACGCATGGCCAGGGAATTCCAACGCGGTCACAAAGCCAGGATCGGTGATCTCACCGCGGGCACGGATCTGTACGTGGGTGTGCAGATCTCCGCGCCCGGACTGACCTTCGACATCAGCTGCTTCGGTCTGGACGCCGACGAACGGCTTTCGGACGACCGGTACTTCGTCTTCTTCAACCAGCCGAAGACACCGGAGGAGGCGATTCAGCTCCTCGGTCCCCAGGCGGGTGACACGGAGTCGTTCCGGGTGACGCTCGACAGGATCCCGCCGCAGATCCAGAAGCTGTCCTTCACGGCCACCATCGACGGCGCCGGGCAGATGTCGGATATCGGCCCCGGATATCTGCGCATCGTCGCGGGCGGCGAGGAAGTGGCCCGCTACCCCTTCGACGGTGCGGAGTTCACCACCGAACGCGCCGTCATGCTGGGCGATTTCTATCTGAAGGACGTCTGGCGGTTCGCCGCGGTCGGCCAGGGCTTCGACGGCGGCCTCGAGGCCCTGCTGAAGAACTTCGGCGGTGAGGTCCTCGAGGAGGAGCCGCCCGCCCCGCAGCAGTCCGACGCCGTCCCGGGGTTCGCCCCGCCCGCCCAGGCCACCGCTCCCCCCGCGTTCGCCGTCCCCGCCGCCCCGGCGCCCGCACCCCCGCCCACACCGGCCCCGGCGCCCGCACCCCCTCCGCTCCCGCAGCCCGCCGCCCAGGGCTTCGTGCCGCCCCCGGCACCCACGCCGACCGCACCGGTACCCACGCCTTCCGTGCATGCGGCCCCCACCGTCATCGCGCCCCTGTATCCGCCGCCGGGCGGAACCGTCCCGCCGCCGGGTCCCGCGCCGCACGCCCCGGTCCCGCCGCCCGGGCCCCCGGGACCGCCGCCCGGCTACGGCGGGCAGCCGTCCGCCCCGACCCCGCCCGGCCCCGCTCAGCAGCCGCCCCACGGGCAGATCCCGGCACAGTTCGCCGGGCAGCCAGGGCCCCCGTCGCCCCACGCCAGTCCCCAGGGCGCCCCCCGGACCGGTGCCGGAGTGTCCGCCGCGCTCCGGCTCTACAAGGAGACGCCCACCGGCAGCCGCTGGACACAGCAGAACAAGAAGCTCGTCCGGGTCGACCTCGGCATCGGCGGGCAGCCCGTGCTGGCCCGCCAGGGCAGCATGGTGCTCTACCAGGGCAAGGTCGACTTCCACTACAAGGGCGCCGGTGTCGTCGGCCGGATCGTGGGCAACGCGACCGGCCAGGAGATGCAGCTGATGCGCTGTACCGGGCAGGGACAGGTGTTCCTCGCCGAGAGCGCCACCCATCTGCATCTGATCGAACTTCAGGGCGACGCGATCTGTGTCTCCGCGGAGAACGTGCTCGCCTTCGACGAGTCCCTCACGTACGAGGTCCGGCGCATCGAGGGGCACGGCATTCCCGGGGGCGCGCTGTTCACCATGCAGTTCCACGGGACCGGCACGCTCGTGGTGAAGACACACGGCACCCCCGTGGTGCTGCCCGTCACCCCGACGACCTTCGCCGACAGCAACGCCGTCGTCGCCTGGTCGGCCGCCGCCCAGGTGATCGTCTCCAGCCAGGTGAGCATGCGCCGCAACGCCTACCCCGGGGACAGCGGGGAGGGCGTCAATCTGCAGTTCCGTGCCGCGCCCGGCAGCTTTGTCGTCGTCCAGCCCTACGAGGTCTGAGGGAGCCCGTCATGAACCAGCCGCTCGCGGACTTCGCCGCCGCCCCCGTCACCGCCCGTATGGAGAACCACGGCAGCCATATGCTGAAGGTCGCCCTGCAGACCGGGAACGACCTCTTCGCACGCGTGGGCTCGATGGTCGCCTACGAGGGGTTCATCCAGTACGAGCCCAATCCGTCCGCCGTACGCCAGATGGCGCGGGACTGGATCACCGGTGAGGGCGCTCCCCTCATGAAGTGCTCCGGCGACGGTCTGCTGTATCTCGCCGACTACGGGGCGAACGTCGTGGTCATCGATCTCGACGGGGACGGGATCTCCGTCAACGCCACCAATCTGCTCGCCTTCGACGCGCATCTGCAGTGGGGCGTCGAACGGGTCAAGGGGCTCGCCAAGTTCACCGGGCAGGGCCTGTGGAACACCAGGATCTCCGGTCAGGGCTGGGTCGCCCTGACCTCCCGGGGCGAGCCGATCGTCGTCGACTGCGGCGGCGGCGAGGACGAGACCTATGTCGACCCGGACGCGCTCATCGCCTGGTCCCCGAACCTCAAGGTGAAGGGGAAGCGCAGCTTCAAGGCACAGTCGCTCATCGGGCGCGGCAGCGGCGAGGCGTATCAGATGGCGTTCTCCGGGCAGGGCATCGTGGTCGTCCAGCCCAGCGAGGACAGCAGCGACCGCCTCCGGATCCGGGGCTGAGGGGGAGACCGCACACCATGCAGAGCACGCTTTTCGCCTACCAGGAGCAGCAGACCCAGGACCGCTACAGCCTGCAGAACGGGCAGCTGCTGCGGGTCGCCCTGGACGGCCGGGACGATCTCCTGGCGCGCAAGGGCACCATGGTCGCCTTTCAGGGGCTGGTCGAGTTCGACGCGGAGTATGAGTACAGCGGTCGGCAGCAGATGCGCGCCCACACCGGCGAGGGCCTCGACCTGATGCGCTGTCACGGACAGGGCACCGTCTATCTCGCCAACCTCGCCCAGTACGTCCACATCATGGACGTCGAGCAGGAGGGACTGGCTGTCGACAGCAGCTATGTGCTGGCGATGGACTCCTCGCTGCACTACGAGGTCGTCGCCGTGGACAGCCTGTACGGCATCTCGGGCTCCGGCAAGTACCAGCTCAACATCACCGGTCGCGGGAAGGTCGCGCTGATGACCTCGGGCGCGCCCCTGCTGATGCAGGTCACCCCGGACAAGTACATCAACTGCGACGCGGATGCGATCGTCGCCTGGTCCACCGCTCTGCGGGTGCAGATGCAGGCGCAGACCCATGCGTCGGGGGTGTGGCACCGGCGCGGCCACACCGGTGAGGGCTGGGAGCTGAGCTTCATGGGCACGGGCTTCGCACTCGTCCAGCCCAGCGAGCTGCTGCCGCCGCAGAACGCGATGATCGGGCCGGGGCTGCGCGCACAGTACGGAATGGGACAGCAGGGGGCGCGGGGCCAGAACCAGGGCAACGTCTGGAGCTGACTGTCCGGCCGGTACACACGGACCGGTACACATGGACCGGGGCGGCCCCATGCACGGGGCCGCCCCGGTCCGCGTCCACCGCGTCCGGTCCGCGTGCCCCGGTCACAGCCTGGCGCGCGTCGCCTCCAGCAGGCGTACGACCGACTCGTCCGCCACATCCGCCACTTCGTCGTACGGGAACCAGCGCACGTCCAGCGACTCCTCGCTGACCGAGTGCCGGGCGTCCGGGGGCGCCACCACGGCGTACTGCACATCCAGATGCCAGTGGCACGGCGGCGGGATCGGATGCCGGTCCAGTCGCACCGGGCCGCCCGGCACCGGCACCAGACCCGCGATGCCCGACTCCTCCTCGGCCTCACGCAGGGCCGCGGCCTCAAGCGTGGGGTCGCCCGGCTCGCAGTGGCCGCCCGTCTGCAGCCACATCCCCAGCTTTCTGTGCAGGGTCAGCAGCACCCGGCCGAGCCCGGGGTCGATCACCAGTGCGCTCGCCGTGAGGTGCCCGGCACCGCAGGCCTTCCACAGGCCGTCCGGGTGCGCCTGGAGATGGTCCAGATACGTCCGGCGCAGCTCCTCCTGGTCCTCGTACCGCTTGAGCACGAGGACCGCGTCGTCGTACAGGCTCACTCGGTGTCGTCGCCCCCGCGGTCGTCGCCCTCGGCGCGCTCGCCCTTGTCGAGGTTCGGCCGCTGGGCGGGACCGCCGTCCGCCGCCTCGCCGAGCATCTTGTCCAGTTCGGAGAAGTCGAGCTGTTCGCGGTGCACGAACCCATCCGGGTCGTCCAGGTCGGACGCCGTCGGCAGCATGTCCGGGTGGGCCCAGAGGCCGTCCCGGCCGTCCACCCCGCGCGCGTCCGTGAGCGAGGCCCACAGACGCGAGGCGTCCCGCAGCCGGCGCGGACGCAGCTCGAGACCGATCAGCGTGGCGAACGTCTGCTCGGCGGGTCCCCCGGTGGCGCGGCGGCGACGCAGCGTCTCGCGCAGCGCGTCCGCGGACGACAGACGCGGCTTCGCGGCCGCGTGCACCACCGCGTCCACCCAGCCCTCGACGAGCGCCAGGGCCGTCTCCAGACGGGCCAGTGCGGCCTTCTGCTCGGGGGTGTCCTCCGGCTGGAACATGCCCTGCTGGAGCGCCTGCTGCAGCTCCTCGGGGTTCTGCGGGTCGAACTGGCCGACCACGTCCTCCAGCTTGGCCGTGTCCACCTTGATGCCGCGCGCATAGCCCTCGACCGCCCCGAACAGATGGGAGCGCAGCCACGGCACATGCGCGAACAGACGCTGGTGGGCGGCCTCGCGCAGGGCGAGGTACAGCCGCACCTCCTCCTGCGGTACGCCCAGGTCCTTGCCGAACGCCTCGACGTTCAGCGGCAGCAGGGCGGCCTTCCCGGCCGGGCCGAGCGGCAGACCGATGTCGGTCGAGCCGACGACCTCGCCCGCGAGCACGCCGACGGCCTGCCCGATCTGGGTGCCGAACATGGCGCCGCCCATCGAGCGCATCATGCCGATCAGCGGGCCGGCCATGGCCTGCATCTCCTCCGGCAGCACGTCGCCCATGGCCGCGCCCACGCGCTCGGCCACCGGGTCGACGAGCTCCTTCCACGCGGGCAGGGTCGCCTCGACCCACTCCGCGCGGCTCCAGGCCACCGCGGAGGCCGCGCCGGACGGCAGCGAGGTCGCGTCGTCGAGCCACAGGTCGGCCAGGCGCACGGCGTCCTGGACCGCGGAACGCTCGCCGGGGCTCACGCTGGCGTCCTTGGTGCCGTCCTGGGTGCCCTGGGCGACGGTCTGGCGGGCGATCTGCTTGGCCATGTCCCAGTTCACCGGGCCGCCCTCGTACGAGAGCATCTGGCCCAGCTGCTGGAAGGCGGCGCCCAGGTCGGTGGGGTTCAGAGAACCGAACATCGCGGCGAGCGGGTTGTCGGCGCCGGCTCCGGTCGACCCGAAACCGAACGGGTTGGCCGGACCCTGACCACCACCGCTCTGCTGGTCCTTCTTCTTGCCCTCGTCGCCGTTCTCCGGCTCCTCCGGCGGAAGGCCGAATCCGAATGGGGTGTCACTCACGGGATTCCTCGGCTGGTAAGGCCACCGGTTCCTTCCGGCGGCTGGCTGCCCGACAACACCACCCAGCGTAGACACCCCGGCCCGTTCGAGCCTGAGTGCTTCGCCGACACCTGGCCTGCGGCAGGATGGATGCCACCTGGTACCCACGCTGCTGCGCGCGGGTACTGAAGACAACCGCTGGAGACGCCCGGTGAGTTCCCCAGATCCGCAGGTTCGCGCAGCGCGAAACCATTCGACCCGTACGTCCCCCGACGAACGCCCCTGGGCGGCGACGCTGCGCGCCGGTGAGTCCTCCGGCACCCGGGGGCCCGTGGTCGCGGTCACCGGGGCCGCCTCCGGCATCGGCGCGCTGCTGACCGAGCGGCTGGCCGCCAGCGACGAGATCGCGCAGGTCGTGGCCATCGACGAGCGGCGCGGAGAGTGCGCGTCGGCGCACTGGCACATCCTGGACGTGCGGGACCCGGCGATCGCGGACAAACTGCGGGGCGCGGACGTCGTGGTCCATCTCGCCCTCGACCTCGATCTGGAGACGGACTCCGCGGCGCGCACCGCGTACAACGTCCGCGGGACGCAGACCGTGCTGACCGCGGCCGCCGCGGCCGGGGTGCACCGGGTGGTGCTGTGCACCTCCGCGATGGTGTACGGGGCGCTGCCGGACAACGAGCTGCCGCTGTCCGAGGACGCCGAGCTGCGGGCCACGGCGGAGGCGACCGGTGTCGGGGATCTGCTGGAGATCGAGCGGCTGGCGCGCCGGGCGCCGCGGGCCCATCCCGGCCTCAATGTCACCGTCGTACGGCCCTCGGTGCTGGTCGGGGGCACCGACACGGCGCTGACCCGCTACTTCGAGTCGCCCCGGCTGCTGGTGGTGGCGGGGTCGCGGCCGGCCTGGCAGTTCTGCCATGTCGAGGATCTGTGCGGTGCGCTGGAGTACGCCGTCCTGGAGAAGGTGGACGGGGAACTGGCGGTCGGCTGCGACGGGTGGCTGGAGCAGGAGGAGGTCGAGGAGCTGAGCGGGATCCGGCGGATGGAGCTGCCGTCGGCGGTCGCCCTTGGGGCCGCGGCCCGGCTGCACCGGATCGGCCTCACCCCGTCGCCCGCCGGGGACCTCGCGTACACGATGTACCCCTGGGTGGTGAGCGGGAGCCGGCTGCACGAGGCGGGGTGGCGTCCCCGGTGGACCAATGAGGAGGTCCTCGCGGAGCTGCTGGAGGAGGTGGCCGGGCGGCACACCGTGGCCGGACGGCGGCTGGGACGCAAGGACGCGACGGCGGCGGGGGCCGCGGGCGCGACGGTGGCGCTGCTCGGCGCGGCCGCGGTGGTGCGGCGGGCGCGGAAGGCGCGACGGCGGATCTGAGGCCTGCGCGGAAGGCACGACGGCGGATCTGAGGCCCCCGCCCTCGCGCTCGGGCCGGGCGGATCGCCTCCTTGTCTCCGGCACCCGACCTGCCCCTGACCTCCCGGCGGTCTCGACGCCCCGATGGTCTCGACGTCCCGGCGGTGCCGGCGCCCCGGGGGCCACCGGTTCCTCGTCGCCGGAGTGTGCGGCACGATGGGGGCATGACATCCCACAGTGATCACCCTGGTGAGCGGGGTACGGACGATCCCGTCAGGCTGGTCGCGGTCCGGGACACCCCGCTCTCCGTCGACGAGGTCTTCCGGGCGGTCGGGCACGAGGCCGCCGGCGGGATCGCGCTGTTCGTCGGGACCGTGCGGAACCACGACGGCGGGGCCGCCGTGGACGCGCTCGGGTACACCTGCCATCCGAGCGCCGAGGCGGAGCTGCGGCGGGTCGCCGAGAAGATCGCCGCCAACCATCCCGTGCGGGCGCTCGCGGCCGTGCACCGGGTGGGGGACCTGAGCATCGGCGATCTCGCCGTCGTCGTGGCGGTGGCGTGTGCGCACCGGGGCGAGGCATTCGATGCCTGCCGCGCACTGATCGACGACCTCAAGCGCGAGGTCCCCATCTGGAAGCACCAGAAGTTCTCGGACGGGACCGAGGACTGGGTCGGCGCGTAGCGCCGTCGTCGAGGACGCCGATCGGGTGACCGGAACGGCGGCGTCGGCTGAATCTTTCACCCGGATTCCGGTTGCGTAACCGCACCCCCCGCGTGAGCGTTGACACTGCGGTATTAATCTGCTGATCAGTCAGCTGCGGGTCACTCATCGGGTTGGGAGGTCGGCATGGCGGCGCTCGCCTGGTTGCTGATTCCGTTCATGGCTGCGATCGGTGCCGGACTGTGGGGAAGCTGGGCCGGTCGCCATCGCGAGGCGGCGGGTGACGGCACCGAGCTCGCGGGGTACGCGCGGTTCCGTGAGGCCATGGAGAAGTCGCACTCGCGCGGCTGAGCCCGGCCCGGATTCCGGGCGCCACCTGCTTGTGCGGACGGCCCCGACGGCCTGCTGACAGGGTGGTCCCGTACTGTCGTTCCATGCCACGCCGCACCGCGACGATGCTCGCCTCCACTCTGATGCTGATCGTGCTTCTGTGCGCGGGACTCCTCATCGACGTGCCCTACTCGGAGATGTCCCCGGGGCCGACGGTGAACACCCTCGCCAAGCACGACGGCGAGCCGGTGCTGCAGATCGCCGGGCGCAAGACCTATCCGACCAGCGGCCACCTCAACATGACCACGGTCCGGGTCACCAGCGCCAACTACCGGATGAACCTGGTCGAGGCCGTCTATGGCTGGCTCGCACCCGACAGCAAGATCGTCCCGCATGACACGCTCTACCCGGACGGAAAGACCGAGGAGCAGTCCACCCAGGAGAACGCCGAGGAGTTCAGCCAGTCCCAGGAGAGCGCCAAGGTCGCCGCGCTCAACGAGCTCGGCATCCCCGTGCAGTCCTGGGTGATCGTCGCCACCGTCCTCAAGGGATCCCCCGCCGAGGGCAGGCTGCACGCGGGCGATGTGATCAAGGCAGTCGACGGGACGGTCGTGAAGGCGCCCGACGACGTCGCCAAGCTGGTCACCCGGCACAAGCCCGGTGACGATGTCGTGTTCACGATCGTGCCGGCCAAGGAGCAGGCCGCCGCCGAGAAGGCGCACCGGACGGCCACCGCCACCAAGGAGGTGGCGATCACCACGGCGAGGTCCCACGACAGCGGTCAGGAGCGGGCGATCGTCGGGATCTCCGCCGGAACCGATCACACGTTCCCGTTCACCATCGACATCAAGCTCGCCGATGTCGGTGGACCCAGCGCCGGTCTGATGTTCGCCCTCGGTATCTACGACAAGCTCACCCCGGGCGATCTCACCGGGGGGAAGTTCGTGGCCGGCACCGGCACCATCGACGACAACGGCCGGGTCGGGCCGATCGGCGGCGTGGAGATGAAGACCGTCGGTGCGCGCGACAAGGGGGCCCAGTACTTCCTGACGCCCAAGGACAACTGCGCGGCCGCCGCCAAGGACACCCCCGAGGGGCTCACCCTGGTCAAGGTGAACACCATCGAGGACGCCCTGAACGCCCTCAAGGACATCCGCACCGGACGGACCGCCGACCTGCCGAAGTGCACGGTCAAGGGCTGACGGCACGCCCTGCCGTGACCGGGCCGCGCCTACGGCCCGAGCCCTGAGCCGACCGGGACCCGTCCGGGCCGCCGCGACGTGCCCGGAGACGACCGGGGCCGGAAGCCCGGGTCGTGTCCGCGCCGCCCCTCAGTCCGCGAAGGTCGCCGAGAGCGCCTCCGCCAGGCCCGGGACCAGGCCGGGACCGGTCAGCACCTCCGCCGGTGCGTCCTTCTCGCGCAGCCGGAGCGCCGACTCGCGCGCGCCGTCCCGCAGGACCGCGACCGTCATCCGCACCTCCTGGCGTTCGGGGTGCTCGGCGACCCACCGGGTCAGCTTCTTCCCGCTGAGACCCTGGGGGACCTGGGACTCCGCGGACGGCGGCAGCATCAGCCGCTCCACCGTCAGCGCACAGCCCACCACCGCGTCGGGCCAGGCGATGGTCCCGAGGAACTCGTCCAGCGGGCGGTCGGCGGGGATCTCGTCCTGCTCGATCGGGGTGAGAGCGGTGGTGGCGGTCTCGTCCTCCAGGCCGAGCTGGGCCGCGAGCGAGGGCTCCTCGGCCTGCAGGCGTGCCGTGTCGACGAGGGCGAAGAGGCGAGCGGGCTGGTCCCAGCCGAGGCCGGAGGCGTACTCGTCGATCTCGAGCACGGCCCGGGTGAGCGGGTTCGCTGCCATGGGTGTGTTGGACATGGTCACAATCCTGCCTCGTTCTCACCCGGAAGCGGGAACCGAGTAAAGCGCCAGTAAGTTGCATAGGTGAGGCTCCACGACCGTGGGGCCTCGTCCACGGTCCACGTTCACGGGGGCCTGAAGAATCAACAGCGAACTTCGAGGTGCGCACCTTGGCTTTCCAGATGCCGGACCGCGGCGGAGGCCCGACGGGGCCACGGATCAGAGTGGGCCGCCCGTCCCGGCGAGCCCGGACCCTGCTCATGACACTGGGGGTCCTCGCCGTCCTCGGCATGGCGTTCGTGATGTTCGCCGGCTTCTGGACGGACTGGCTCTGGTACCGGTCGGTGAGTTACTCGTCCGTCTTCACCACCACGCTGTGGACCAAGATCGGGCTCTTCTTCGTCTTCGGTCTGCTGATGGCGGCCGCGGTCGGCTTCAACGTCTGGCTGGCGCACCGGCTGCGACCTCCGCTGAGCGCCATGTCGATGGAGCAGCAGAGCCTCGACCGCTACCGGATGGGGATCGCGCCCTACAAGAAGTGGCTGCTGCTCGGGATCACCGCCCTGGTGGGCCTGATCGCGGGCGCCTCGGCGTCGAGCCAGTGGCGCACCTGGCTGATGTGGGTCAACGGCGTGCCCTTCCACCAGAAGGACCCCCAGTTCCACCTGGACGTCGCCTTCTACGCCTTCGACCTGCCCTGGTACCGCTTCCTGCTCGGCTTCGGCTTCGCCGCCGCGGTGCTGTCGCTGATCGCCGCCACGCTGACGCACTACCTCTACGGCGGGCTGCGGGTCACCTCCCCGGGGGCGCGCGCCACGGCCGCCGCGACCGGGCATCTGTCGGTCCTGCTCGGTGTCTTCGTCGCCCTGAAAGCGATCGCCTACTGGCTCGACCGGTACGGCCTCGCGGTCAAGTCCAGTGACTTCAAGGCCACCGGCAACTGGACCGGCCTGAGGTTCGTCGACGCCAACGCCTATCTTCCGGCCAAGACCATCCTGTTCTGCATCGCGGTCATCTGCGCGCTGCTCTTCTTCGCCACCCTGTGGCGGCGCACCTGGCAGCTGCCGGTCATCGGCTTCGGACTGATGGTGCTCTCGGCGATCCTCATCGGCGGTCTGTACCCGGCCCTCGTCCAGAAGTTCGAGGTCGAGCCGAACGAGCAGGCCAAGGAAGCCCCGTACGTCAAGAAGAACATCGAGGCGACCCGCAAGGCCTACGGCATCGACGACGCCAAGGTCACCGAGTACCCGGGCGAGGGTGCCACCGAGGACCGGAGCAAGCTGCGGGACGTGGCGGACGCCACGGCGAGCATCCGCATGCTGGACCCGAACCTGGTCTCCCCGACGTTCCAGCAGCTCCAGCAGATGAAGGGGTACTACGCCTTCCCGACCAACCTGGACGTCGACCGCTACACCAAGGACGGCAAGGTCCAGGACACGGTCATCGGTCTGCGCGAGCTGAACCTCCAGGGCATCCCGAAGCAGAACTGGATCAACAACCACTTCCGCTACACCCACGGCTTCGGCGCGGTCGCCGCCAAGGGCACCACCGCCGACGCCAACGGCCAGCCCGTCTTCACCGAGTCCGATCTGCCGTCGACCGGTGATCTGCCCACCTATGAGCAGCGGATCTACTACGGCGAGAAGACCAGCACGTACTCGATCGTCGGCGGTCCCCAGAAGGAGATCGACTACCCGGACGCCAGCGGTGAGAAGACCACCAGCTACCGGGGCAAGAGCGGGGTCAGCCTCTCCGACCCGCTCAACCGGGCCGCGTACGCGGTGGCGTTCAACGAGCCCCAGATCCTCTACTCCGGCGCCATAGGCAAGGGCTCGCGGATCCTGTACAACCGCATGCCCAAGGAGCGCGTCGAGGCGGTCGCACCCTGGCTGACCATCGACGGCGACGCCTACCCGGCCATCGTCGACGGCCGTATCCAGTGGATCGTCGACGCGTACACCACGACGAACGGCTATCCCTACGCCTCCCGTACGACCCTCGGCGACACCACGGCCGACTCGCTGACCGCGGCCAACACCCAGCGCGCGGTGCTGGCCCAACAGAACCAGGTCAACTACATCCGCAACTCGGTGAAGGCGACCGTCGACGCGTACTCCGGCGAGGTCAAGCTCTACCAGTGGGACACCGAGGACCCGGTCCTGAAGACCTGGATGAAGGCGTTCCCGGGCACCGTGGAGCCCAAGAGCGACATCTCGTCCGCGCTGATGGACCATCTGCGCTACCCGCAGGACCTGTTCAAGGTCCAGCGTGAGCTGCTGACCCGGTACCACGTCGAGCCCAAGGACGCCCAGACCTTCCTCAGCGGCAGCGAGGTGTGGCAGGTGCCGGACGACCCGACCAACAAGTCGGGTGACGCGGTGCCGCCGTACTACCTGAGCATGAAGATGCCCGACCAGCAGTCGCAGGCGTTCTCCCTGACGACGACGTTCACCCCGAACGGCCGGGACAACCTGAGCGCCTTCATGGCGGTCGACTCCGAGGCCGGCAAGAGCGGCTACGGGCAGATCAGAATCCTGAAGCTGCCGACGAGCACGACCGTGGGCGGCCCCAAGCAGGTGCAGAGCCAGTTCAACTCCAACTCGCAGCAGAACATCGCCGAGTTCGTCCGGCTCATCAGGGGCGGCGACTCGGAGATCGAGTACGGCAACCTGCTGACCATTCCGCTCGACGGAGGACTGCTCTATGTGGAGCCGGTCTATGTGCGCGGCGGCGAACTGAAGATGCCGCTGCTGCGCAAGGTGCTGGTGACCTACGGAGGGACCACCGCCTTCGAGGACACCCTGGACGAGGCGCTCAACAAGGTGTTCGGAGCGGAGGGTTCGACCACCCCGCCACCGGACAAGGACAGCGGCACCCCGCCGCCGTCCGGCAACCCGACGGTCCAGCAGGCCCTCGAGGACGCACAGAAGGCCTTCGAGGCGGGACAGAAGGCCCTGAACAAGTCCCAGCCCGACTGGCCCGCGTACGGCGAGGCGCAGAAGGACCTGGAGTCCGCGCTGAAGAAGGCCGAGGAGGCGCAGTCCAAGACCGGTGGTGCCGGCGGCAAGGACGGCGCCTCGTCAACCCCGGCGGACGGTTCGCCGGGTGACAAGCCGAGTGCTTCGCCCAGCGGTTCACCCGGTGACGGCTCGAAGGCCTCCGGCGGAGGCTGAGCCGAACACCCCTCCGCGCCGTGGTACGGTTGCATCACAACGGCGCGGGGTGGAGCAGCTCGGTAGCTCGCTGGGCTCATAACCCAGAGGTCGCAGGTTCAAATCCTGTCCCCGCTACTGAAGTCGAGGGCCCGGATCCTGATCAAGGATCCGGGCCCTTTGCGTGCGCCCGCGACCTCCCATGGCCCAGGACGTGATCCGGGCGACTCCTGCGAAGTACCCGTGTCCACAGGTCGAGTTGACCCGTTCTGTGTTTGACTTGTCTCTCTGTGGGCATGTCGACAAAACGCCGAAGTGACCTCAAGGGCTGCGGTACGCCGGGTGTACCAAGGTTGCGGGTGGTGCGACGATGGACGTTATGGGGGAGAAGGCGGCTCTGCTCGATACAGGGCGAAATGTGCGACCCGTCGATCGGGACGAGACCGGCGAAGCGGTCGAGGAGGAACGCCAGCGCATCGCCGCCGAGGCCGGTGGCGTCGAGGCGATGAGCGTCCTCGGAGCCATGCTGCTGCGCCGCGGCGATCTCGATGCGGCCGAACCCCAGCTGCGTGCCGCCACCGCCGCGGGTGACCGCGCCGCCGCCAACAACCTGGGTGTCCTTCTGCATCAGCGCGGCTACCCCGAGGAGGCCGCCGGCTGGTGGCGGATCGCCGCCGTCGCCGGATCCGCCGCGGCCGCGCACGCGCTCGGGCGGCACCACCGCGAGCGGGGCGACGAACCCGCCGCCGAGTACTGGCTGCGGCAGTCCGCGGAGCAGGGGCACACGCTCGGCGCCTATGCGCTGGCCGATCTGCTGGAGCACCGCGGCGACCAGAACGCCGAGCGCTGGATGCGCGCCGCCGCCGAGCGCGGGCACCGTGAGGCCGCCTACCGGCTGGCGCGGATGCTCGACCTCAGGGCCCCGGGGGCCCGGCGGCCCGGCGGCGGCCAGGGCGTCCGGCCCTCGGCGCCGGACGAGGCCGAACAGTGGTACCGGCAGGCCGCCGCGCGGGGCCACCGGCGGGCCGCGCTGTATCTGGGCGCGATCCTGGAGAAGCGCGGCGCGCTCCGGGAGGCCGGGCGCTGGTATCTGACGAGCGCCAAGGACGGGGAGCCGAGGGCGGCGTGCGCGCTGGGTTTCCTGCTGCGGGACGCCGGGGACACCGAGAGCGCCGCCGACTGGTGGCTGCGCGCCGCACAGGAGGGGGACGGCAACGCGGCGAACGCGCTGGGCGCGCTGCACGCCGAGCGCGGCGAGACACAGACGGCCGAGCGGTGGTACCGGGCGGCGCTGGACGCCGGCGATGTCAACGGCGCCTACAACCTCGGGCTGCTCTGCGCCGAGCAGGGGCGCACCGCCCAGGCCGAGCAGTGGTACCGGAGGGCGGCGTACGCCGGGCATCGCGAGGCCGCCAACGCGCTGGCCATCTCGCTGCTGCAGGGCGGCGACACGACGGGCGCCGAGCCGTGGTTCTCCAAGTCCGCGGAGGCCGGCAGCGTGGACGCCGCGTTCAACCTGGGGATCCTCTTCGCGGGGCGGGGCGACGGGGCGACGGCACTGGGGTGGTACGAGCGGGCTGCGGCCGCCGGACACACCGAGGCCGCGCTCCAGGCCGGGATGGCGCGGCTGCGCCAGGGGGACGAGCAGACGGCCGAGCGGCATCTGCGGTGCGCCGCGGGGGGCGGCAGCGCGGAGGCCGCCTTTCGGCTGGCCACCCTGCTGGACGCCCGCCGGCCGCCCGCGCCCGCCCATGAGCTGGGCGAACCCTCGCACGAGAAGAGCGAGTACGAGGAGTGGTACGAGCGGGCGGCGGCGCAGGGGCACCGGCGGGCACAGGTACGGATCGGGATGCTGGCCGCCGCGCGCGGCGATGTGGTGGAGGCGTCCCGGTGGTACCGGCGGGCCGCGGAGGGCGGTTCGCGCAACGGTGCGTTCAATCTGGGCCTGCTGCTGGCGCGCGAGGGGAGCGAGCCGGAGGCCGCGCTGTGGTGGACACGGGCGGCGGACGCGGGGCACGGCCGGGCCGCGCTGCGCCTGGCCCTGGGCTGCGCGCGGCGCGGCGAGCTGGCGGACGGGCAGCGCTGGGCGGACCGGGCGGTCTCGCTGGGTCCCACCGAGGTGGCCGAGCGCGCGGCCCGGCTGCGGGACGCGCTGCGGCAGGAGCTGTCGGCGTGAGGTGTCCGGGCACCCGGGGCCGCCCCGCGGTGATTTGCCTTTGCCGAAGCCCTTGACGTAATGTTGCGTTCATCGACGCGGGGTGGAGCAGCTCGGTA
Organism: Streptomyces nodosus; assembly: GCF_008704995.1. NCBI lineage: Bacteria > Bacillati > Actinomycetota > Actinomycetes > Kitasatosporales > Streptomycetaceae > Streptomyces > Streptomyces nodosus. The sequence continues at coordinate 4,950,716 of NZ_CP023747.1, forward strand.
GCTCGCTGGGCTCATAACCCAGAGGTCGCAGGTTCAAATCCTGTCCCCGCTACTGAAGATCCGAAGCCGGAATCCATGGGATTCCGGCTTCGGCGCGTTCACAGCCGGTATTCCGTGGGCGGCGCCTCCTGCTTCATGACGGATCCTGTGTCATGACGGGCCGTCAGGCACATGGCCCCGCGAGCGCCGTATGCGACGAAAAGCCCCGGCCCTTGCGGGGCCGGGGCTCGAGAAACGTCGTGATCACGCCGTCGCGCAGTGGGGGCACAGACCGCGGTAGGTCACCTCGACGCCCGAGACCGTGAAGCCGAAACGCTCCGAGTCGGGGAGGTCGGCGAGCGGATCGCCCGTCGGATGGACGTCGCGGATCGCGCCACAGCGGGCGCACACCAGGTGGTGGTGCGGCCGGTGCGCGTTCGGGTCGTACCTCTTGGCGCGCTTGTCCGTGGCGACCTCCAGCACCTCGCCGAGGGACACCAGCTCACCGAGCGTGTTGTAGACGGTCGCGCGGGAGATCTCGGGCAGCCTGACGACGGCCCGGGCGTGTACCTCGTCGGCCGTCAGATGGACGTGTTCGCCGTCGAGAACCTCGGCCACGACACGACGCTGCGCGGTCATCCGCCATCCGCGTCCGCGCAGCCGTTCCAGCAGGTCACTCATACAGACCAGCCTAACAGCAAGGGGACCAGGTCCCGAATCGATGTGACTTTGGAGCACAGCTTGACTTAGACATTGTCCATTGTAGGATCGAGATCGGCTTTGGCTAAGGAACAAGAACGGTTGGGCGATGACGCAGGAGGCGGACGTGACGCAGGGACCGCTCACGACGGAGGCCGGTGCACCGGTCGCCGACAACCAGAACAGCGAGACCGCGGGCGTCGGCGGCCCGGTTCTCGTCCAGGACCAGCTCCTTCTGGAGAAGCTGGCGCACTTCAACCGTGAGCGCATCCCGGAGCGAGTGGTGCACGCCCGTGGCGCCGGCGCCTACGGCACCTTCACGGTCACCGCCGATGTCACCCGGTACACCCGTGCCGCGTTCCTCTCCGAGGTCGGCAAGGAGACCGAGACCTTTCTGCGCTTCTCGACCGTGGCCGGCAACCTCGGCGCCGCGGACGCGGTCCGGGACCCCCGCGGTTTCGCGCTGAAGTTCTACACCGAAGAGGGCAACTACGACCTCGTCGGCAACAACACCCCGGTGTTCTTCATCAAGGACGCCATCAAGTTCCCCGACTTCATCCACACCCAGAAGCGCGACCCGTACACGGGCTCGCAGGAGGCGGACAACGTCTGGGACTTCTGGGGGCTGTCGCCCGAGTCCACCCACCAGGTGACCTGGCTGTTCGGCGACCGGGGCATCCCGGCCTCGTACCGCCACATGAACGGCTACGGCTCCCACACCTACCAGTGGAACAACGAGGCCGGCGAGGTCTTCTGGGTCAAGTACCACTTCAAGACCGACCAGGGGATCAAGAGCCTCACCCAGGCCGAGGCCGACAGGCTCGCCGGTGAGGACCCCGACTCCCACCAGCGCGATCTGCGCGAGTCCATCGAGCGCGGCGAGTACCCGAGCTGGACCGTGCAGGTGCAGATCATGCCGGCGGCCGAGGCGGCGGCCTACCGCTTCAACCCGTTCGACCTCACCAAGGTGTGGCCGCACGAGGACTACCCCCCGATCGAGATCGGCAGGCTGGAGCTCAACCGCAACCCGGAGAACATCTTCGCCGAGGTCGAGCAGTCCGTCTTCAGCCCCGCGCACTTCGTCCCGGGCATCGGTCCCTCCCCGGACAAGATGCTCCAGGGCCGTCTCTTCGCCTACGGCGACGCCCACCGCTACCGCGTCGGCATCAACGCCGGCCAGCTGCCGGTGAACCGTCCGCACGCCACCGAGGCGCGCACCCATTCCCGTGACGGCCATCTGTACGACGGCCGCCACCAGGGCGCGAAGAACTACGAGCCGAACAGCTTCGGCGGCCCGTTCCAGACGGACCGGCCGCTGTGGCAGCCGAGCGCGGACTTCACGGCCGGCACCGGCGACCACGAGGCCCCGGCCCACGCCGAGGACGACGACTTCGTGCAGGCGGGCAACCTCTACCGCCTGATGTCGGAGGACGAGAAGGGCCGTCTGATCGGCAACCTGGCGGGCTTCATCGCCAAGGTGTCGCGCGACGACATCGCCGAGCGCGCGATCAGCAACTTCCGTCGGGCCGACGGACACTTCGGCAAGCGCCTGGAGGCCGCAGTCCAGGCCCTGCGCGGCTGAACCGGGTTGGACACCGCTTGTCGTAGGGGACGGGCCGGGCTCCCTGTGGGGGGGTCCGGCCCGCTCGCGTGCCCGGGACGGAGGCGACCGGTGGTCCCGGGCACGGAGCGAACCGTCAGGCTCCGCCCCACGCGGTCCCCGCCGGGACACGCTGTCGCGCCGGTGTCCAGCAGCGGATGATGTCGCGCACCGAGACGATGCCGATGGGCTCGTCGTGGTCGAGGACGATCAGATGCCGGAAACCGCCGTGGGTCATGGCGCGCGCGGCTTCCTCGAGGGTCCAGGACGGCGCGGCGAACACGACGTCCGTGGTGGTGTGGGCGTGGGCCCGCTCGATGTCCGGGCTCTGGCCGAGCCCGACCGAGTTGAGGATGTCACGCTCGGTGAGAATGCCGAGTCCGCCGGAGTCCGGGTCGAGGACCACGGCCGCTCCGACACGGCGGGCGGACATCAGGGCCGCCGCCTGGCGGAGGGTGTGTGCGGGGCCGATGGTGAGGACCACCGTGGTCATGGCGTCACGGACAAGCATGGGACGGAGCCACCTCCTGGGGACGCGCTGCGACGCGCCGGCGCAGGGTCCTGGCCACGGTGATCGTCACCGCCGGTACACCTGCGCCGTGTTTCACACATTCACAAGTGGGGGGACTCCCAGCTTCTCAGGACCGGGGCGAGTCGACAAGGCGGGGCGCGTGTCCCACGTCCAAGGGCACTCCCCGGTGCGCCGGAGCGTGGGCGGGGCCCGGCGGCACGCCCTAGTGCCGGTCGTTCAGGTGGTCGAGCAGGGTGTCGTGCAGCAGCCCGTTGGAGGCGGCCGCATTGCCGCTGTGCGGGCCCGGGCGTCCGTCCAGTCCGGTGAAGGAACCGCCCGCCTCCGTCACGATGATCGCGTTCGCCGCCATGTCCCACAGCGACAGCTCGGGCTCGGCGCAGAGGTCGACGGAGCCCTCGGCCACCATCATGTAGGGCCAGAAGTCGCCGTAGGCCCGGGTGCGCCAGACCGCACGGGTCAGATCCAGGAAGCCGTTCAGCCGGCCCTGCTCCTCCCAGCCCGACAGCGAGGAGTACGCGAAGGACGCGTCGGACAGCGTCGAGACACGCGAGACCTGCATTCGGGAGGCCGAGGACAGACTGCGGCCGGTGAACGCGCCGTGCCCCTTCGCGGCCCACCAGCGGCGCCCCAGCGCGGGGGCCGAGACCACACCGACGACCGGCTGATAGCCGCCGGCCCCCGCCTCCATGAGGGAGATCAGCGTGGCCCACACCGGCACCCCGCGCACATAGTTCTTGGTGCCGTCGATGGGGTCGACGACCCAGCGGCGCGGCCCCGTGCCCTCGATGCCGTACTCCTCGCCGAGCACCGCGTCCCGGGGGCGGGCGCGCCGCAGCTGCCCGCGGATCAGTTCCTCGGCGGCCTTGTCGGCCTCGCTCACCGGCGTCATGTCCGGTTTGGTCTCCACCTTGAGGTCGAGGGCCTTGAACCGGGCGGTGGTCGCGGCGTCGGCGGCGTCCGCGAGCACATGGGCGAGTCGCAGGTCATCGAGATAGTCGGGCATGACCGAACGGTAGCCGCCCCGTCGGGGCCAGGGCCACACTGCCGGGAGATCCCCGCGGTTCGGGGGACCCACCCCTCCGCGGTGACCGGACGCCGTCGTATGCTCACCGTGAGCGATGACCGGTGACGGCCCCTGGCGCCGCCATGGACCCTTGACAGTGCGGGGGTGCCCGTCGAACCTGTGCGTCGGAGCCGTCGGCCCCGAGGAGGCGATGATGCCCGCAGCGCGGGAATCCCTGCTGGACGCCGCCTATGCGGCGCTCCTGCGCCGTCCGTGGTCCTCCGTGCGCATGGTGGATGTGGCCGCCTCGGCCCGGGTCTCCCGCCAGACGCTGTACAACGAGTTCGGCAGCAAGGAGGGGCTCGCCCGGGCCCTGGTGCGCCGGGAGGCCGACGGCTATCTGACCGGCGTCGAGCGTGTGCTCACCGCCCCCTCGGACCCGGGGGAGCGGCTGACCGCGGCCGCCGAGTGGACCGCTGCCGCCGCCCGCGAGAACGTGCTGGTGCGCGCCATGCTCACCGGCTGCTGGGACGACAGGCTGCCCGCTCCGCCGCTCTCGGCGGTGCCCTCCACCTCGGCGGTGCCCGCACAGCGCAGGGCGGACGGGCCGTTGCCGTCGCCCTCGGACTTCGTGGCGCTGGTACGGGACCGGGCCGTCGCCGCGCTGGCCGGCCCCGGGACGGCCACCGGGGAGGTGCGGGAGCTGGCCCGCACCTGTGAGCTGGTCGTCCGGCTGTCACTGTCCTGCGCGGTGGCCCCGCCGGGTCAGGGCCGGGTCGCGGAGCTGGTGCGCCATGCCCTGCCGAGGCAGCTGCGCTGACGTCCGGTCCCGCTCAGCGGGCCGAGCCCGACAGCTGCAGGCCGATCACCCCGACGATCACCAGCGTGATCGAGACGATCTTCAGCGTGGAGACCAGATCCCCCAGGAAGACCATGCCGTAGACGGCCGTCCCGGCGGCGCCGATGCCGGTCCAGACCGCATAGGCCGGGCCCACGTCCAGCTTTCTCAGGGAGAGAGTGAGCAGACCGAAGCTGCCCAGGGCGAAACAGCAGAATGCCACGGTGGGCCAGATCCTGGTGAAACCGTGCGAGAGCTTGAGGCAGACGGCGAAGCCGGTCTCCAGTATTCCGGCCACGATGACCAGCAGCCACGCCATGTCTCGTCCTCCCGCGTCCCCGCGTCGACTGCATCCACTGGTCGGATCACGCCTGTGCCGTAACCATTTACCGGCGGGCCGGGACCCCAAACCACACGGAGGTCAGTCCCCTTCCCGCCGCTCCCGGGTGGCGAGCAGCCTGCGCAGCGAGTACAGCCGCGCCGGGTCCGCGTGTCCCTCGGCCACCCAGGCGTCCAGCGCGCAGTCCGGCTCGTCGTGGCTGCATGCGCGGGGGCAGCCCTCGGTGCCCGGCTCCAGATCGGGGAAGGCGTGGATCACCCGGGACGGGTCGATGTGCGCCAGACCGAAGGACCGCACCCCCGGGGTGTCCACGACCCAGCCGTCCGCGTCCCCGAGCGGCAGCGCGAGCGCCGAGGTCGTGGTGTGCCGGCCGCGGCCGGTCACCGCGTTGACATGGCCCGTGATGCGCCGCCGGTCCTTCGGCACCAGCGCGTTGACCAGCGTCGTCTTCCCCACTCCGGAGTGCCCGACGAAGGCCGTGACCCTGCCGTCCAGTTGCTCGCGCACCCGGTCGGCGGCATCGCCGTTCTCCAGCTCGTCACGGCTGGTGACGACATACGGGATGTCCAGCGCCCCGTAGAGCTCCAGCAGCTTGTCCGGCGGGGCGAGGTCCGACTTGGTCAGCACCAGGAACGGTTCCAGGCCGCCGTCGTACGCGGCGACCAGACAGCGGTCGATCAGACGCGGGCGGGGTTCGGGGTCGGCGAGGGCGGTGACGATGGCCAGCTGGTCGGCGTTGGCGACCACCACACGCTCATAGGGGTCGTCGTCGTCCGCGGTGCGGCGCAGGAGGGAGGTGCGCTCCTCGATGCGGACGATCCGGGCCAGGGTGTCCTTCGCCCCGGACAGATCGCCGACCAGGGCGACGCGGTCGCCGACCACCGCGGCCTTGCGGCCCAGCTCACGGGCCTTCATCGCCATGACCGTACGGCCCTCGACCAGGCAGGTCAGCCGGCCGCGGTCGACGGTGAGCACCATGCCCTCGGCCGCGTCCTCGTGCTTGGGCCGGATGTTGGTGCGCGGCCGGTTGCCCCTGCGGTTGGGGCGGGTACGGATGTCGTCCTCGTCGGTGTGCTTGCCGTAGCGGCGCATGATCCCAGTCCGCCCGTCAGTCCCCGAGCATCCCGGTCCACAGGTCGGGGAAGTCGGGCAGCGTCTTCGCGGTGGTCGCGACGTTCTCGATCTCCACTCCCTCCACGGCCAGGCCGATGACCGCACCGGCAGTGGCCATGCGGTGGTCGTCATAGGTGTGGAAGACCCCGCCGTGCAGACGGCGCGGGCGGATGTGCAGCCCGTCGGCGGTCTCGGTGACATCGCCGCCCAGCTCGTTGATCTCCTTGGTGAGCGCGGCAAGCCGGTCCGTCTCGTGCAGTCGCAGATGGGCCACCCCGCGAAGCGTCGACGGGGAGTCCGCGAGGGCCGCGACCGCCGCGATGCCGGGCGTCAGCTCACCGACCTCGCCCAGGTCCACATCGATGCCGTGGACGGCACCCGAACCGGTGAACGTCAGACCGCGTTCGGTCAGCGTGCAGGAACCGCCCATCTCGATGAAGATCTCGCGCAGCCGGTCGCCGGGCTGGGTGGTGCGGGCCGGCCAGTCGGGAACGACGACCGTGCCACCGGTCACCAGGGCGGCCGCCAGGAAGGGCTGGGCGTTGGACAGGTCCGGCTCGACGGTCAGGTCCCGGCCGAGCAGGGCGCCCGGGGTGACCCGCCAGACACCGGGCTCGCCGCCCGACTCCGGGGTGTCCACCTGGGCGCCGACCGCGCGCAGCATGTCCACGGTCATACGGATGTGCGGCAGGGAGGGCAGCGTCGCGCCGGTGTGGCGGACCTCGACGCCCTGGTTGAAGCGCGGGGCGGAGAGCAGCAGGGCGCTGACGAACTGGGAGGACGAGGAGGCGTCGATCGACACCGGACCGCCGTCCAGACCGCCGGAGCCGTGCACGGTCAGCGGCAGCGCGCCGCGGCCGTCGTCGTCGATACGGGCGCCGAGGACGCGCAGGGCGTCGATCACGCCGTTCAGCGGGCGTTCGTACGAGCGGGGGTCGCCGTCGAAACGGACGGGGCCGTCCGCGAGCGCGGCCACCGGGGGCAGAAAGCGCATCACGGTGCCCGCGTTGCCGACGTCGACCGTGGCCGGGCCGTGCAGCGCGGCCGGGATCACCCGCCAGGTCTCGCCGGAGCCGTAGGGGTCGACCCCCTCCTCGATGCCGACGCCCATCGCCCGCAGGGCGCCGGCCATCAGCAGGGTGTCGCGGGAGCGCAGGGGGCGGCGCAGCCAGCCGGGCTCGGAGGCCAGGGCGGCGAGCACCAGGGCACGGTTGGTGACCGACTTGGACCCGGGCACGTGGACCGTCGCGTCGACGGCTCCGCTCGCGTGCGGGGCGGGCCAGAGGGCGGTGTGTGCGGGGTTCAGGGTCATGCGCCCCACTTTAGTGGCTGGTCCTGGGACCAGATCTTGATCGGCACCGGGGGCCTGCGGGGCTGTGGGTCACCCGTGGGTGGGCCGGTGTGTCGGGGCGCGCTCGGTTTGCGGCGGGGGTTTTTGCGCAGTTCCCCGCGTCCCCGTCGGGCGCCTTCCCTCCTGGGCCTGCGGGGCGGTGGGGTGGGTGCGGGTTTGTCGGGGCTGGTCGCGCAGTTCCTCGCGCCCCTTTGGGGCGCAGTTTCCCTTCCGGGTGGTCACAGGCGTAGGAGCCACTGGGCGCCGCCCATCAGTGAGCACAGTGAGACCACATGGAAGAAGAAGAGCCAGAGCCCCGCCGGCACATGGGTGAGCCGGGAGAGCTGGTCGGCGTCCGAGTCAGGGGCGCCGCCGTGCGACCGCTTGGCCTGGAGCTCGAAGGCCGGGCGCACCCCGCCGAGCAGCAGGAACCACACCACCGCATAGGCGAACCCCGACTGCACCTGCGGCTCCGCCAGCCAGGAGACCAGCAGGAAGGTGCCCCCGGTGAGGATCACCGTCAGCGCGCCGTAGGCATTGCGGATCATCAGCAGCATCGTGATGAGCAGCGCGGTGGCCAGCCACAGCAGCAGGGTGATGCGCCCGGCGCCGAGCAGTGCCGCGCCGCCGAGGCCGAGGAGCGGGGGAGCGGTGTAACCGGCGGCGGCCGTGAGGATCATGCCGAGGCCGTGGGGCTTGCCGCGGCTGACGGTGAGGCCGCTGGTGTCGGAGTGGAGCCGGATCCCGGTGAGGGTGCGCCCGGTGACCAGCGCGATCAGGCCGTGGCCGCCCTCGTGCGCGATGGTGACCGCGTTGCGCGATATCCGCCAGGCCCCGTGCGGGACGACGACGGCGAGCGCGGCGACCAGAGTGGCGATCACCACCCAGAGATCGGGATGGGGCTGGCTGCCGGTCACCCGGTCCCAGAGGTCGGGCAGTGAGAGCGGGCCGGTCGAGGCGAGGTTGTCCATGGTCGGAGGTGGCTCCCGGTGCGATGGTCGGGTCTGGCAGTGTGGCAGGCATGTGCGGACGGTATGCAGCGAGTCGCAGCCCCGAGGATCTCGCGGGAATCTTCGACGTCGAGGTGGGGGCCCCTCCCGTACGAGCGGAGTCGGGCGCCGGCGGGAGGGAGCCCGAGGAGACACTGGCGCCCGACTACAACGTGGCTCCGACGAAGCAGGTCCACGCGATCCTGGACCGCCCTTTGAAGGACGCCGACGACCGGCGGCCGGTTCGCCAGTTGCGCCGGCTCACCTGGGGCCTCGTGCCGTCCTGGGCGAAGTCGCCGGAGGGCGCCGCCCGGATGATCAACGCACGTGCCGAGACCGTGCACGAGAAGCCCTCCTACCGCCGGGCCTTCGCCGCCCGGCGCTGCATCCTGCCCGCCGACGGCTACTACGAGTGGGTCACCGGCAGCCAGGAGCGGGAGCTGGAGGTCGAGGGCAGGAAGAAGCGGCCGCGCAAGCAGCCGTACTTCGTGCTGCCCGCCGACGGCTCGGTCTTCGCGATGGCCGGTCTCTACGAGTTCTGGCGGGACCGGACGCTGCCCGACGACCATCCACGGGCCTGGTGGGTGACCTGCTCGGTGATCACCACCGAGGCGGAGACCGCCCCGCTGGCCGTGGCCCCGGACGACGGCCCGGGGTCCCTGTCCGCCATCCACCCCCGGATGCCCCTGATGCTCACCCCCGACCGCTGGGACGCCTGGCTCGACCCGTCCCGCACGGACCCCGAGGAGCTGAGGGCCCTGCTGGATCCGCCGCCGCCCGGTCTGATGCGCGCGTATCCGGTGTCCACCGCGGTCAGCAACGTCCGCAACAACGGTCCGGAGCTGCTGAAGGAGCTCGAGGCCCCGGAAGAGGGCACACTCTTCTGATGCGACCCGGGCGATGGACGCGACGGACGCGACGGACGTGAGGGCGATGGCGGACGCAGCCGGTGCGGCAGAGACGAGCGACACCACGGAGACCGTCGAGACCGACGCCGGGACGGCCCGTGTCACCTGGCACCGGGCGGACCGGCCCGGGCTCGTGCTGGCCCTGGGCCATGGCGCGGGCGGGGGCGTCGAGGCGCGGGATCTGCGGGCGCTGGCCCGGGTGCTGCCCGCGCACGGTGTGAGCGTCGCCCTGGTGGAGCAGCCCTGGCGGGTCGCCGGGAAGAAGGTGGCGCCCGCGCCCAGGACGCTGGACCTGGGCTGGCGCGGGCTGTGGCCCGTGCTGGAGGGCCCCGGGCTGCCCGTGGTCGCCGGCGGGCGCAGCGCCGGAGCCAGGGTCGCCTGCCGTACGGCCGCCGAGCTCGGTGCCGTCGCCGTGCTCGCGCTGAGCTTCCCGCTGCACCCGCCGGGCAGGCCGGAGAAGTCCCGCGCCGACGAACTGCTCGGCACGGGCCTGCCCACGCTGGTCGTCCAGGGCGGCAACGATCCGTTCGGCAGGCCGGCGGAGTTCCCGCTGGGCGGGGCGGGCGGGCCGGCGTACGAGATCGTGGAGGTGCCGTACGCCGATCACGGCTTCGCCGTCCCCCGGCGCGCGGACCTCACCCAGGAGCGTGCCCTGGAGATCATCACCGGTGCCGTGACGGAGTGGACCGTGTCACTCGGGTGACTCCCGGGAATGCCGGGAGGCGGACCGCTGTTGACGGAATCGGACAGCGCCGGCCGCGCACCCCAGCCCGAGAGGAAGTCCGCCGCATGGGTTCGACCATCTGCCCTTCCGTCGCCCAGCACCGTCCTGGCGACGACGCGCTGCGCGCGGCACCCCTCGAGGCCCGCCGCGGCGGCTCCGACCTGGACTGGACGGTGCTGCACGCGGCGAAAACCGCCCCTGCTCGGGCGGCGGCGGGCAGGGATGTTCGTCTATCCTCCGATTCCAGTGGGGTCGGTTCGGGTCCCACCACGTCGCTGGAGGAGGTGGGTCCGGTCACCGGTACCGACGCAGGGACCGACAACGGCCGGGCGGAGCAGCCCGAGGGCCGGGGCACGGGCGCGGAGTCGTCCGCCCAGCGCAGTGCGCGCTTCGAGCGCGACGCGCTGGAGTTCCTCGACCAGATGTATTCGGCAGCGCTGCGGATGACCCGCAACCCGGCCGACGCCGAGGACCTCGTGCAGGAGACGTATGCCAAGGCGTACGCGTCCTTCCACCAGTTCCGTGAGGGCACCAATCTCAAGGCGTGGCTGTACCGGATCCTCACCAACACCTTCATCAACTCGTACCGCAAGAAGCAGCGCGAACCCCAGCGCAGCGCGGCCGAGGAGATCGAGGACTGGCAGCTCGCCCGCGCCGAGTCGCACATGTCGACCGGTCTGCGCTCCGCCGAGTCGCAGGCGCTCGACCACCTGCCCGACTCGGACGTCAAGGAGGCGCTGCAGGCGATCCCCGAGGAATTTCGCATCGCCGTCTATCTCGCGGACGTGGAGGGCTTTGCGTACAAGGAGATCGCCGACATCATGGGGACACCCATCGGTACGGTGATGTCCCGGCTGCACCGGGGCCGCCGTCAACTGCGCGGCATGCTGGAGGACTACGCCCGTGATCGCGGGCTGGTCCCGGCCGGCGCCGGAGAGTCGAACGAAGCGAAAGGCTCGGGCTCATGAGCTGCGGAGAGCCGCACGAGACGGACTGCAGTGAGGTCCTCGACCATCTCTACGAGTTCCTCGACAGCGAGATGCCGGACATGGACCGCTCCAAGTTCCAGCAGCACTTCGAGGAATGCTCGCCGTGCCTGGAGAAGTACGGGCTCGAACAGGCCGTGAAGAAGCTGGTCAAGCGGTGCTGCGGGCATGACGACGTGCCGAGCGACCTGAGGGCCAAGGTCATGGGCCGCCTCGACCTGATCCGCTCGGGCCAGACGGTGCCCGAGCACGATGTGACCGCGACCCCGCAGGAGTCCTGAACTCCGGTTCGGGAGCGTCCGATCGACCCTGGTGCGTCGTCGCCGTCAGCATCCCCTCGTCCGTGGGTCCCGGGACCCACGGACCCCCTTTCCACCGTCCCGCCGGACCGGCTTCCGCCGGGCTCCGGCGCCTGAAGGGGCCGCCCTGCCGGTCCCGGCCGCTTCCCGTTCTCCGGCCTCGCTCATGTGGGGACCCCCCTGGGTGAGGCCCTCGTGCACCACGGTGCCCACCCGTACCCGCACCCACCCCCTGCCCCGGGTGATGCGTCGTGCCGGCGTCGGGGTGACCGATGGGTAAGGAGCGCCCGTCCGGCGGTACGTGGTTGGATGCGAGGAGAGGGTGGCCGGGGGCACTCTCGGCCCGTGGTCTCCGCGGACGTCAAGGATTCAACAGGCGGGAATCGCAAGGGACTGGCAGGCGGGAATCGTGAGGATCTTCGGCAAGGGACGGCACCGGCCCTCCGCCTCCTGGCGGCAGGCCACCGACCGCGCGTTCACGCTGATGGGCGACGGCCGCTACGAGGACGCGGGAGCGCTGCTGACCCGTGCCGCGGATCTGGAGCCCTGGCTGTCGGAGTCCTGGTTCAACCTCGCCCTGCTGCACAAGTTCCGCCATGACTGGGAGCAGGCCCGCGCCGCAGGGCTGCGCGCCGTGGCCCTGCTCGACCGGGAGACCGGGGCTCCCGACTGGTGGAACGTGGGCATCGCCGCCACCGCCCTGCAGGACTGGCCGCTGGCCCGGCGCGCCTGGCAGGCGTACGGGCTGAGGGTGCCCGGGCTCCCCTCCCGGCCGCGAGCGGGGCAGGGCGGCTCCGTCTTCGACGAGCCCGCCGGGATGGAGCTGGGCAGCGCGGCCGTGCGGCTGTCGCCGGAGGGCGAGGCCGAGGTCGTGTGGGGGCGCAGGCTGGACCCGGCCCGCATCGAGGTGCTCTCCGTCCCGTTGCCGTCCTCCGGGCGCCGCTGGGGCGAGGTCGTGCTGCACGACGGCGTACCGCACGGTGAGCGCACCACGGCCGCCGGTCACGCGTACCCCGTCTTCGACGAGATCGAGCTGTGGGCGCCCTCGCCGGTGCCCACCTGGGTGGTCCTGCTGGAGGCCGCGACCGAGGACGACCGGGACGCCCTGGAGCAGTTGGCCGCCGACGCCGGCTTCGCAGCCGAGGACTGGTCCTCGTCCGTGCGGCTGCTGTGTCGTCCCTGCTCCGAGTCCCGGATGCCCTCCGACGAGGGCGACGGCGAGCATCTGGACCCGCACGACCGCAGTGTGCCGGGGCACCCGGGGCCGCTGGGGCACCGCACGGACGGGCAGCTGTGGGTGCCCGAGCGCGAGTGCGGCATCGCGGCGCCCGCCTCGCTGGTGCGCGGGCTCCTCGACGGCTGGGTCGCGGACAGCCCGGACTCCCGGGACTGGCGGGACCTCGAAGAGGTCTGCTGAGCGGGCTCCGGTCCGCTCCGGTAATGGATCTCGGCGAGGCGGCCGGGCACGCGCCGTAGGCTGTACGCGCAGGTTTCACCACAGATTGCAGGAAGGCATACGTCGGTCATGGCGCAGCAGGACACTGATCAGCAGCACGCGGGAGTGCTCCCCGTGGACGACGAGGGCTTCCTCAACGACGCCGAGGGCGCGGCGGAACGCGAGTCCGCCTGGCGCGAGCGCGGCACCTCCCGGCCGATCACGGTCGTCGGGAACCCGGTGCTGCACAAGGAGTGCAAGGACGTCACCGATTTCGGTGCGGAGCTCCAGACCCTGGTCGCGGACATGTTCGCCAGCCAGCGCACCGCCGAGGGCGTGGGCCTGGCCGCCAACCAGATCGGTGTCGATCTCAAGGTCTTCGTCTACGACTGCCAGGACGACGAGGGCGTCCGGCACGTCGGGGTGGTCTGCAACCCCCGGCTCGTCGACCTGCCCGCCGACCGGCGCCGACTGGACGACAGCAACGAGGGCTGCCTGTCCGTGCCGACCGCCTACGCCTCGCTCGCCCGCCCCGACTACGCCGAGGTGACCGGTCAGGACGAGAAGGGCAACCCGGTCAAGGTGCGGGGCACCGGCTACTTCGCCCGGTGTCTGCAGCACGAGACGGATCATCTGTACGGCTATCTCTACATCGACCGGCTCTCCAAGCGCGACCGCAAGGACGCCCTGCGGCAGATGGCCGAGAACGAGCCGCGCTACCCCGTGGTGGCCAACGACTGAGAAACGCTTCACGACGACGCCCGGCGGGACCCCTCCCGACCGGGCGTCGTTCATGTGTGCGGTGCGTATTCGCTCCTCTGTACGGACAGACCGATCCCCGTCGCGTCGGCCACCGCAGATTCTCGGCTCCGTCGGGTAGAGAGTGAGCCAAATCCATTCCCAGTCAGGTGAGTTGTAGTGCTGAATGGAAAGCACGGGATACGCGACGGCGCACGCCCGGCACGACGGGAGGGGCGTGGCGTCAACCGACTGCTGAGAGGGGTTTGTTCGTGCCAGCTTTCCCACACAGCACTACATCGACGGTGACCGCGGTCACGGTTCCACCGGCACTGAGGGTGCCGGTGATCGAGACCGACTTCACCCGTCGACTCCACCCGTATTGGCCCCGACTGCAGGAGAACACACGTTCCTGGCTGCTGGAAAAGCGGCTGATGCCGGCGGACAAGGTCGAGGAGTACGCCGACGGTCTGTGCTACACCGACCTCATGGCGGGCTACTACCTCGGAGCCCCCGACGAGGTCCTCCAGGCGATAGCGGACTACAGCGCATGGTTCTTCGTCTGGGACGACCGTCACGACCGTGACATCGTCCACCGGCGGCCCGCCGCCTGGCGGCGGCTGACGCACCGGCTGCACACCGCCCTGGACGCCCCCGAGGACCATCTGCACCACCCGGATCCCCTGGTCGCGGGGTTCGCGGACAGTGTGGGGCGGCTGTACTCGTTCCTCGGGCCGAGCTGGAACGCACGCTTCGCCCGGCACTTCCGTGCGGTGATCGAGGCGTACGACCGGGAGTTCGACAACCGCACCACCGGAACCGTCCCGACGGTCGAGGAGTACCTGGAACTCCGCCGGCTCACCTTCGCGCACTGGATCTGGACCGATCTGCTCGAACCCGTCGCGGGACATGAACTGCCGGACTTCGTGAGGAAACATCCCGCATATCGGCGGGCGGCGCTGCTGAGCCAGGAATTCGCGGCCTGGTACAACGACCTGTGCTCACTCCCCAAGGAAATAGCGGGGGATGAGGTCCACAATCTCGGGATCAGTCTCATCCACCACGAAGGATTAACCCTCGAAGAAGCCGTCGGGGAAGTGAGGAGACGGGTCGGGGAATGCGTATCCGAATTCCTTGTCGCGGAGGAGGAGATGCTGCGGTTCGCCGACCGTCTGACCGATGGGACCGTACCCGGCAGGGAATTGAGCGCCGTGGTGAAGGACATCGCCATGAATATGCGGAACTGGTTCAGCACTGTGTACTGGTTCCACCACGAGTCCGGCCGGTACATGGTCGACAGCTGGGACGACCGCTCGACGCCCCCCTATGTCAACAACGAAGCGACAGGTGACCGATGACCGTGGAACCGTCCTCCCCGTCCCCGGCTTCCTCCCCCTCCCCGCCCACGCTCGACCAGGGGGTGCCCGCACCGTCCGGGCCCCCGGCGGACCCGCGTGTCCCGCCGCTCGCCGCGGGCGGACTGCCCGGCCTCGGCCACGGCTGGAAGCTGGCCCGCGACCCCCTGGGCCTGCTGAGCCGGCTGCGGGACGACGGCGACGTGGTACGGCTGAGGCTGGGGCCGAAGACGGTGTACGCCGTCACCACCCCGGAACTCACGGGGGCCCTCGCCCTCAGCACGGATTACCACATCGGCGGCGCGCTGTGGGAGTCCCTCGAGGGGCTGCTCGGCAGGCAGGGGGTGGCCACCACCAACGGGCCGCTGCACCGGCGCCAGCGGCGGGCGATCCAGCCCGCCTTCCGGCTGGACGCCATCCCCGGCTACGGGCCGATCATGGCGGAGGAGGCACATGCGCTGGTGGAGCGCTGGGGCTCCCGGGAGACCGTCGACGCCACCTCGGAGGCCTTCCGGGTGGCCGTCCGCGTCGTCGCCCGCTGTCTGATGCGCGGTGGCTACATGGACGCCCACGCCGACCGCATCTGCGCCGCGCTCACCACGCTCTTCAGCGGCATGTACCAGCGCATGGTCGTGCCGCTGGGGCCGCTGTACCGCCTGCCGCTCCCGGCGAACCGCGAATTCAACCGGGCATTGGCCGATTTGCATCTGCTGGTCGATGAGATCATCGCCGACCGCCGGGCATCCGGTCAAAAACCGGACGATTTGCTGACGGCTTTGCTGGAGGCGAAGGACGAGAATGGGGAGCCCATCGGGGAACAGGAGATCCACGACCAGGTCGTCGCGATAGTCACCGCCGGCAGCGAAACGGTGGGCTCCATGGTCATGTCGTTGCTCCATGTCCTCGCGGATCACCCGGAGCAGGCCGACAAGATCCGCGACGAGGTGAAAACCGTCGTGGGCGACCGGAGGATGGCATTCGAGGACGTCCGGAAGCTGACGCACACCGCGAATGTCATCGTGGAGGCAATGCGTTTGCGCCCGGCCGTATGGATTTTGACGCGGCGGGCGGTGGCCGACACCGAACTCGGCGGGTATCGCATTCCGGCCGGTTCGGACGTGGTGTACAGCCCGTACGCGATCCAGCGCGATCCCCGGTCCTACCGACGGCACGAGGCGTTCGACCCCGACCGCTGGCTGCCCGAGCGCTCCAAGGACGTCCCCAAGTACGCCATGGCCCCGTTCGGCGTGGGCAACCGGAAGTGCCCGGGCGACCACTTCTCGATGGCCGAACTCACCCTGATCGTGGGGGTGGTGGCCTCCGCCTTCCGCTTCGAGCAGGTGCCGGGTTCCGACGACGGGCCCCGTATCGGCATCACGCTGCGTCCGCGCAGGCTGCTGCTGAGGGCCGTGCCGCGATGACCGTGCGGCGCACGTCCGGATGACCCGAGGGTCATCCGGACGTGCGCCGGGGGGTGTTCGGCGGACCGCCGGTCAGAAGTCCTCGTCCAGGTCGACGGTGCCCTCCACCGCCACCTGGTAGGCCGAGGGACGCCGCTCGAAGAAGTTGGTCAGCTCCTGGACGCCCTGGAGCTCCATGAAGGAGAAGGGGTTCTCGGAGCCGTACACCGGGGCGAAGCCGAGGCGCGTCAGACGCTGGTCGGCGACGCACTCCAGGTACTGCCGCATCGAGGCGGTGTTCATGCCCGGCAGGCCCTCACCGCACAGGTCACGGGCGAACTGCAGCTCGGCCTCGACCGCCTCCCGCAGCATGTCGGTGACCTGCTGCTGAAGCTCGTCGTCGAAGAGCTCCGGCTCCTCCTTGCGCACGGTGTCGACCACGTCGAAGGCGAAGCTCATATGCATCGTCTCGTCGCGGAACACCCAGTTGGTCCCGGTGGCCAGGCCGTGCAGCAGGCCCCGGCTGCGGAACCAGTAGACGTAGGCGAAGGCCCCGTAGAAGAACAGGCCCTCGATGCAGGCGGCGAAGCAGATGAGGTTGAGCAGGAAACGCCGGCGGTCGGCCTTGGACTCCAGCCGGTCGATCTTGTCGACCGAGTCGATCCACTTGAAGCAGAACTCCGCCTTCTCGCGGATCGAGGGGATGCTCTCCACGGCCGCGAAGGCGGCGGCACGGTCCTCCGGGTCCGGGAGGTAGGTGTCCAGCAGGGTCAGATAGAACTGGACGTGGACGGCCTCCTCGAAGAGCTGGCGGGACAGATACAGCCGCGCCTCGGGGGAGTTGATGTGCTTGTAGAGCGTCAGCACCAGGTTGTTGGCCACGATCGAGTCACCGGTCGCGAAGAAGGCCACCAGGCGCCCGATGAGGTGCTGCTCGCCCGGGCTCAGCTTGGCGAGGTCGGCGACGTCGGAGTGGAGGTCGACCTCCTCCACGGTCCAGGTGTTCTTGATGGCGTCCCGGTAGCGCTCGTAGAAGTCGGGATAGCGCATGGGACGCAGGGTCAGCTCGAAGCCCGGATCGAGGAGGTTCTGGTTTCGGGAGGGACGGTCGCTCATCACTGGCAGGCCTCGCAGGTCTCGGGGTTTTCCAGGGAGCAGGCCACGGCGTCGGGGTCGGCGACCTGCTGGACGGGGATGGTGGGCTGCGCCTGGGCGGCGCGGGCGATCCGGGTCGCCGGGCGCGAGCGCAGGTAGTACGTCGTCTTCAGCCCCTGCTTCCAGGCGTACGCGTACATCGAGGAGAGCTTGCCGATGGTCGGCGTCTCCAGGAAGAGGTTCAGCGACTGGGCCTGGTCCAGATACGGGGTCCGGGCGGCCGCCATGTCGATCAGGCCGCGCTGCGGGATCTCCCACGCCGTGCGGTACAGCTTCCGTACGTCCTCGGGGATCCAGACGAAGTCCTGCACCGAGCCGTTGGCCTCGCGCAGCGCCTCACGGGTGCGGGCGTCCCAGACGCCGAGCGCCTTGAGGTCCTTCACCAGATACGAGTTGACCTGGAGGAACTCACCGGACAGGGTCTCGCGCTTGAACAGGTTGGAGACCTGCGGCTCGATGCACTCGTAGACACCGGCGATGGAGGCGATGGTCGCGGTCGGGGCGATGGCCAGCAGCAGCGTGTTGCGCATGCCGACGGTCGCGACGCGCTCCCGCAGGGCCGCCCAGCGCTCCGGCCAGGTGGGCTCGACGCCGTAGTGGTCCGGGTGCAGCACGCCCCGGGCCGCGCGGGTCTTCTCCCAGGAGGGCGGCGTGCCGTTGCGCTCGGCGAGGTCGGCGGAGGCCTCGTAGGCGGCGAGCATGATGCGCTCGGCGATCCGGGTGGAGAGCTTCCTGGCCTCGGGGGAGTCGAAGGGCAGGCGCAGTTGGAAGAAGACGTCCTGCAGACCCATGGCGCCCAGGCCGACGGGACGCCACTGGGCGTTGGAGTGCCGGGCCTGCTCGGTCGGGTAGAAGTTGATGTCGACGACGCGGTCGAGGAAGGTGACGGCGGTGCGCACGGTGGCGTCCAGCCGCTCCCAGTCCATGTCGTCCTTCGCCGGGTCGACGAACGCGCCCAGGTTGACGGAGCCCAGGTTGCAGACCGCGGTCTCGTCGTCGTTGGTGACCTCCAGGATCTCCGTGCAGAGGTTGGAGGAGTGCACGACATGGCCCGGCTCGGCCGTCTGGTTGGCGGTGCGGTTGGCGGCGTCCTTGAAGGTCATCCAGCCGTTGCCGGTCTGGGCGAGGGTGCGCATCATCCGGCCGTACAGGTCCCGGGCCGGCATCGTCTTCTTCGCCAGGCCCGCCGCCTCCGCCTTGCGGTAGGCGGCGTCGAACTCCTCGCCCCAGAGGTCGACCAGTTCCGGCACATCGGACGGGGAGAACAGCGACCAGGTCCCGTCGGAGTCGACCCGGCGCATGAACTCGTCCGGGATCCAGTGCGCCAGATTGAGGTTGTGCGTACGGCGGGCGTCCTCGCCGGTGTTGTCGCGCAGCTCCAGGAACTCCTCGATGTCGGAGTGCCAGGTCTCCAGATAGACGGCGGCGGCACCCTTGCGGCGCCCGCCCTGGTTCACCGCGGCGACCGAGGCGTCCAGGGTCTTCAGGAACGGGACGATGCCGTTGGAGTGCCCGTTGGTGCCCCGGATCAGGGAGCCGCGGGAGCGGATGCGGGAGTACGAGAGGCCGATGCCGCCGGCGTGCTTGGACAGGCGGGCGACCTGGTGGTAGCGCTCGTAGAGGGAGTCCAGCTCGTCCAGCGGGGAGTCCAGCAGATAGCAGGAGGACATCTGCGGGTGCCGGGTGCCGGAGTTGAAGAGGGTGGGGGAGGAGGGCAGATAGTCCAGACGGCTCATCAGCCCGTAGAGCGCGGCGACCTCGTCCACGGCACGGGCGCTGTCGTCCTCGGCGAGGCCGGAGGCCACCCGCAGCATGAAGTGCTGAGGCGTCTCGATGACCTTGCGGGTGATCGGGTGCCGCAGGAGGTAGCGGCTGTGCAGGGTGCGCAGGCCGAAGTAGCCGAAGCGGTCGTCGGCCCCCTCGTCGATCAGCGCGTCCAGGCGGGAGGCGTGCAGGCGCACGAACTCCGCGGTGCGGTCGGCGATCAGGCCCTCGCGGTGCCCGACGGAGATGGAGCCCGTGAAGGAGGCGACGCCCTGCGAGGCGGCCTCGGCCCGGATCGCGATCGTCAGCAGCCGGGCCGCCAGCCGGGAGTAGGCGGGGTCCTCGGAGATGAGTCCCGCGGCGGCCTCCGTGGCCAGCTCGCGCAGCTCCGCCTCGTCCGCACGGGCGGACCGGCCGCGCAGCGCGGCGGCGGCGACCCGGCCGGGGTCGGCGTCGGGGAGGTCGGCGGTCAGCTCGGTCAGGGTCCGCAGCAGTGCGGTACCGGGACCGTCTGCCACCGTCGACGTCATGGACGGTGTCGCTGAAGCCGGATCGGCTGGCGCGATGGTCACGTGGGGCTCTCCCTCGCTCGGCACGGGGCCCGGCGGAGGGCAGGGGGCAGCCACGAGCGCGCGCGGCGTCGTGTCCGCCGGCCCACTCCACGAGGCCCGGACGGCAGCGCCCGGGCCGGACGGCCGGGCGCGCTGTCGGCAGGTCCTCGGACTGACGCTCGGGCGCACACCTCGGGGGCGAACACGCACAAGTACACCGTTGCGGGACAGTTCCGGATTCGCACCGGATTCCCCTGCGGCGACAGCGAGCACGAGCATACATCTTGTGCCGGGTCGCGGTGGCACCCCCAGATGTTGTGCCGCATCGGTTCCGGAGTGTGTCAGAGTGTCAACTGATAGGTGAGAAGGGTGAGGTCGTCCAGGTGGGGCAGAGGGTTCCAGTCGCGGTCCGGTGAGCGGGTGAATCCGAGGCGTTCATAGATGCGGTGGGCGGTGTGCATGGAGCGCTGGGTGGACAGCACCAGGCCCCTTTGCCCTGGCACGGCCCTGGCGCGCTCCACACAGGCGCGCACGAGGGCCTCGCCGATCCCGCGCCCGCGGGCGGCGTGGTCGACGGCGAGCATCCGCATCTCGGCCTCCCCGGGGCCGGCGATGTCGGCCATGGGTCCGCCGTCCGGCACGAAGGTCACCCCGCCGAGCACCCGGTCCCGCTCGACGGCGACCAGCACCTCGGCGGCTGCGGCCCGCTTGGCGACGTTCCTCAGCTCACCCAGATAGGCGTCGTCGTCCCCGAAGTCGAGCAGTCCGTCCCGGAGGTAGGCCCGGGCGGTGATCTCGCCGAGGGTCTCGTACTCGTCGGGGGTGGCCGGTCTGATGATGATGTCCATACGGCCGAGTCTGCACGACCGGAATGCCGTCGGGCCGCCGGATTCCACCGACGGCCCGACGCCTCGCACCTAGTGCCCCGACAGGCACTAGTGGGAAGACCCGGCGGTGGCCGGTGGCAGTTCCACCTGGACGTGCGGGTCGCCCGCGTCCGCCGTGTAGTCGTCCGGCCTGGTCTCGTCGACGCCCTCGGGGGCCTTGAGGGCCTTCAGGACGAAGGTCAGCACCACGGTGACCACGACGTTCAGCACGAACGCGGTCAGGCCGATGTAACCGATCTCACCGATGCCCGGGATCTCCTTCGCCGAGCCCCCGAAGTGCTTCTGGGTCGGGGAGGCGACCCCGTACGCGGCGACCGTGCCGTAGACCATGCCGACCGCCCAGCCCGCCAGCAGTGCCCAGCGGTGGAACCAGCGGGTGAACAGACCGCCGACCAGGGCCGGGAAGGTCTGCAGGATCCAGATGCCGCCGAGCAGCTGGAAGTTGATGGCCACCGTCTTGTCCATGGTGAGGACGAAGACCAGGGCGCCCACCTTCACCAGCAGCGACACGATCTTGGAGACCCTGGTCTCCTGACGGGCGGTGGCGGCCGGGTTGATGAAGTCCTTGTAGATGTTGCGGGTGAAGAGGTTCGCGGCCGCGATGGACATGATGGCCGCCGGCACCAGTGCCCCGATGCCGATCGCCGCGAACGCCACGCCCGCGAACCAGTCCGGGAACATGTTCTCGAAGAGCTGCGGGATGGCCAGCTGCCCGTTGTCGACCTTGACCCCCGCCGCGATCGCCATGAACCCCAGCAGCGCCAGCAGCCCCAGCATCAGCGAGTAGATCGGCAGGATCGTGGTGTTGCGGCGGATCACCTCACGGCTCCTGGACGACAGGGTCGCGGTGATCGAGTGCGGGTACATGAACAGCGCGAGCGCGGAGCCCAGGGCCAGGGTGGCATAGGTCCACTGGCCCGCCTCCGGTGGCGCCAGGGCCCCGCGCGGTTTGCCGGTCGCCGGGTTGACCTGGCTGAACGCCTCGCCCGCCTTGCTGAAGACCGCGTCGAAGCCGCCCAGCTTGATCGGGATGTAGATGATCGCCACCGCGATGACGATGTAGATCAGCGTGTCCTTCACGAACGCGATCAGGGCGGGCGCCCGCAGCCCCGACGAGTAGGTGTACGCCGCCAGCACGCCGAAGGCGATCAGCAGCGGCAGGTCCTTCACGAACCGGTTGGTGTCGTCACCGCCGCCCACCCCCATCACGTCCAGCACCGCCTGGATGCCGACCAGCTGGAGGGCGATATAGGGCATGGTCGCCAGGATGCCGGTGACCGCCATCGCCAGTGACAGGCTCTTCGAACCGAAGCGGCCGCGCACGAAGTCCGAGGTCGTGACGTATCCGTGGCGGTGCGAGACCGACCACAGCCGCGGCAGGAAGGTGAAGATCAGCGGGTAGACCAGGATGGTGTACGGCACCGCGAAGAAGCCGGAGGCACCGGCCGCGTAGATCGCCGCGGGCACGGCCACGAAGGTGTAGGCCGTGTACAGGTCGCCGCCGAGCAGGAACCAGGTGACCCAGGTGCCGAACGACCGGCCGCCGAGGCCCCATTCGTCGAGGCTGTGCTCGTTGTCGGCTTTGCGCCAGCGCGCCGCCAGGAAGCCCAGGACCGTGACGGCCAGGAAGAAGAAGATGAAGACGCCGAGCGCGACGCCGTTCAC
Organism: Streptomyces nodosus; assembly: GCF_008704995.1. Taxonomy (NCBI): domain Bacteria; kingdom Bacillati; phylum Actinomycetota; class Actinomycetes; order Kitasatosporales; family Streptomycetaceae; genus Streptomyces; species Streptomyces nodosus. The sequence continues at coordinate 4,973,006 of NZ_CP023747.1, forward strand.
GCCGTCCTTCATCGCTCCGCACCGCCCTTCCGGCCGACGCGGGCGCGCTGGTCACGCTTCCACAGCTGGTACGCGGTCAGCGTCAGGGCGGTGGAGATCAGCACCCACAGCATCTGGTACCAGTAGAAGAACGGGATACCGATGAAGGCGGGGTCGGTTCTGGCGTAGGAGCCGACCCACAGCATCGCGACAAACGGCGCTGAAAGACACAGGGCGATGGCGACGCGTAACGGCGTCACCACAGCGCTCCTGCTCACATCCGGCTGATTCGACATCTGGAGCTCCGTCCCCATCGACCAACGACTCATGGATCATCGATCTATTGATCACCGATGTAGCGCGCAGGAAATCTAGGTGACGTCGTCGAGGAGCGGAACCCTTTGGGCGGATGCTGCGGGGCGGCCTCAGTCCTGCGGGCGCTTCAGCCGCGCCACGAACTTGTAGCGGTCCCCCCGGTAGACGGACCGCACCCACTCCACCGGCTGGCCGTCCCGGTCCAGCGAGTGCCGGGAGAGCATCAGCATCGGCAGGCCCACGTCGGTGCCGAGCAGCCCCGCCTCACGCGGTGTGGCCAGCGAGGTCTCGATGGTCTCCTCGGCCTCGGCCAGATGGACGCCGTAGACCTCCGCGAGCGCCGTGTACAGGGAGGTGTACTTGACCAGCGACCGGCGCAGCGCCGGGAAGCGCTTGGCGGACAGATGCGTCGTCTCGATCGCCATCGGCTCGCCGCTCGCCAGCCGCAGCCGCTCGATGCGCAGTACCCGGCCGCCGGCCGAGATGTCGAGCAGCCCGGCGAGGGAGTCGTCGGCGGTGACATAGCCGATGTCCAGCAATTGGGACGTCGGTTCCAGGCCCTGGGCGCGCATGTCCTCGGTGTACGAGGTGAGTTGCAGCGCCTGCGAGACCTTGGGCTTGGCGACGAAGGTCCCCTTGCCCTGGATGCGTTCGAGCCGCCCCTCGACGACCAGCTCCTGGAGGGCCTGGCGCACGGTCGTGCGCGATGTGTCGAACTCCGCGGCCAGGGTGCGCTCGGGCGGCACCGGGGTACCGGGCGGCAGCGTCTCCGTCATCTCGAGCAGATGCTTCTTCAGACGGTAGTACTTGGGCACGCGCGCGGTGCGGACGGTCGCCCCGCCCTCGTTCTCCGCACTGCTGACGTCGGTGCTCATGGTCTGCCTTCCCGGCTCCGGATGCCGAAGGGACCGACAGGCGGACGGTCCCGGCTCACATCGTGGCACGGCCGCACATCCGGGACGCCCCGCACGCACGCTCCGCGCGTCCCCGTCACGCCGTCGGGGATCCCCTCTGTATACCGTCGGCGTCCCCTGTGGTCTAGTCCAGCAAAGTCATCGTGGCCGGGTGGGTGCGCCTCCAGTGGTCCACCCGATTTCGCTGGCTTCCTAGTTAAAGGTTCTTGCATATGTAGGTCCCGTAACGGACGTTCTGAGCGCGGTAAACACCCTTGACACACCTATTGGTCTGGGCCAGGCTTCCCCGCACTGGTCTACACCATTGGTCCAGTCCCGGCCCCACGGGCGGTACAGGTCGTCAGTCGCCGCGGGGACAGGGGGGTTTGTGGCATCCCTGAGGAGGGTGGCGTGAAGCGCAAGCTGACAGCCGCGATCGGTATCGCGGGCATGATGGTCTCCATCGCGGCGTGCGGGGGCGGGGACAAGTCCGAGGGATCGGACGGCGGGGCGAACGCCAAGGAGCTCACCGTCTGGCTGGCGGTCGACGCCCAGAACAACTGGCCCGAGCTGGTGAAGGCCGCCGATGACGCGGTGAAGAAGAAGCACCCCGGCCTCAAGATCAAGCACGAGTACTACGGCTGGCAGGACAAGAACACCAAGCTCGACGCGGTTCTCGCCACCGACAAGACGCCCGATGTGGTCGAGATGGGCAACACCGAGATGCTCGGCTACATGGTCAAGGGTGCCTTCGCCCCCGTCGACGCCGCCAAGTTCGACAACGCCGACCAGTGGCTGGACGGCCTCAAGGCCTCGGTCACCTACGAGGGCAAGACCTATGGCGTCCCCTACTACGCCGGCGGCCGTGTCGCCAACTGGCGCAAGGACGTCGCCGCCGCGGCCGGCGTCAAGACGACCCCGAAGACGTACAAGGAACTGACCGCCGCCCTGGACAAGATCCAGAAGAAGCAGGGCGACAAGTTCAACGCCTGGTACCAGCCGACCCGCGACTGGTACGCGGCGATGTCCTTCGTCTATGACGCGGGCGGCTCGATCGCCAAGGAGGAGGGCGGCCAGTGGAAGGCCAACCTCTCCTCGCCGGAGTCCCTCAAGGGCCTCAACGAGTTCAAGACGATCGTCGACAAGTACATGCACGGCGACAAGACCAAGGACGAGTCCGACCGGTACATCGTCTACGGCCAGGGCAAGTCCGCCATGATCTTCGGTGCCGCCTGGGAGGGCGCCGGCGCGGCCGACCCCAAGAACGACAAGACCGGCAAGCTCAAGGACAACCTCGAGAACTTCGTGATGCCCGGCCCGTCCGGCAACAACATCCCGGTGTTCCTGGGCGGTTCCGACCTCGCGATCCCGGTGAAGTCCAAGGCGCAGGACCTGGCCGCCGAGTGGATCAACGCGCTCACCGGCCCCGAGGGCCAGAAGGGCCTGATGGGCAAGGGCAACCTGCCCAACAACAAGGCCGACCTCGCCACCCTGAAGGACGACCCGGCGACGGTGGTCCCGGCCACCGCGGCCGAGTCCAACTGGTTCGTCCCGATGGCGCCGGGCTGGGGCCAGGTCGAGAAGGCGCAGACCCTGCAGACCATGCTGCAGAGCATCGGCACCGGCAAGAAGTCGGTCGAGGACGCGGCCAAGGAAGCGGACGCCGCGATCGACAAGGTCATCAACACCAAGTGAGCTGAGCGCAGGGCCCCGCCGGCCCCGGAGATCTCCGGAGGCGGGGCCCTGCCTCTCGCACGACCGTCGCCGCAGCCCCGCCCCGGTGCGGGCGTGCGCGGTCTCGCCTTCGTACGACCGTGCGGGGTCTCGCCCTCGTACGACCTGAGGGACCCCTTGAGGAGCGCGCCATGAGTGCCGCAGACACGACCAGCCCCGTCAAGGTGCCGCCGCCGCGACCGGCGCCGCCGCCGGCCACCGCGAAGGAGCCGGGAAGAACGCGGACCTCGGGCGGGGCCGCCGTCCCCTGGGTGCTGCTCGCCCCCTGCCTGCTGGTCCTCGCCCTGGTGATGGGCTATCCGCTGGTCCGCCTGGTCACCCTCTCCTTCCAGAAGTTCGGCCAGTCCCAGCTCTGGGGCTTCCAGCCCGCCGAGTCGGTCGGCTTCGACAACTTCGCGGAGGTGCTCGGGGACAGCACCTTCTGGGCGGTCGTGCTGCGCACGATCCTCTTCGCCGCCGGTTCGGTGATCTTCACCATGGTCGCCGGCATGCTGATCGCGCTGCTGCTCCAGCGGGTCTCCGGCTGGGTGAAGACCCTGATCAACATCGCCCTGGTGGCCAGCTGGGGCATGCCGATCATCGTCGCGACCACGGTTTTCAAATGGCTCTTCGACGCGGACTACGGCATCTTCAACGCGCTGCTGAGCAAGCTGCCCGGCGTCGACATGATCGGCCACAACTGGTTCGCGAGCGGACCGCAGGGCCTGGTCGTGATCATGCTTCTGGTGGTCTGGGGCGCCGTCCCGTTCGTGGTCATCACGCTCAGCGCGGGCCTCACCCAGGTGCCGAAGGAACTGGAGGAGGCGGCCCGGCTCGACGGAGCGGGGTACTGGGGGGTCTTCCGCCATGTCACCCTCCCGATCCTCAAGCCGATCATCGTGATGCTCACGACCCTCTCGGTCATCTGGGACATGGGCGTCTTCCCGCAGGTCTTCGTGATGCGCGGCGGCCACCCCGAGGCCGAGTTCCAACTGCTCACCACGTACTCGTACGACAAGGCGTTCGTGGTCAACGACTACGCACAGGGCTCGGCGATCGCACTGCTCACCGTGCTGCTGCTGCTCGGCGTGGTCGCCGTCTATATGCGCCAGATGCTGAAGATCGGAGAGGTGGAATGAGCGCCACGACCGTGTCCGGCGCCCCCGCCCGGCGCCGCCGGGGGACGTCCAAGCTCGGCTGGAACCTCCTCGGCCTGCTGGTCTTCGTCACCGCGGGCTTCCCCGCCTACTGGATGGTCGACACCGCCTTCAAACCGGCCAAGGACGCCATCGACCCGGACCCCAGCCTGCTGCCGACGGGCCTCACCCTGGGCAACTTCCGCCGGGCGCTGGACATCGCGGACTTCTGGGGGCCGGTCGGCCGCAGCCTGATCGTGTCGCTGTCGGTGGTCGTGATCGGCGTCGTCGTCGGCATGCTGGCCGCGCTCGCCATCTCGCGGTTCGCCTTCCGCGGCCGGAAGATCGTGATCGTGGGCATCCTGGCGGTCCAGATGGTTCCGCTGGTCGCCATGATCATCCCGGTCTTCCTGCTCCTCAACGACCTCGGCCAGTACGACAAGCTGACGGGCCTGATCATCACCTACCTCACCTTCATCCTCCCGTTCACGGTGTGGACGCTGCGTGGGTTCGTGGTCAACATCCCGCGCGAACTGGAGGAGGCGGCGATGGTCGACGGCTGCTCGCGCACGGGCGCGTTCCTGCGCGTGGTCTTCCCGCTGCTCGCCCCCGGCCTGGTCGCCACCTCGGTCTACGGCTTCATCCAGGCCTGGAACGAGTATCTGTACGCCCTGATGCTGATGAGCCAGGAGAACCAGACCGCGACCGTCTGGCTCGGAAACTTCACCACCAAGCACGGTACCGAGTACGCCCCGATGATGGCGGGCTCCACGATGATGGCTGTGCCGATCGTCGTTCTCTTCCTCCTCGTCCAGCGCAAGATGGCCGCGGGCCTCACCGCGGGCGCCGTGAAGGGATGACCACCCGATGACGACATTCGCCCGTGGTACCGACACCCTGACGCGTGACGCGCTGACGGTCCTCCAGCCGGGATTCACCGGTACCACCGCCCCCGACTGGCTGCTGCGCCGCCTCGGCGAAGGACTGGCCTCGGTGGGCCTGTTCGGCCGGAACATCGCCTCACCCGAACAGCTCCGGTCCTTGACGGCCCAGCTGCGGGCCGAACGGGAGGACGTACTGGTCGCGATCGACGAGGAGGGCGGTGATGTCACCCGTCTGGAGGTGAGAACGGGATCCTCCTTCCCCGGCAACCACGCCCTGGGCGCGGTGGACGACGTCGATCTGACCTACCGGGTGGCGCAGGAACTCGGCCGCCGGCTCGCCCGGTGCGGGGTGAACCTCAACTGGGCTCCCTCGGCCGACGTGAACTCCAACCCCGCGAACCCGGTGATCGGCGTACGGTCCTTCGGGGCCGACACCGCACGGGTGGCCCGGCACACCGCCGCCTATGTGGGCGGGCTCCAGTCGGCCGGGGTCGCCGCCTGCACCAAGCACTTCCCCGGGCACGGGGACACCGCGGTCGACTCCCACCACGCGATGCCACGCATCGACGCGGACCCCGAGGTGCTCCAGGAACGCGAACTCGCCCCGTTCCGGGCGGCCGTCGAGGCCGGCACCCGCGCGGTGATGAGCGCGCACATCCTGGTCCCGGCGCTGGACCCGGACCGTCCGGCGACGTTGTCGCGTCGCATCCTGACCGAGCTGCTCCGCGGCGAGCTCGGCTACGACGGACTGATCGTCACCGACGGCATGGAGATGCGGGCCATCGCCGACACCCATGGCATCGAACGCGGGAGCGTCCTCGCCGTCGCGGCCGGGGCGGACGCCATCTGTGTGGGCGGCGGCCTCGCGGACGACGAGACGGTACGGCGGCTGCGGGACGCCCTGGTCTCGGCCGTGCGCTCGGGCGAACTGGCCGAGGAGCGGCTCGCCGAGGCGGCGGACCGGGTGCGGGCGCTGGCCCGGTGGACCGCCTCGGCGGCACCGCGGGGGGCGGACGAGCCCGAGGGCGACGGCGCCGACGTCGGGCTGCTCGCGGCCCGGCGCGCGCTGACGGTCACCGGTGCGGAGGACTTCACCCCGCTCACCGAACCGCCCTATGTCGCCGCGCTCACCCCTGTCGCGAACATCGCGGTGGGCGAGGAGACCCCCTGGGGGGTGGCGGCGGAGCTCCTCCGGATGCTGCCCGGCACCGAGACCGGCAGCTTCTCGGGCGAGGACGCGGGGCGGGCGGTGTTGGAGGCCGCCGGAGCGCGCCGGATCGTGGCGGTGGTCCGCGACGAACACCGCCACCCCTGGATGGCCCGGGCCCTCGACACCCTGCTCGCGGGGCGGCCCGGCACGATCGTGGTCGAGATGGGCGTCCCCCAGGCCGCCCCCCGCGGCGCCCTGCACATCGCCACACACGGGGCGGCACGGGTGTGCGGCCGGGCGGCGGCGGAGGTCATCGCGGGCCGCTGAGAGCAGGACGGACCCTGGGCCTGTCGCGAAAGTCCCGCCTGCCTCGCGACCCCATGCACGCACTCTCGCCGCACCGGGCCCAGACCCGAGTACATCCGGTACGAGGGCCAGGCCCGGCACGCCGAGAGCACGCACCTGACGTCGCGAGGCCCGCCCTCCGGGCGGACGACGGGACCTTCGCGACAGGCCCAGGCGCCGGATCCCCCCGGGACCCGGCGCCTTGCTCCCGCTCGTTCAGATGCCCTGCCAGTCGGGCTTGTGGGCGTAGCTGTACCGGTAGTAGCCGGCCAGCTCCAGCTCGGACGCGGCGGCCTCGTCGACGACGACCGTCGCGTGCGGGTGGAGCTGGAGCGCGGTCGCCGGGCAGATCGCGGCGACCGGGCCCTCGACGGTCGCGGCGATCGCGTCCGCCTTGCCCGCGCCGGTGGCGAGCAGCACCAGATGCCGTGCCTCCAGGATGGTCCCGATGCCCTGGGTGATCACATGGTGCGGCACCTGCTCGATGTCGTCGTCGAAGAAGCGCGCGTTGTCGATCCGGGTCTGCTCGGTCAGCGTCTTGATCCGGGTGCGCGAGGCGAGCGAGGAGCACGGCTCGTTGAACCCGATGTGCCCGTCGGTGCCGATGCCGAGCAGCTGGAGGTCCACCCCGCCGGCCGCGGACAGCGCCCGGTCGTACGCCTCGCACGCGGCCCGTACGTCCTCGGCCGTGCCGTCGGGGCCCATGAACCCGTCCATGCCGATGCCGAGCGGCTCCAGCACCTCGCGGCGCAGCACCGAACGGTACGACTCGGGATGCTCGGCCGGCAGCCCCACATATTCGTCGAGCTGTGCGATCCGGGCCCGCGAGGTGTCCACCGCCTCGGAGCGCACCTTCGCCGCCAGCGCCTCGTACACGGGCAGGGGGGTGGAGCCGGTGGCCACACCGAGCAGGGCGTCGGGCTTGCGCCGCAGCAGCTGGGCCATGGCCTCGGCGATGAGCTCGCCGCCCGCCTTGGCGTCCGGGACGATGACAACTTCCACGCTGGGCCTGCCGTTCTGGAGAGAGGCTCGCCGGGGAACCTGAGGAGATGTGGTATAGACCAATCTAGCAGAGTTGATTCTTCGGGGAAGGGCCGGGGACGCGGCCCCGGGTCCGGGCCGAGGGCGGCCGTGCCGTGCGTGAATCGCCGGTGGACCTCCGATAAAAAGACCACAACAAACGTCCGTCGACGCATGGACAAACCCACCGCGGCACGGGGAACATGGTCCCCGACGTGGTCTAGTCCAGACGTGGACCGACTGGGTAAAGTAAGTAAAGCCACTCGCCGTACGGGCGAGAAGACGCGACGCACAGTCCTCCGTCTTCCCCGCACAGGAAGACGGACCGAGGATCCGGCGCTCTCTGCCCTGACTGCTCCGGCTCCTCGGCCTTCGGCCGACCGGGACCGCACACCCTCGGCCGTTGTTGCTCCGGGCTGCGGTGCCGGGAGGGTTGAGGGTCCCTCCCAGGCGCCGCGGCCCGTGGGTGTTCCCGGGGCGTAGCGGGCCTCTCCGGCGCGCGGCTGATTTCGAACGACGTCCGAATGCCCGGGTACCCTCGCTGATGTGCCCTCCATGAACGAACTGGTCCGCCAGCACACCTCTCTCGGCGACTCCGACCTGGAGTGGCTGCATCTGCTGGTGTCGGAGTGGCAGCTGCTCTCCGATCTCTCCTTCGCCGACCTGGTCCTGTGGGTGCCCACGCGCGACGGCGTACGGTATGTGTCGGTGGCCCAGATGCGCCCCAACACCGGCCCCACCTCCTACCAGGACGACATGGTCGGCCATCTCGTCCCCCGGGGCCGCCGCCCCATGCTGGACGCCGCCCTGGACGAGGGGCGGATCGTCCGGGAGGGCGACCCGGAGTGGCGTGAGGAGGTCCCGGTCCGGGTCGAGTCCATCCCCGTGCGGCGCGAGGGCCGGGTCCTCGGTGTCATCGCGCGCAACACCAATCTGCTCACCGTGCGGACCCCGAGCCGGCTGGAGCTGACCTATCTGCAGAGCGCCTCCGACCTGGCGCAGATGATCGCGGCCGGCTCCTTCCCGTTCCCCGGCCAGCAGGTCGACATGGACGCCTCGCCGCGTGTCGGCGACGGGCTGATCCGGCTGGACGCGGACGGCGTCGTCACCTACGCCTCACCGAACGCGCTGTCGGCGTACCACCGTCTGGGGCTCGCCGCCGACCTGGTCGGCCATCACCTCGGGGAGGCCACCGCCGAGCTCGCTCCCTCCCGGGGGCCGGTGGACGAGGCGCTCGTGAAGGTCGCCAGCGGCTGGGCCCCGCGCGACTTCGAGATCGAGGCGCACGACGGGGTGATCCAGTTCCGGGCGATCCCTCTCAAGCCCAAGGGCACCCGTATCGGTTCGCTCGTCCTGCTCCGGGACGTGACCGAACTGCGCCGTCGCGAACGCGAGTTGATGACCAAGGACGCCACCATCCGGGAGATCCACCACCGGGTGAAGAACAACCTCCAGACGGTCGCCGCCCTGCTCCGCCTCCAGGCCCGCCGGATCGAGTCCCAGCGGGGGCGCGAGGCCCTGGAGGAGGCCGTGCGGAGGGTCGGCTCGATCGCGATCGTGCATGAGACGCTGTCTCAGAACCTGGACGAGCGGGTGGAGTTCGACGAGATCGCCGACCGGGTGCTGGCGATGGTCGCCGAGATCTCGCCCGGCATGGTCACCGGCCGGCGCAGCGGCCGCTTCGGGATCCTGGACGCCGAGGTCGCGACGCCGCTCTCCATGGTGCTGACCGAGATTCTGCAGAACGCCCTGGAACACGGCTTCCGTCCGGGTGACACCGGCACGGTCGAGGTGTCGGCGGTCCGCGGCGGTACGACGAAGGAGGCCCGGCTCCTGGTCACGGTCCAGGACGACGGCATCGGTCTGCCCGAGGGCTTCGACCCGCACACGGCGGGCAACCTGGGCCTGCAGATCGTGCGGACGCTGGTGGAGGGCGAACTGGGCGGCGCCTTCGACATGGTCCCGGCTCCGGAGCGCGGCACCCGGGTGATCCTGGACATTCCGGTGCGCTCCCACAAGTGACCCCGCCTCACCGCGACACCGGCGAGCGGTCCTTCGCACAGCAATGAGCCCCGGACCACGAGTGGTCCGGGGCCAAAAGCTGTGTGCCAGCTGATTGCGCTGGAAACTCCCTGGTCGAGCTGGGTCGAGAGCCTGGGGAGTGTCGGGGGTACTGCGCACTGCGGCTCGGAGGCGGGAGATGCGTACTCGCTGTACGCGCCGCCAAGCTCAGGCTCGTACGGGGTGGGTGTGTCAGGCGGTGGCCTGACGGGCCCGGTTGCGGGCGGCGCGGCGCTTCATGGCGCGGCGCTCGTCCTCGCTGAGGCCACCCCAGACGCCGGAGTCCTGACCGGACTCGAGCGCCCACTGCAGGCACTGCTCGACAACCGGGCAGCGACGGCAGACGGCCTTGGCTTCCTCGATCTGCAGCAGCGCAGGACCGGTGTTGCCGATGGGGAAGAAGAGCTCGGGGTCTTCCTCGCGGCAAACGGCGTTGTGACGCCAGTCCATGGCTGTTACCTCTCCGTGGTGTTACGTGCAGATTTGCTTGTGAATGTGAACGCTTTCACGAATCCCTCAACAAGTGAAGGGCCGATCGCCAGACGTGCTGACGTGGTCCTGTGGATTGAGGTGGGATTCGGGCTCTCCGTGGGGGCCGGTGTTGCGGGCCGTCCCGAGCGCCACGTAGAGATTCGCAAACCTCGGCGGCGGATACAACCCCTTCCGGAAAGTTTTTTTTGATTCCTTGGTGTCGACTAGGTCACAGCCGTACTTCCAAGGGGTGGATCGTGGCTTAAACGTTCGACTGAAAGGACTTTAGCCCCTTCTGCTCACACAATCACACGCAGTGCACGGCGTACGCCTGTGAACGTCACGCTCGTACGCAGTCCGAGGTGGTCGCCGTCCATCTGCAGGGGGAGCGGCACCTTCGAATGCAAGGTGAAGCCGCTCAGATCGTGCAGCGAGACCACATGCTTCCCGCGGGGTCCATACTCGGGGGACGAAGTGAGCAATTGGGTTGCATACCGGGCAATCGAGGCGGGTGACATCCGACTGAGGGCGAGGACGTCGAGCCCGGTGTCGAACGAGGCCTTAGGTGATGCGTACACCGGACGATTGCCCAGAAACGTCCAGGGTGCCGTGTTGCAGACTATGGACAGCACAAGACCGGTGAGCGGTTCCTCGCCCTCCCGCTCCAGGGTGATCGGACCCTGACTGCGGTGCGGATCGTCCAGAAACTGACGTACCACCTGGCGCAGATACAGCGCATGGGTGGAGCGCTTGCCCCGCTCCCGCTGCTGCTCGACCCGGCCGACCACCCCCGCGTCGAAACCGAGACCCGCGTTGAAGGTGAACCAACGGGAGGGCGTCGCCTCGTCCTTGGTGCCCGGGGTCCCCGCGACGAGTCCGAGTCCGACGGTGCGCTCGCGCTTCTCGCGCAGGGCGTCGAGGATCGCTCCGGTGGCCTCCACGGCGTCGTTGGGCAGGCCGAGGGCGCGGGCGAAGACATTGGTCGAGCCGCCGGGGACCACGGCGAGGCGGGGGAGGCGGTCGGGGTCGGGGCCGTGGTGCAGCAGACCGTTGACGACCTCGTTGACCGTGCCGTCACCGCCGAGCGCCACCACCAGCTCGACGTCCTCGCTCTCCGCTGCCAGCCGGCCGATGTCCCGGGCGTGTCCCCGGTACTCGGTGGTGACCGCCTCCAGCTTCATCTCGCTCGCCAGCGCGTGGATCAGTACGTCACGGGTGCGTGCACTTGTGGTGGTAGCCGCCGGATTGACCACGAGAAGTGCACGCATGGGGTGCAGCGTACCTACGGGGCGGTGGACGGCCCACACCGAGGTAGGGATCGGGTAAGAGGGCGCCGGGGACCGGGGAGGTCACGGTGGGCGCGAACGTGCTTCCGTGCCTCCGGGGCCGGAGGGCGGCGGGCGTGCCGGGGCGGGCCTCGGCCCGGCGGCTACTCTTCAGGGGTGAGCGCTGAGCAGAACCCCACCCCCGAGACGCCCGAAGCCGAGCCCCGTCCCGCGCGGCTGACCGCAGCGGCGGCGCTGGCCGGCCTGGAGGGGCTGGCCCTGGTCGCGGGCGGTGTCTGGATGCTCGTCCTGGGCCTCACGGGCTCGCCGGACGACCGCCGGGGAGCCGTCACCGGCGGCATCACCCTGATCGTGCTCGCGCTGCTGCCCCTGCTGGCCGCGCGCGGGCTGCTGCTGCGGCGCGGCTGGAGCCGGGGCCCGGCCGTCATCACCCAGGTGCTCGCACTGCCGGTGGCCTACAACCTGCTCCAGGCCGACAGCGTCGCGATTCCCGCGGGCATCGTGCTCGCGGTGGTCGCGGTGGCGGCCCTGGTGCTCCTGGTGAACCCGGCGACGACCCGGGCCCTGGGCATCCGCGGGCCCGGGAACGCACCGGACCAGAAGTAGGCGCCGACGCCGGCGGACCAGGCCGGCGCGAGGAGGGTGCCCGCCGGGGCGGGCAGCGAGGGCGACCGGATCCCGGTCGCCCTGTGTCATTCCTCGACCAGCAGCTTCTCCCGCAGCTGCGCCAGCGTCCGGGCCAGCAGGCGTGAGACATGCATCTGGGAGATGCCGACCTCCTGGGCGATCTGGGACTGCGTCATATTGCCGAAGAAGCGAAGGAGAAGGATCCGCTTCTCCCGGGGTGGAAGATCCTCCAGCAGGGGCTTCAGCGACTCCCGGTACTCGACGCCCTCCAGCGCCTCGTCCTCCGCGCCGAGCGTGTCGGCGACCGCGGGGGACTCGTCGTCGGTGTCCGGGACGTCCAGAGACAGCGTGGAGTACGCGTTGGCGGACTCCAGGCCCTCCAGGACCTCCTCCTCCGAGATGGCCAGCTTCTCGGCCAGCTCGTGGACCGTGGGGGAGCGGCCGTGCTGCTGGGACAGCTCGGCCGTGGCCGTCGTCAGGGCCAGCCGCAGCTCCTGCAGGCGCCGGGGCACCCGCACCGCCCAGCCCTTGTCACGGAAGTGGCGCTTGATCTCACCGACGACCGTCGGGGTGGCGTACGTCGAGAACTCGACGCCCCGCTCGGGGTCGAAACGGTCGACGGACTTGATCAGACCGATGGTGGCGACCTGGGTCAGGTCGTCCAGCGGCTCGCCCCGGTTGCGGAAGCGGCGCGCGAGGTGCTCGACGAGCGGCAGATGCATGCGGACGAGCTGATTGCGCAGCTCGGCGTACTCCGGGCTGCCGTCCCTCAGCTTGCGCAGCTCCACGAACATGGCGCGCGCCCCACTGCGGTCCGGCGCGGCGTGCTGCGCACCGCCCGGCACACTCTGCTCCGCGTTTCGCCCGTGCTCGCTCATGGTCCCGCCCGTCACCCTTCCCCGCGCGCCCGGCTCCTCCCCCGTTCCCGACCGCGCTCCAGCGGGGGGACCCCCATGAGCCGGGGAGGCCCCACCGTTCTCGGAGGGCGCGCCGGCACCGGCCGGGCCCCTCCGTCCGCCGTCCCGTACGGAGACCGCGTCGTCCGCACCGGCCGGTGCGGCCTGTGCGGGCGTCACGGTCTCCGAGGCCTCGTCCTCCGGATGCGGACGGGCCTGCTCGGGGATGCCGTCCACGCCGTCCGCCCTGCGCTGAGACCCGCTCGGGCCGCCGTTTCCGGCGGAGAGTTCCCGTGTGCCGCGCTCTTCGTCCCGCACCGGCCCGTCCCCGTTCGTCACGCCGGCCCGGGTCCCGCGCCGCGCTGTTTGTAGAGGCTGATGGACACGGTCTTGTCGTCGCCGACCGCGGAGGAGACCTTGCCGGCCAGGGCCGACAACACGGTCCAGGCGAAGGTGTCCCGCGAGGGGGCGTGTCCGTCCGTGGTGGGCGCCGCGACGGTCACCTCCAGGGAATCGTCGATGAGCCGGAAGACACAGCTGAGCACCGAGCCGGGCACCGCCTGCTGGAGCAGGATGGCGCAGGCCTCGTCGACCGCGATGCGCAGGTCCTCGATCTCGTCGAGGGTGAAGTCCAAACGAGCCGCGAGACCGGCCGTGGCCGTCCGCAGCACCGACAGGTAGGCACCCGCTGCCGGCAGCCGGACTTCCACGAAGTCCTGGGTCGCGGGCTCGCCTGCGATCTGGGACACCCTCACCTCCAAGGTGGTACAAGCTCTTTCGGGGGCCGAGGGTCGCCCCTCGGGGGTAACGCCTCTGTGCTTCAGCGGTGACGCTATCGCGCCGTCGACCTTCCCGTCCCGCGACCCCGACCCTCGCTGTCACTCATAGTAAACCCATGGATACGCACAGTGGCTAGGGGTCTGCGGGCCCAATTGGGAAGAGTGCGCGCCGGATTGACGTACCCCGACGCCGGACCGGTGAACCGTGTGGTTCCAGAGTCACATGTGGGGGCCACCGGAGTCATACGAGCACATGGTCCACGAAGCACCAGCGCCAGTTCTCACCGGGTTCGAAGGTCCTCATCACCGGATGACCGCTCTCGTCGTGGTGGGCCGTCGCGTGCCGCAGCGGCGAGGAGTCGCAGCAGCCCACATGCCCGCACTCCAGGCACAGCCGCAGCTGCACGGGGTCGGTGCCCGCGGCGAGGCACTCCAGGCACGTCTCGCTCCGCGGGTCGGGCTCGGGGTGCGGCAGCGCGTCGGCGTGCGTGCACTGTTTCATGATTGCCAGGTTACGACGGGTCCGTGCGAAGTCGCGCGGAAAACGAGGGCGGGCGGAAGACGATGAATGTGTTGCCTCTGCTGCTGTTGGTGGCTGGCAGCGCCGCCGTCGCCGGTGCGGCGCGGCGCACCCCGGTCCCTGCTCCGCTGCTGCTCGTCGCGGTGGGCCTGGTCGTCTCCTATCTGCCCGGGGTGCCCGAGTACGCCCTCGACCCCGAGGTGGTGCTGCCGCTGGTGCTGCCTCCGCTGCTGTACACGGCCGCCGCCGACAGCTCCTACCTCGATCTGCGGGCACAGCTGCGGCCCGTGGCGCTGCTGTCCGTGGGATATGTGCTGTTCGCGACCCTCGCCGTGGGCTGGGTGGTGTATCTGCTGGTGCCGGCTCTGACGCTGCCCGCCGCACTGGTGCTGGGCGCGGTGGTCGCTCCGCCGGACGCGGTCGCGGCCACGGCGGTCGCCCGGCGGGTGGGGCTGCCGTCGCGGATCACCACCATCCTCCAGGGCGAGTCGCTGGTGAACGACGCGACCGCGATCACCGCGTACAAGGTGGCGCTCGCGGCGGCGGTCGGTGCCGGGGCGACCTGGTCGGGCGGGGTGCGGGAGTTCCTGCTCGCGGCGGTCGGCGGGGTCGCGGTCGGACTGGTGCTGATGGTGCCGATCCACTGGCTGCGGACCCGTCTGAAGGAGGCACTGCTGCAGAACACGCTCTCGCTGCTGATCCCGTTCGTCGCCTACGGGCTCGCGGAGTGGGCGCACGCCTCCGGGGTGCTCGCCGTGGTCGTCGTCGCCCTCTACCTCGGCCACCACAACTGGCAGGTCGACTTCGCCACCCGGCTCCAGGAGGAGGCGGTGTGGAAGATGGTCGGCTTCATCCTGGAGTCCGCGGTGTTCGCGCTCATCGGACTGCAGCTGCCGGTCGTGCTGAAGGGGCTCGGGGCAGACCAGGGCATCCGCGCCGCCTGGTACGCGGTGGCCGTGTTCCTGCTGGTGGCCCTGTCGCGGTTCGTGTGGGTGTATCCGGCGACCTTTCTGCCGCGCCTCCTGGTCCGGCGGATCCGGGAGCGTGAGGAGAACCCGACCTGGAAGGCGCCGTTCATCATCGGCTGGGCCGGGATGCGGGGCGTGGTCTCGCTCGCCATCGCCTTCTCGATCCCGCGGACCGTGCACGGCGGTCCGTTCCCGGGGCGCAATCTGATTCTCTTCCTGACCTTCACCACGGTGATCGGCACCCTGGTGGTGCAGGGCCTGACCCTGCCCCCGCTGATCAGGCTGCTGCGGCTGCCGGGGCGTGACGCGCAGGCGGAGATCCTCGCCGAGGCCAATGCCCAGGCGCAGGCATCCAGGGCCGCCGAGCGGCGCCTGGACGAACTGCTCGACGACCGGCGCAACGCCCTGCCACCACCGCTGGCGGACCGTCTGCGCAGGGTCCTGGAACGCCGTCGTAACGCGGTCTGGGAGCGGCTGGGCGCGGTGAACCCGGTGACCGGGGAGACGGCCGACGACACCTACCGCCGGCTGTCCCGGGAGATGATCGGCACCGAACGGCAGGTCTTCGTCACGCTTCGCAACCATCGCTATCTCGACGACGAGATGCTCCGCACGCTGCTGCGCCGACTGGACCTGGAGGAGGCCGCGGCGTACCGGGAAACCTCGTGAGCCGGCCGCCGCGCCGTCGTCCCTCTAGAAGGGCCTTCCGGTGATCACGGCGGCCAGCGTGGTGCCCCGTGGGAACGCGCCCTCCGCAGTCAGGGCGACAAGTCCGTAGAGCAGTTTGGCGACATAGAGACGCTCCACCGGCAGGTCGTGACGGGACTCGAAGTCCTGGGCGAAGTCCTGGAGCTCGGCGGGCACCCGGGCGTAGCCGCCGAAGTGGAAGCGGGTGTCCAGGGTCCAGCGGCCGCGCCGGGCGCCGAAGGCCCGGGTCTGCAGGGCGGCGGTGTCGGCCGTCAGGAAGTCGCCCTTCAGGACCGGGATCCCCAGGGCGCGCTGCCCGGGAGCAAGTCCGGCGGCCAGGCCCGCCAGGGTGCCGCCGGTGCCGCAGGCGACGGCGATCACGTCCGCCCGGCCGCGCAGCTCCTCCCCGAGCACCCGGCAGCCGCGGACGGCGAGGGCGTTGCTGCCGCCCTCCGGCACCACATACGCCCCCTCGGCGTCCGCCGCACGCAGAATGCCGGCCAGGGCCTCGGGCTCCGCCTTGCGACGGTAGAGCGATCTGTCGACAAAGCACAGCCGCATGCCGTCGGCCGCGCACCGGGCCAGGGAGGGGTTGAGCGGCCGGTCGGCCAGCTCCTGACCACGGACCACGCCCACGGTCTCCAGCCCCAGCAGCCGGCCCGCGGCGGCCGTGGCCCGCAGATGGTTGGAGTAGGCGCCACCGAAGGTGAGCAGGGGACGGCCGGCCGCGGCCCGCAGATTCGGGGCGAGCTTGCGCCACTTGTTGCCGATCAGATCCGGGTGGATCAGATCGTCCCTCTTGAGCAGCAGCCGGACACCATGCCGCGCGAAGCGGTCGTCCGTCACCTCCTGCACCGGTGACGGCAGGCGCGGGTGCAGCACGGACTCCGGGCCGGGGGCTTCGGGTCGCGGCACATCGGGGCTGGTCACCCCGTCATTGTCGGACATCCGTCAACGCCCCCGCGTGTGGAGCCGGGTGCGTCCCGTCGCCGTGGTGCTCACCCGATGTGACGCTCGCACGACAAGACACTTACTCGACAAAGTGCCACAGCGTGCCCAGTCGTCCATTGATCCATTCCCGCTCGTTCGGGTAATGGCGCGGACACGCTCCGTGATGCGATGCTTTTCCCCGCAGATCCATGCAAGACCGGGAGGGCAACTCAATGTCGGTAGGCGAAGAGGTCCGTGCGGACGAGAACAAGCCGCAGCAGAGTCTCGGCACCGAGGCCGCACGGAACCTGGCCACCACCACCAAGTCCGCACCCCAGATGCAGGAGATCAGCTCGCGCTGGCTGCTGCGGATGCTGCCGTGGACGGACATCCAGGGTGGGACGTACCGCGTGAACCGCCGCATCACCTACTCCGTGGGCGACGGCCGCGTCACGTTCGTGAAGACCGGCGACCAGGTCACCGTCATCCCGGCCGAACTGGGCGAGCTGCCGGCCCTGCGCGGGTACGAGGACGAGGAGGTGCTCGCCGAGCTCGCCCAGCGCTGCCAGCAGCGCAGGTTCGCGCCCGGGGACGTGCTCGCCGAGTTCGGCAGCCAGGCCGACGAGGTGTTCCTGCTCGCGCACGGCAAGGTGCAGAAGATCGGCACGGGCCCCTACGGTGACGACGCGGTGCTCGGCGTCCTCGCCAACGGCGCCTACTTCGGCGATCAGGCCCTGCTCGACCCGGACGCCATCTGGGAGTACACGGCCCGCGCGGTCACCTCCTGCACGGTGCTCACCCTGCCTCGCCGGGACGTCGAACAGGTCGCCGAGCGCGCCGGATCGCTGCGTGACCACCTCCGGCGGCAGAGCTCGATCCCCGCACAGCGCACCAACAAGTACGGTGAGAAGGAGATCGACCTCGCCGCGGGCCACAGCGGAGAGCCGGACATCCCGCACACCTTCGTGGACTACGAGCCGGCGCCCCGCGAGTACGAACTGAGCATCGCCCAGACCGTGCTGCGCATCCACAGCCGGGTGGCCGACCTCTACAACCAGCCGATGAACCAGACCGAGCATCAGTTGCGGCTGACGGTCGAGGCGCTGAAGGAGCGCCAGGAACACGAGCTGATCAACAACGCCGACTTCGGTCTCCTCCACAACTGCGAGTACGACCAGAGGCTGCAGCCGCACGACGGGGTGCCCAGCCCCGACGACATGGACGAACTGCTCAGCAGGCGGCGCGGCACCAAGCTGTTCCTCGCCCACCCCCGCGCCATCGCCGCGTTCGGCCGTGAACTCAACAAGCGCGGACTGGTCCCGGAGAGCATCGACGTCGGCGGCAACCGCATCCCCACCTGGCGCGGAGTGCCGGTCTTCCCGTGCAACAAGATCCCGGTCAGCGAGGCCCGCACCACCTCGATCATCGCCCTGCGTACGGGGGAGGAGGACCAGGGCGTCATCGGCCTGAGGCAGTCGGGCATCCCCGACGAGATCGAGCCGAGTCTGTCGGTCCGTTTCATGGGCATCAACGAACAGGCCGTCATCAAGTACCTGGTGACGGCCTACTACTCGGCCGCCGTCCTGGTACCCGACGCGCTGGGGGTCCTGGAGAACGTCGAGATCGGCCGCTGGAGGTGACACGCTCCTCCGATCCGTTCGGCCCCGGGGCGGTCCGGCCGATTCCGAGGGGCCGGTTGCGGCCGGCCCCTCGGGACTCCGGGCCCCGGCACGCCCCGTTGCTGTCCCCCGTCCGGCTTCGGCCGGGCGGGAGGGACCTCGGATGGGGGAAGCGCCCCCCGCCTCCTCGGCCCCCGGGGGCCTCTTCGGTTCACTCGCTTCCCACCAGGGGCACGCAGTGTCTCCGGCCGCCGAGGTGGGTACACCCTCGGGGTATCGGCCCGGCGGCAACGGAGGCGTCACCGTCCGCACACTCTTCGAGGCGGTTTCATGGGTGAGTTCATGACGGACCAGAAGCAGACCCCCACTCTCGAACGGCACAGTCCGATCCCCGGCCCGTCGGCATCGTTCGACGGGCATGAGGCCGCGGCCATCCTGGAGCGCGCCCGCGCCTCGGTCGACCCGGCGCTGCGCCGGGCCCTCGACACACTGCCCGAGGCGATGCGCCGGATCGCGCGCTATCACTTCGGCTGGGAGGAGGCGGACGGAACCCCCGCCTCCGGCAATGCGGGGAAGGCGATACGTCCCGCGCTGGTACTGACCGCGGTCCGCGCGCTCGGCGGCCGGGAGACGGCTGCCCTGGGGGCCGCCGCGGCCGTCGAACTGGTCCACAACTTCACGCTGTTGCACGACGACGTGATGGACCGGGACGCGACCCGCAGGCACCGCCCCACCGCCTGGACCGTGTTCGGCGACGCCGACGCGATCCTGGCCGGGGACGCCCTGCAGGCCCTGGCTCTGCGGCTGCTCGCCGAGGATCCGCACCCGGCGTCCGGGGCCGCGTCCGCCCGGCTTGCGGAGTGCATCATCGAACTGTGCGCCGGACAGCACGCGGACACGGCCATGGAGCGGCGCGGCCCCGACGAGGTCACCCTCGACGAGGTGCTCGCCATGGCCGAGGCGAAGACGGGCGCGCTGCTCGGCTGTGCCTGCGCACTCGGCGCGCTGTATGCGGGGGCGGACGACGAGGATGTCGAGGCGCTGGACGCGTTCGGCCGCGAGGCCGGGCTGGCCTTCCAGCTCATCGACGATGTGATCGGCATCTGGGGTGATCCGAGCCGCACCGGCAAGCCGGCCGGGGCGGATCTCATGGCCCGTAAGAAATCACTGCCGGTGGTCGCGGCGCTCGCCTCGGGCACCCCGGCGGCGACGGACCTGGCCGAGCTGTACCGGGGGCCCTACGAGGAGGGGGAGCTGGAGCGCACCGTCCTCGCCGTCGAGCAGGCGGGGGGCCGGGACTGGGCGCAGCTCCAGGCGGCCGACCGGATGGGCCGGGCGATGCACGAGCTGTCCCGGGCGGTTCCCGACCCCGAGGCGGCGGGCGGGCTGCTGGCCCTGGCCGAGTTCGTGACCCGGCGCAGCACCTGACGGGCACCGCCGGAGGATCCCGGAGCCTCCGGGTGCCGCTCGGCTCCTGACCCCGCGCGCCACCCGGCGGCTCCGGCCGGGCGAGCCCTGCACCTTCCCACGGTGTGCGGGGCTCGCCCGTGTGCACCCGGCTCCCAGGCCCATGCGACGGCGGCAGGGAAGGGTCAGGCGCGGCGCTGGGTGAACCGCAGCAGATTGCCCGCCGGATCGCGGAACGCGCAGTCCCGTACGCCGTACGGCTGGTCCATGGGTTCCTGGACCAGGTCCGCGCCGGAGGCCTGGACACGTTCGAAGAGGGCGTCGCAGTCCGCGGTGGAGAAGATCACTCCACGCAGCATGCCCTTGGCGAGCAGCTCCGCCATCGCCTGACGGTCCGCGGGGGAGGCGTCCGGGTTCATCCCCGGGGGTTCCAGGACGATCTCCACATCCGGCTGGAGCGGTGAGCCGACCGTGACCCAGCGCATCCCCTCGAAGCCGACGTCATTGCGGACCTCCAGGCCCAGGACGTCCCGGTAGAACGCGAGTGCCTTGTCATGGTCGTCCACGGCGATGAAGCACTGGGCAAGTTTCACATCCATGACCCCACGCTAGATCCGCGCCCGCGGATCTTCCTCCCCGTTCACGGTTCCGCCCGCAGGGGCCGGCCCCCGGGGCGCGTCCCCCGGCCGGCGGCGGAGGGGGCGGGTCAGTCCCCTCACCACGCAGGGTGGTATCGCCGCCCCGTGCTCGTGCGACCGTGCCCGGTAGGCGCTGGGTGTCTCGCCCACCAGCTCCGTGAAGCGCGAGCTGAACGACCCCAGGGACGTACATCCCACCGCGAGGCAGACCTCCGTCACGGACAGGTCGCCGCGTCGCAGCAGCGCCTTGGCCCGCTCGATGCGGCGGGTCATGAGGTAGCTGTAGGGCGTCTCCCCGTAGGCCGCGCGGAAGCTGCGCTGAAAGTGCCCCGGCGACATCAGCGCGGTGTGCGCGATCGCCGCCATGTCCAGCGGCTCCGCGTACTCACGGTCCATCCGGTCCCGCGCGCGCCGTAGCCGGACCAGGTCGTCGACATCCACACCCCCAGCATCGCAAACGCGCCCGCGCCGCCCAAGAGGCCCGGCACAACGGTCCGACGCGGGGACGGGACAGTGGGAGGACGGGTTTCGGACAAGATCCAGAACCGGCGTTCCCGGACCCGTGTCTCCCGCTTATAGTCATTTGTGCCACGGGAATTTCTCGCCGCACAAGCCCTTCAGTGGGGCTTTGCCCATGCTGTAGGTCGTCCATGCCCCTGCTCGAAATGCACGCCCTTCATCAGGGATACCGCGGAAAACCCGTCATCCGCGGTGTCGGCCTCGAACTGGACGCCGGGGCGTTCGGTCTTCTGGGCCCCAACGGTGCGGGCAAGAGCACGCTCCTGCGGAGCCTGGCCACGATGAGCCGGCCGACTTCGGGCAGTATCCGCCTGTTCGGCCATGAGGTGACCACGGCGAAGCAACTGAGGGCGGCCCGGCGCCAGATCGGTT
Organism: Streptomyces nodosus; assembly: GCF_008704995.1. Classification (NCBI taxonomy): domain Bacteria; kingdom Bacillati; phylum Actinomycetota; class Actinomycetes; order Kitasatosporales; family Streptomycetaceae; genus Streptomyces; species Streptomyces nodosus. Next base: position 4,994,221 of record NZ_CP023747.1, read on the forward strand.
TCCTCCCGCAGAGTTTTGTCTATCCCGCGGACTTCACGGTGACGGATTTCGTGAGGCATTGCGCCTGGCTGCGGGAAATCCCCCGGGACCGTATTCCGGAGGCCGCGGCGGAGGCGATCGAACGGGTGGAACTCGGTGATTCGTCACGCACGCCGTTACGGAAACTGTCCGGTGGAATGCTGCGCCGCGCGGGCATCGCCCAGGCCATCGCCGGACGGCCGAGGCTGGTGATCCTCGACGAACCGACCACCGGGCTCGACCCCCATCAGAGGGTGAGATTCAGAGAACTCGTCCGCGATCTGGCACAGGACAGCTGTGTCCTGCTCAGCACCCACCTGGTGGAGGACGTGGCGCACACGTGCTCGACCATCGGCGTGCTGCAGGAGGGGACCCTGCGGTTCGTGGGGACGCCCGCCGAGCTCGAGGAGTCGGCCACCGCCGACGCGCCCGGGGACACCCCTCTCGAACGGGGCTATGCCTCGGCCCTGAGCGCTCCCGGCCCGCAGGCGGTGGGCGCGCCATGACCGGACTGCTCGTCGAACTCCGGCGGACCCCCGTCCGTTGGGCGGCCCCGCCTCTGCTCGCGGCCTGCACGGCCATGGTCTTCCTGGTCGGCGGGGACTGGAGGGGATCCTGGCCGGAGACGTCCGCGGCGGCCACCCGCGCCGCCATCCCCCTGATGGTGGCCGGGACCGGTATCGCCGCGGAGAGAGCCTCCCGCCTCCGGCGTAGTGGAGCGGAGGCACTTCTCGCGGCCCGGCCCCCGCACCAGGTCGAACTGGCGCGCCTGACCGCTGACGCCGTATGGCTCGGCGCCGTCTACCTCCTCTGCACCGCCTTCACCTGGATCGCCACCGCCGGGGCTCCCGGTGGTCCCTGGCTCGATTACGTCCTCTTCGGAGTCTCCGGGGTCGTCTTCGCCCTGGCCCTCGGCCACTTCATCGGGCGCTCGCTGCCCGGCCGTTTCACCGGCGCGCTCGCGGCCGTCGGCGGGTTCCTCCTCTTCAGCCTGGTCTTCGGCTCGCAGTCCTCCCCGCTCGCCGATGTCGTCTTCTACCACGCCATCGATGTGCGGCTCTCGGCCACGCATCTGGTGTGGCGGCTCGCGATCACCGGGCTCGCCGTGGCGGCCATGTGCACGGTGAGTTCGCTGCTGAGCAGGGACCGGCGGAGCACCGGGGCGGCGGGCGCGGCGGGGTTCTTCTCCCTGGCCACACTGGTCTGCGTGGTCGCCATGCCGGGAAGCGACAGCGCCCTGCTGGAGACCCGTCGGGTCGGAACGCCGGTGTGCGAAGCGGGCGGAGGAGGCACCGTGTGCGTATGGCCGGAGCACGTGCATCGCCTGCCGGAAGCCGTGGCGGCGGCGGACAGGGTGGCCAGGGCCGCCCGGGGTGTCGTGCCGGCCCCCGAACGCTATGCGGAACAAGGGCTGGAGCGGGACGGCACGGGCGGCTTCACCCTGGACCATGGGCGGAAGGACCTTCTGCACACCATGCTTCTGGAACTGACGGGCCCCCACCAGACCTGGTGCGAGAGCGAGCCGGAAGCCCTGGCGGAACGCAGGATGTATGCGGGACTCCGGCTGGAGACATGGCTGGAGGCGCGCGCCACGGACTCCGGGAAGCTGCCCGCGTACACCTACTCGGGAGACACGGCATGGTTGTCCGACGTCCGGCGGGCGAGGAAACTCCCGACCGCCGAACAGGTCAGCCGGGCGAAGGAATGGGCTCGCGACATGGCGGCGCCTTGCTGACCGAAGACCGCGGCTTCTCCCCCCTCGCAAGCCACCTCCGGTCCCACCACAGCGCTCGCTCCCTCGCGTTCCTGGTCGGCTGCGCCGCGGTGCTCACCTGGTGGGGCGGGCAGGCCGTGCTCTTCCCCGACATGAGCGGCGACAAGCCCGTTCCGGCATCGGGCGCGGCTTTTATGCCCATGCTGCTCGGCATCGGCGTGCTGATCTCGACGATCGACGGCATGGCCGACTTCTCCCGGGCCGCCGCCCGGCCCCGCTCCCATGTCCTTGCCCGACATCTGACCGTGGCATTCGGAATCGCGATGCTCTCGGCATGCATCGCCCTCCTGCTGTCCGGCGACCCCGACGCGATCCCCCTGGCCTGCCGAAACCTGCTGGGCTTCACCGGCCTGGCAGCCTTCTCCGCCGCGCTGCTCGGTCTCCGGCTCTCCTGGCTCCTCCCCGTCACACAGACGGTCCCCGCCTTCCTCCTGGGAACACCGGGAACCGGAGGAACAGACACCCCCTGGTGGTCCTGGCCCCGCGCGACCACCGGAAACGGCACGGCCTGGGTCATCGCGACGGGACTGATGGCGACAGGGATGCTCCTCGTCCTCCTCCGGGCCGACCGCAGCACCTGACCACCGGACGAAGAGACCGCACCCGTACCCTCATGGACGCCGTGCTCGGCGGCCTGTGGGCCGGGGACGGCCGGGGGCTTCGCGCGCTACAACCCGGCCGCCTGGGCCAGTGATGCCCGGTCGTCCTCACCCAGTTGAAGGCCGGCCAACAGTTCGTCGTCGGCCAGCAGGCGCCGCACCCATGCCGCGTCGGCAACGAATGCCGCTCGGCAGAGGGCCCGTTCGGGGTGGTCTCTCTCGGGGCCGCCGACCGCCAGGTCCCACGCGTTGTCGGGGTCGGTCGGTGCGGACAAGGCGGCGGCTATGAGCACGAGCCCGAAGAGTTCGTTCCGGCGTGGGACCGATGGATCGGCGGTCAGTCTCAGCAGGTACGGGACGACCGCCGGCATCGTGGCACTGATGGACATCGGCCCTGACATCACAAGCCAGTCCAGTGCTTGCTCGGCCATCTCAGCCGCGTCGGGATCGAGCAGCCCGCGCAGGACGACCGGGACATCGACCGGGCAGCCAGGAATGGACGACCATTCCACGTCCTCGCACCCTTCCAGTGCCGGATGCGGGAAAGCCTCCTGCCTCAGGTGCGGATAGGCCGCCGTCAGGGCTGCTGTCGCTGTCACCGCTGCGGCCTCGTGATCCACTTTGCACACCGGCGTGCCTCCCATCCACCCACGGGCGCCGTACCGGCGGACAACGATCACCTGGACGCCATGAGTCTATGCACGCCCCACCTTCACGGCCTTGAGAACCCGGTATCGGCGCCGCGCCGGTGTCGGAGTCGGCTGGAACACTGCGGCCGTGATCGACGAGAGAACCGCGAACCGTCCTGATGCCTCAGCCGGCTCCCTGCCGCCCACAGCGCGGGCAGAGCTTGCCGGCACCTCCTGGGAGGAGCTGCCGCACTTCTGTACGGGCCGACACGGTGTGCCCGACACACCGGACATTCTCATCAATGTGCTCGCCGCCGACCGGTCCCGCAGGGTGCGTGCGGTCGGGAACCTGTACCGGCTGCTCCTCCATCAGGAGCGGCTGTTCCCGGCATCCGCCCCGGCGGCCTTGGTCGTCGCCCTTCTTCTCGACGATCCGCGCACCCTCGCCGAAGACCGGTGGGAGCGCAGGGCGAACCGGCGGTCGCTGCGGGCCGAACTGCTGAACTGGCTGGCCTGGTTCGCCGACATCGCCCGCCTGGACGTCGAGGACGGTGTCGGCGCGGCGCGGGATCTGGCCGCCGCCCGTGCGGCACGGCCGGTGCTCCAGGACCGTATCGCGGATTTCTGCGAGGACGACGATCCGCAGGTGAGGGAGGCCGCGCTGGCGGCCACCGCCCTGCTGCTGGCCGACCCCGCCCTCGCCTCGTCCGTACCCCGGTACGCGCCCGCCGTCCGCGCGGTCCTGGCCGTGAGCGTGGACTCGTACCACCGGTGGATCGCCCGGGAACGACTGGCGGCTTGGGGGGAGGACGTCACCGGTCTCGTCGTCGCGGAGGAGGCGCACCGTGCGGCCCTGGACCGGGCACGCGATCTGGCGGACGACCCGTTCGGGGAGGGCCGGGAGCAGGCGATCCGCTGGCTGGAGGAGCAGCCCGAGGACACCGCGGCTCCGGACCGACCCGGCCGGCGGCGTGAGGACCGGACCGCGCCCGTGCAGGCGGCCCCGCACGAGTCGGCCCCCGAGCCGCCGGTGGCCGCCCCGGGGAGCGAGGCGGGACGTCGGGGCCCGTGGCGGATCGCCAGGGCCGAGGAGCGCGCCGAGTGGGACTTCACGCCGTACACAGGAGTCGGCCCGCTGCACTTCGGGATGACCCTGGAGGAGATCACCGGAGCCCTCGGCGAACGACCGACCGTCTTGTCCTCCTCCCGTCACGGCGAAGGCCACGAGCTCGACTTCGCCGACTTCACCGCGACCGGGATCAGGGCCATCTTCCGGGACAGCCGCCTGGGGTGTGTGGCCGTGAACGCGCTCACCGGCCCCCAGGTGAGACTCGACGCGGCCCCGCTGACCGGCTGCGCGCCCTCCCAGGTGGAGGACTGGCTCGTCCACCGCACCACACCGCGGCCCGGCAGCCTGATGTACAGCCCCGCTGCCGATCCGGTCTTCGCCGACCTCGGCCTGGCGATCCGCTCCCAGCGGGCCGGCGACGCCGTCCTGACGCGACCGCTCTTCCTGCACTACGACTGGCTCGACCTGTGGCACTCGCTACCGAGCGAGGAGTGGAACTGCTCCTGAAGCGTGGAAGGAGGGCACCATGGCCGGCTGGCGATGAAGCCTCTTCGTCTTCCCGCTCAGTGCGCCTTGCTGGAGCCAAAGATCTCGATGGCGAGTGCCCCGAGGGCTTCCTTCTCGGGGCCGTAGATCGTGCGGATGTTGGCGAGTTGCTGGTCGCGGGTGGCGGTCGGGTTGACGTTGCAGGGGCCTTCGCCGTCGAGGAGGGCTTCGAAGTCGGGGTACTCAGTGACGCGGAGGACCTGGACGTCGCAGGTCTCGTCGGTGTCCTTGATGCGGAAGCGGATGGTGTCGCCGGCGGCGAGGTCGGCGAGGTGCGGGTACTTGACCCGCACCTCGATGGTCTTGGCGCCCGCGGCGACGAGCTCGAAGTACTGGCGGTAGAGGTTGAGCTCGCGGACGCGGGCGGTGCGGTCGGTCATCGGCAGGGAACGCTCCTGGGGGACGGTGCGGTGATCAGGCGGCCGATCTCGGCGGCCGAGTGCGAGCGGAAGAAGTGGCGGGGGTCGGAGAGCAAGGTCTCGGCCATGGCGAGCAGTTGGTCGGCGTACTAGGTGACGGTGCCGGGCCACTGCCGGGTGTCGAGCATCCAAGGGGCAGCGCCTTCGGGCAAGGGGACACGGCCTTCTCGTACGAGGGATTTCGACAGCTTGGCGCCGGTGTCGGTGACGACCTGGGGGCAGAACAGGCGGGCCGGGAGCTGGGCTCGGGCGAGGCCTACCGCTTGGAGTGCCTCGTCGACGAGGTGGCAGCCGAAGACCCAGTCGCCGCCTTTGACCATGATGTGCAGGGTGCCCTGGGGGCTGGTCAGGCCGAGTTCCTTGACCAGGTTGCGGTAGAGGGTGGCCAGGTCGATATAGCCGCCGGCGGTGGGCGTGATGGTGGCCTTGTATGAGCCGTGGTGGAGGCAGACAGCGGAGACGTCCGCGGACTCGGGGCCGGCGAGGTGGACCCGGGTGCGTTCGGAGTGCTTCTCCGTCCATCCGCAGCAGGGGTGCGGACAGGGGACGCGGAGGTGCGGGATGCCCGTGGACGGGGCGAGCCACCAGCGGGCGGCGTCAGTGCGGGCCGCGCAAGCGAAGAACTATGCGGACAGCATCGAGATGACGTTCCGCATGATCATGGGTGATGCGGTCGTGGAAGGCCTCTTCGGCGTCAACCCGGTACCTGCTCAGAGTCGGCGGCGAGGCAGGTACGAGCCCGAAGACTCTGCCGAGGACACCTACGTCTACCCCGACCCGGTCCAGGCGCTCCTGCTGGCCGACAACGCCCGCGTCATCCGCGGCCTCATCGGCGAAGTGATGATCCTGGTCATGGCGTACACAGGCATGCGTATCGCCGAGATCGCCGGGCTCCGGCGGGAGTTCTGTTGGGTGGGCCCCGACCGGGATCCATGGGACCAGCACATCCGAGTGGAGCACCAGGGGCACTACCTCAAGGGTGGGTTCAAGCTGCATCCACCGAAGTACAGCTCGTACCGGACCTTGATCCTTCCGCCCTTCCTCGGGGATCTCCTCTGGAAGGTCCTGGAGAGCCACGAGGCCGAACGCCTTCCCGGCCGTGCGAGGCAAGCCGATCCGCGTCGATGACCAGTTCTACGGCCGGTTCTGGGATCCGATCGTGGAAGGCCACGAAGAGCTTCCCCAGATCCGTGGACGCCGGTTCCGGCCGGAGATCCCCGCGGTGCCCGGCCTGAAGGACTCGTCCCGCACGGACTGCGTCATGCGCAGCGCACCTGGCTGGAGGAGGACGACACGGCCCAGTCCGCGATCGATGAGCGGATGAGCCACAAGGTCCGCCGGAAGGGGAACGGCGTCAGCACCTACCGGCACGTGATCCCGGTCATGCGCCGGCGGATCGCGAAGACCCTGCAGCGGCGCTGGGAGAGGTCCCTCAAGGAGCATCAGAAAATGATCTCCCAAAAATCTCCCAGTGGATCTTGAAAGCCCTCGGGAGACAGGTGAGGGGCCCGGCCGGAGAACCAGCCGGACCCCTTCAAAAAGGCCCCTGACCTGCGGCGGAACGCCGACCGACGATCACGGGAGAGTGGCGCGGCATCACGCCTTCTTGGTCTCCCAGAAGATCTTGTCGATCTGGGCGATGTAGTCCAAGGCCTTCTGGCCGGTCGCCGGGTCGGTGGACGCCTTGGCGGCCGAGAGGGCCTTCAGGGTGTCGTTGACCAGCTGGTGCAGCTCGGGGTACTTCTCGAAGTGCGGGGCCTTGAAGTAGTCGCTCCACAGCACCGAGACATGGTGCTTGGCGAGCTCGGCGCGCTGCTCCTTGATGACGATGGCGCGCGCCTGGAAGTGCGGGTCGTCGTTGGCGGCCATCTTCTCCTGCACGGCCTTCACCGACTCCGCCTCGATGCGGGCCTGGGCCGGGTCGTACACGCCACAGGGCAGGTCGCAGTGGGCGCTGACCGTGACCTTGGGGGCAAACAGGCGGGAGAGCATGAAGCTGTCCTTCCTCGTGATCGTCTTCTCAGGTGGGACATTACTCCGTGGGGAACGGGTTTTCGCGAGTGCCCCCGTGGGCTTACGTCAAAAGTCCGGGGTGAGACTGGGACTGGTGGAGGATCGGACCGGGGAGGTGTCGGCGATGCCGGAGCTGTCACAGGAGACCGAGCGTACGAAGGCCCTGCTGCCGTTCGGGGCGGCGGAGGTGACGGGGCCGTCCATGGTGCCCACGCTGCGGCACGGGGACCGGCTCCTCGTGCAGTACGGGGCACGCGTCCGTCCGGGTGACGTCATCGTGCTGCGCCACCCCTTCCAGCAGGACCTGCTGGTCGTCAAGCGCGCCGTGGAGTTGCGCGAGGGCGGCTGGTGGGTGCTGGGCGACAATCCGTACGCGGGCGGGGACAGCACCGACTACGGCACCGTCCCCGAGGAGCTCGTGCTGGGGAAGGTGTGGTTGCGCTACCGGCCGCTCAAGGAGGATCAGCGCTCGCTCTTCGCGCGGGTGCGCTGGGCGCTCTCCGCCGCCAGGCCGGTGCTCTCCGTCCGGTCTGCCTCCAGGCGCTTGCGGGCGCGGTAGGCGGCCACGTTCGCGCGGGTGGCGCAACGGTCGGAGCAGTATCGCCGGGAGCGGTTGGTCGAGGTGTCCAGGTAGGCGTTGCGGCAGGGCGGCGCCTCGCACAGGCCCAGGCGGTCCACACCGTACTCGGTGAGGTGGAAGGCGAGGCCCATCGCGGCGATCGCCGCATAGCCCGCGGTCGCGTTCGACGGATGGTCCGCGAGATGCATGTGCCACAGCGGGCGGCCGTCGTCGTCCCGGTGGTCGTGCCCGGAGATCTGCGGGCTCACCGGGAACTCCAGGAGCAGCGAGTTCAGCAGGTCCACCGCGAGGGTCTCGTCGCCCGTGTCCGCCGCCTCGAAGACCGTGCGCAACCGGGCCCGGACCGAACGGAACCGGGTCACATCGGCGTCGGTGGCGCGACGGGCCGCCGACTGGTTGATCCCGAAGAGGTCCCGGATGGCATCCACCGAGGTGAGCGAGTCCTTGCCCCGGGCCGGTTCCTCGGTGTTCACAAGGCGTACGGCGTAATCCGAGTAATAGGCCAGTTCCACTTGTAGTCCTTACGGAGGCGCTCTATGGTCGTGGTGCGGTCGGGTAAGAGACGGTCGTGTACCCAGGGTATTACGTGACGGACATGACGGAGGGACCTGTGGCGGACATCGGCAGCACGGCGACGACCACCGACTGGGCGGCCTGGCAGGAGAGCTGGGACCGCCAGCAGGAGTGGTACATGCCCGACCGCGAGGAACGCTTCCGGATCATGCTGGACATGGTGGAGGCCTGCGTCGGCACCGAGCCCCGCGTCCTGGACCTCGCCTGCGGCACGGGCAGCATCACGGCCCGGCTGCTCGCCCGTTTCCCCGGTGCCACCAGCACCGGCGTCGATCTCGACCCCGCGCTGCTCACCATCGCCCGCGGCACCTTTGCGGGCGACGACCGGGTCACCCTCGTGGAAGCCGACCTCAAGGACCCCGACTGGCCGGCCCGCCTGCCGCACGGCGCCTACGACGCGGTCCTCACCGCCACGGCCCTCCACTGGCTGCGCATCGGACCACTGGAGACTCTCTACGGACAGATCGCGGAACTCGTCCGCCACGGCGGGGTCTTCATGAACGCCGACCATATGGTCGACGACACGACACCCCGGATCAACGCGGCCGAGAGCACCCTGCGGCACGCCCGCGGGGGCCGGGCCCAGCGCGCGGGCGCGCTCGACTGGGCCGAGTGGTGGCAGCTGGCCGCCGAGGACCCGGTGCTCGCCGGCCCGACCGCCCGCCGCTTCGAGATCTACGGCGCCCATGCCGACGGTGAGATGCCCTCCGCCGCCTGGCATGCGCGGGTGCTGCGCGAGAAGGGCTTCGGCGAGGCCCGCCCGGTGTGGTGCTCGCCCTCGGACACGCTGCTGCTGGCGCTCAAGTAGGGCCGGCGGGCAGCGGAAGGCGCTGTACACAGCAGGGTGCCCCGGCCAGGACGGCCGGGGCACCCAGGTGTGCGCTTAGAGCTCCGAACAAAAGTGGGCGCCGCCCGCCGGGCCCCACTTTTGTTCGTAGCTCTTAAAGCACCTTGGACAGGAACGACCGGGTGCGCTCGTGCTGGGGGTCGGTCAGCACCTCGCGCGGATGGCCGGACTCGACGACCACGCCCTCGTCCATGAAGACCAGGCTGTCGCCGACCTCGCGGGCGAAGCCCATCTCATGGGTGACGACGACCATCGTCATCCCGGACTCGGCGAGGTCGCGCATCACATCGAGGACGTCACCGACCAGCTCCGGGTCGAGCGCCGAGGTCGGCTCGTCGAACAGCATCAGCTTGGGGTCCATGGCCAGCGCGCGGGCGATCGCCACCCGCTGCTGCTGGCCGCCGGAGAGCTGCGAGGGGTAGTGCCCCGCCCGGTCGGCCAGGCCCACGCGGTCCAGCAGGTCCATCGCCCGGGTCCTGGCCTCGGACTTGCTCACGCCCTTGACCTGGACCGGGGCCTCGATGATGTTCTCCAGCGCGGTCATGTGCGGAAACAGATTGAAGCGCTGGAAGACCATGCCGATGTCCCGGCGTTTGCGTGCCACCTCGTGGTCGCGCAGCTCGTACAGCTTGTCGCCGTGCTGCCGGTAGCCGACCAGCTCGCCGTCGACATACAGCCGTCCGGCGTTGATCTTCTCCAGGTGGTTGATGCACCGCAGGAACGTCGATTTGCCGGAGCCGGAGGGTCCGATGAGGCAGAACACCTCGCCGGGCCTGACCTCCAGGTCGATGCCCTTGAGGACCTCGACCTGGCCGAAGGACTTGTGGACGCCCTCGGCCTTGACCATCGCGACCGAGGCGTCGGCCGGGGCGGAGTCCTGCTCGATGAGCTTGTCGGTCATGCCGTGACCTTCCTGCTGGAGAAGGACGTCAGATGCGCCCTGACCTTCTGCCACGGTGTCGCCGGCAGGCTGCGGCTGGAGCCGCGGGCGTAGTACCGCTCGATGTAGTACTGACCCACGCTCAGCACCGACGTCATGACCAGGTACCAGGCCGCGGCGAGGAAGTACATCTCCACCGGGGCGCCGGAGACCTGGCCGATGTCCTGGGCGTAGCGGAACAGCTCCGGATACTGGACGGCCGCCACCAGGGAGGTCGTCTTCAGCATGTTGATGACCTCGTTGCCGGTCGGTGGCACGATCACCCGCATCGCCTGCGGAATGACGATCCGGCGCAGGGTCTTGCTGTGACTCATGCCCAGCGCCTGGGCCGCCTCGGTCTGGCCCTCGTCGACGGCGAGCAGTCCGGCGCGGCAGATCTCCGCCATGTACGCCGCCTCGTTCAGACCCAGGCCGAGCAGCGCCGTCAGTAGCGGCGTCATGAAGTTCGACCAGTAGTCCTTGTAGACCGGCATCAGGTTGATGTACTCGAAGACCAGGCCCAGGTTGAACCACAGGAACAGCTGGACCAGGACCGGGGTGCCGCGGAAGAACCAGATGTAGAACCAGGCGATGGACGAGGTCACCGGGTTCTTCGACAGGCGCATGATCGCCAGGACGATGCCGCCGGCGATGCCGATCAGCATCGACAGCACCGTCAAGAGAAGGGTCTTCCCGACGCCGGTCATGATCCGGTCGTCAAAGAAATAGTCCGGAACAGCGTGCCAGTTGATCTTGCCCTGGCCGAACGCGTAGACGATCGCGACCAGGATGGCGATCGCGATGACGGCGGTGAGATACCGCCCGTAGTGCCGGACCGGAATGGCCTTGATGGCCTGCGGTCCGGCCGGGGGAGTGTCCTTGGCCCCTGCCGTCTTGTCGATGTCAGCAGTCACAGGTGTCCGCCTCTCAGTGGCCGCGCGTCCGCGGTCACTTGCCGCCGTTGACGACGGATTCCTGCACGGCACCGTTCTGGGCGCCCCACTTCTCCAGGATCTTCTCGTACTCGCCGTTCTTGATGACGGCGTTCATCGCGGCCTGCAGCGCGTCCCTCAGCTGGGTGTTGCCCTTGGCTACCGCGATGCCGTACGGCGCCGCCTGGACCTGGTCACCGACGATCTCGAAGTCCTTGCCGCCGCCGGAGGTCTTGACCGCGTACGCGGCGACCGGGAAGTCCGAGGAGACCGCGTCGACGCCGCCGGAACGCAGACGGGTCTGGGCCTGCTGGTCGTCGTCGAAGGCCTGGATGGTGATCGCCTTGCCCTTCGGGCACTTCTTCGACTGGGCCTTCGCCAGGTCCTCCGAGATGGTGGAGCGCTCCACGGCGACCTTCTTGCCGCACAGGTCGGCCCAGGAGGTGATGCCCTTGGTGTCTCCCTTGCGGGTGTAGATCGAGACACCGGCGGTCAGATAGTCGACGAAGTCGACGCCCTCGCCGACCTTCTTGCCCGTGGAGGGGTCGACGCCCTCCTGACGGCTCTTGTTGTCCGTCATCGCCGACATCGCGACGTCATAGCGCTTGGACCGCAGACCGGTGAGCAGGCCGTCGAAGGTGCCGTTCCTGAAGTCGAAGGTCACACCGAGCTGCTTGCCCATCGCCGCGGCGAGATCCGGGTCGATACCGACGACGTTGCCCGAGTCGTCCTTGAATTCGACCGGTGCGTAGGCGATGTCCGAGCCCACCTTGATGACACCGGCGTCGCGGATCTGCGCGGGGAGCTTGTCGGCCAGCGGGGCGGAAGCGCTGCTCGCGCTGCTGTCCTTGCCCTTCGTCTGGTCACCGCAGCCGGCCAGCAGCAAGCTGCCCGCGACCACGACGGCGCCGACCGCAGCTATCCGGGAGCGCGCGACGGTCTTACGACGACAGGAGCTTGCGGTCATGGCGGGTTCCTCCGGCGGGATGGGCAGGGCTGCCGATGGGTCGACGAGATCGCGTACCCCCTCGAGTTCGCGACCTCGTGTGATTGAGGCATCTTGCCATTCAGGCCCGGGCATTCAGGGGACCCGCTATGTCAAAATCGGATAACGAGCGACCTCTGAACCGCCTTGGACGGCCGAACACGGCCGGACCATGTGCGGGAATCATTCCCATCAGCCGGAAGATCTCCGGCGCATCTCACGTTCGGAAGGATCGCGTGCCGAATACGTGAGAACGAAAGGGGAGTATCGCCGACTTGTCCACGTTTTCCACCATGAGTCATCTTACCGGCGTGCGACCCTTGTGTGATGAACTCGTCCCGGACGCCATCCGTCCGGTAAGAAGGTTCTTCAGACCCCTCATCCGGGGCTCAGGGCGCGTGTGCGGCGCGCCCGTCGCGTATGCACCCATGCATATCGGTTCATCAGGGTCATACACGGTGCCCGCCCGCTCCTCAATCAGGAGTGGTCACCCTCAAACCATGAACAACTAAGGGGTACAAGACAGTGGCAGCGGAGATCGTCAATCCTCGCAGCGACAGCAATGCGGATCAGGACGGCGGGGTCGACCCCGACTCCTTCGATCCCGCGTTCGCGCTGCACCGCGGGGGCAAGATGGCCGTGCAGGCCACCGTGCCGGTCCGGAACAAGGACGACCTGTCCCTGGCGTACACGCCCGGCGTCGCCCGGGTGTGCACCGCCATCGCGGAGCAGCCGGAGCTGGTGCACGACTACACCTGGAAGTCGTCGGTCGTGGCCGTGGTGACGGACGGCACGGCGGTCCTCGGCCTCGGCGACATCGGCCCCGAGGCCTCCCTCCCGGTGATGGAGGGCAAGGCGATCCTGTTCAAGCAGTTCGGCGGTGTGGACGCGGTTCCGATCGCGCTCGCCTGCACGGATGTGGACGAGATCATCGAGACCGTGGTCCGGATGGCACCCTCCTTCGGGGGCGTGAACCTGGAGGACATCTCGGCGCCGCGGTGCTTCGAGATCGAGCGCCGTCTCCAGGAGCGGCTGGACATCCCGGTCTTCCACGACGACCAGCACGGTACGGCCGTGGTGACGCTGGCGGCCCTGCGGAACGCGGCCAAGCTGACCGGGCGCACCCTCGGCGAGCTGCGCGCGGTCATCTCGGGCGCCGGCGCGGCCGGGGTCGCCATCGCGAAGATGCTGGTGGAGGCCGGCATCGGCGATGTGGCGGTCGCCGACCGCAAGGGTGTGGTGTCCTCGGACCGCGCCGATCTGACGCCGGTCAAGCGTGACCTCGCCGGGTTCACCAACAAGGCCGGAATCAGCGGCTCCCTCGAACAGGCACTCGCGGGCGCCGATGTCTTCATCGGTGTCTCCGGCGGTACGGTGCCGGAGGCGGCCGTGGCCTCGATGGCGAAGGGTGCCTTCGTCTTCGCGATGGCCAACCCGAACCCCGAGGTGCACCCGGACGTCGCCGGCAAGTACGCCTCCGTGGTGGCGACCGGGCGGTCCGACTTCCCGAACCAGATCAACAATGTGCTGGCGTTCCCCGGCATCTTCGCCGGTGCGCTGCAGGTGCGGGCGTCCCGGATCACCGAGGGGATGAAGATCGCGGCCGCCGAGGCGCTGGCCGCGGTCGTCGGGGACGATCTGGCGCCCGACTATGTGATCCCCTCGCCCTTCGACGAGCGGGTGGCCCCGGCGGTGACGGCCGCGGTCGCCGCCGCGGCGCGGGCCGAGGGCGTCGCGCGCCGGTAGCTCGACCGGGTGGGCGGGGGCTTGCCCCCGGCCACCCGTCGGCCGTCGTCGGTTCCCCGGCGCGGGGCGCGTGTCACAGGTAGCGTCCGTTCCCTCGCACCCGCCGTGGAGCCTAGGGTCGGGGTCATGTTCGCCGCCTATGCCGCACGTATCGACCGCGACCACCCCCTCACCGGCCTTGAGCTGGGAGAGCGCCCGGCCCCCGGGCGCAGGCCCGGCTGGACGACCGTGAATGTCAGGGCCGCCTCCCTCAATCACCATGACCTCTGGTCCCTCCGGGGCGTCGGCCTGTCCGAGGACAGACTCCCGATGATCCTCGGCTGTGATGCCGCCGGTGTGGACCAGGACGGCAACGAGGTCGTCCTGCACTCCGTCATCGGCCAGTCGGGCCACGGTGTCGACCTCGACGAGCCGCGCTCGATCCTCACCGAGCGCTATCAGGGGACCTTCGCCGAACAGGTCGCGGTGCCGGCCTGGAACCTTCTGCCCAAGCCCAGGGAGCTCTCCTTCGAGGAGGCCGCCTGCCTCCCCACCGCCTGGCTGACGGCGTACCGCATGCTCTTCACCAACGCCGGTGTGCGTCCCGGCGACTCGGTCCTCGTCCAGGGCGCCGGCGGAGGGGTCGCGACGGCCGCGATCGTGCTCGGCAAGGCAGCAGGACTGCGCGTCTTCGCCACCAGCCGGGACGAGGCCAGGCGTAAGCGGGCCCTGGAACTGGGGGCGGTGGAGGCCCTGGAGCCCGGCGCGCGGCTGCCGCAGCGGGTGGACGCCGTCCTGGAGACCGTGGGCGCCGCCACCTGGTCCCACTCCGTCAAGTCCCTGCGCCCCGGCGGCACGGTCGTCATCTCGGGTGCCACCAGCGGCGACCGTCCCTCGCACGCCGAACTCACCCGCATCTTCTTCCTGGAACTGAAGGTGGTCGGCTCGACCATGGGCACCAAGGACGAGCTGGAGGATCTGCTCTCCTTCTGCGCGGCCACGGGAGTGCGTCCGGTCATCGACGAGGTCCTGCCGCTCGATCGGGCCCGGGAGGGATTCGAACGGCTGGAGTCGGGCGGTCAGTTCGGCAAGATCGTGCTGACCACGGGCTGACGGCCCGGTCGGTCCGTCCGTCTCTGCCGTTCGGCTGTCGGTCGTCCCACTCCTTTCCGCTCGTCGGTCGGTGTCGCCTTCGCGGCGGGCCCGGTTCTCCCGGGTCCGCCGTTCGTATGTCCGGCGGTCGATCTGTCAATCAGGGTTGACATCCGGCTCTCGTCAACCTAAGTTGACATCATGACCGAAGCAACGGATCTTGCCGAGCGCGCGGGCGACCGCGATCCGCGTGTGGGGCTGCGGGCGGTCGCCGCGCTGCGGAGGCTGCTGGAGCAATTGGAGGCGGTGCAGGTGCGCAGCGCGCGCAACCAGGGCTGGTCGTGGCAGGAGATCGCCGCGGAACTCGGAGTCAGCAGGCAGGCCGTGCACAAGAAGTACGGGAGGCAGTGATGTTCGAGCGGTTCACCAAGGACGCCCGCGCGGTGGTCACCGGCGCGGTCGAGCACTGTGAGGGGGCCGGGGAGAAACGCGTCGACGAGGCGCATCTGCTGCTCGCCCTCCTCGACCGTGAGGGCAGCCGGGCCTCGTTCGCCCTGACCTCGCTCGGGCTCTCCGGCCGGCGTGACGCGGTCGCGCGCGACCTGGCCGAGGCGCGTCGTCGGGGCGGTCTCTCCCGTGCCGACGCGGAGGCCCTCGCCGGGATCGGCATCGACCTGGCGGAGATCGTCTCGCGGGTCGAGGAGGCGCATGGCGAGGGCGCGCTGGTGGCGGGCCGCGCGGGCGGCGTACGGCGGCTCGGCCGACGGCCGTTCACCCCGGGGGCCAGGGACCTTCTCGCCGCATCCCTGCGCACCGCCGCCGCCCACGGCGACCGGCACATCGGCGACGAGCATCTGCTTCTCGCCCTGACCGCCCGGCCCGGTGTTCCCGCCGAGGTCCTCGCCGATCACGGGGTGACCCATGAGGCCCTGGAGCGCGTCCTCTGGGGCGGGGGAGGGGCGAAGGCCGGGTGAGCGGCCCCGCGGCGTTGACCCTCGGCCGCCGGGGCGGACCCTAGGGTAAAGCGGGTACTCGGTTGTTCCGCTTCCCTGGAGAGCCCGTGTCCCAGAGCCCGTCGTCCGCCCCGTCCGAGCCTCAGCCCGTGGAATTCGCCCCCGCGGCGGCGCCCGTCCGGGAGGCGGTGACCAAGCTTGGCGGGCAGCCCGTGTGGCTGGCGGAGCCGCAGTGGCCGCTGTCGCGGGCGACCGGCGCACCCATGCGGTTCCTCGGGCAGTTCTCCTTGGCGGGCGGTGGGCTGGGCTATCTGTTCATGACGGGGGACGACGGCGGTGTGTCCGTCGACGGAACCTGGGACCCGGAGGGCGGCGAGAACGCCCTGCTGGTCCAGCCCGGTGGGCGCCTCCCCGGCTTTGTCACCGTGGAGTCCCGGGCGGAGGGGCCGACGGCGGGCGCCGACCATCTGCCGCGCCCGGCCGGGGAGGACGGTACCGACCCGGACGGGCACGCCTGGCAGTTCTTCGGCGGGCCCGGGATCGAACCCCGTTGGCTCCAGGGCGAGGAGACCCCGGGCGACGGCTGGAGTCTGGTGGTCCAGCTGGACTCCGGCCGGCTGCCCTTCCCCGTCGACTTCGGTGACTCCGGCGTGGGCTACGCCTTCGTCGCACCGGACGCCGGGGAAGGGCGCTTCCTGTGGCAGTGCACCTGAGGGTCGGCCACGGCCGGACCTCCTGAGGGCGGAGTCAGACCTTCCCCGACCGCAGGGTCACCCCGATGTGCGCCGCGGCGGTCGACAGATGGCGGCGGGTCTCGCGGAGCTGCTCCTCCGTCACACCATGGTCGCGGGCCGCGTCACGGATGTCGTCGCGGAAGCGGTCCAGGAGCCGGTCGAGGACGCGGGCCGGATCGCCCGAGAGGTCCTCGTGCGCCCAGGACGGTTCGTATCTGCCGGGGAACTCCTCCGGGGTCGTGGAGTACTCCGCTTGTTCCGCCGCCCCGGAGGCGTCCGGGGTCCCCGTGCGGCCGAAGCCGTACTCCTTTCCGAAATCGCCGAATTCCTTGGCCAGTTCGGACAGGCCCTCGCGCACACCGGTCGGCCAGTCGCCCCGGGTGAAGGTGTCCTGCACCTGCTCCTGCACCCGTCGCGCGATGCGCTGCACCTCCTCCTGCGCCTGGGTGCGCGCCCGCTCCTGCGCCTCCTTGGCCTGGCGGCGGGCCCGCTGGGCCTCCTCACGGGCCCGGCGGCTCTCGTCCTTGGCGCGCCGGGTCTGTTCCTTCCACTCCTGCTTGACGCGGCGCATCTCCTCCTTGGCGGTGTGCCAGGCCTCGCCCTCCGAGGGTTCTCCGGGGCCGCCGTGTCCCTTGGTGCCCTGGCGGGCCTCGGAGGCCGCGGCCTGCATCTCGCGGCGCAGATCACCTGCCGCGCCCCGGACGTCCGCGCGGATCTCGGCGGCCAGTTCCGCGACCGATTCACGGATCTCCAGCTCCAGGTCGGCCAGTTCGCCGCTGCGGTCGGCCAGCTCGGCGCGGCCCGCGTCGGTGATCGCATACACCTTGCGGCCGCCCTCGGAGGTGTGGGTGACCAGTCCCTCGGACTCCAGCTTGGCGAGCCGGGGATAGACGGTGCCGGCGGAGGGCGCGTACAACCCCTGGAAGCGCTCCTCCAGCAGCCGAATCACCTCGTACCCGTGGCGGGGCGCCTCGTCCAGCAGCTTCAGCAGGTAGAGCCGCAGTCGTCCATGGGCGAAGACGGGAGGCATCTCAGAGCCCCTTCTGCTCGGTCGGACCACCGGTCGTGCCATGGGAGGAACGATCGGACGGGACGGTGATGTCGCCGTCCTGCGCGGGGGCGTCCTCGGGGGGAGCGCCCCATGGCTGCTCCTCCGCGGGCGGGCGGCGGAGCAGGGCGATGGAGCCGGAGACCGTGGTCGCCTTCAGCCGTCCGTTGCCCCCGCCCAGGCGGCCCGTGATCTTCTTCGCGCCCCACTGGCCGGTCACCCGCAGATCGTCGAAGGCGTTGGACACCAGCCCGCTCGCCGTGTTCGCCTCGACCTCCGCGTCGGCCGGGTGGGGGAGGCGGACGGCGATCTCGCCCGAGACGCTGGTCAGCCGGGCGTCGGTGGGGCCGCTCGCGGGGTCGAGGTCCAGGATGATGGAGCCGCTCACGGAGTCGGCCTTCACCGACGGGCAGGCGCCCTCGATGACGGTGAGATCGCCGGAGACGGAGTTGAGCCGCAGGTCACCCGCGACGTTCTGGGTCTCCACGCTCCCCGACACCGTGGTGGCGCGGACCGGACCGGAGAGGCCGACCAGGGTCGTCCCGCCCGTGACGCCCTTGACCTCGGCGCCGCCGTCGATCCCGGAGATCATGGCGTCGGCCCCGACCACCCCCACCTCCACACGGGTGGACGCCGGGACGGCCAGGGAGACGACCGCGCTGCGGCGCCAGCCCTTGCGGTCGAGCCACTGGAGGAAGCCCTTCCAGGGGAGGTCGTCGTACGCCACGGTGAGGGTGCCGCCCTCCTGGGTCACCGTGAGCGGCGGGCCCTCGATCCGGGAGACCTCCATACGCGCGGAACCCTCGTCGGTGCCCACCACGTTGACCGTCCCATTGACGATGCGTACATGGAGTGCCGTCACGGGGGCGTCGAAGGTGAGCTTCCTCGGCTCTGCGACGGACCACTCGGACATGGTGTTGACCTCCTCGGCCGGGACGCGGTGTGCTGCAACGCGCCATATCGCGTCTTCTTCATTTCACGATATATCGCGGGCCGGGAAAGTCAAGGAGTCCCACCCCTTCCGGGGACCCGCCGGAAGAGAGATTGACGACCCGTCGGGCACGGGACCCTGCCGGTGGGGCGAGCGGCGCGTCTCTGGGCGCCGGTGACAGGTGTATGGCCGGGGGCCGTGGGGGGACGCGCGGATGCGTACGGCCCGGAGGTGCCTTCGGGCCCGGTACGGGTGGAACCGGGGCAGGGCAGGGGGTAGTGGCGGGGCGGCTCGGGGAGGTCGCCGTCCGCGGTCCTGGGCGCGTGGTGCCATGCGGAGAAGGGCGGCGGCCTCCGTCCCGTGCGCACGGCACACGCGGGACGGGGCCGGGCAGGACCGTCGGCCGAGGAAGTGTCAGGACGCCGGGAGCGGGCCGGGCGCGGTGCTCGGCGACGACCGGGCCCGGGCGCGATCCGTGCCAGTGCCCGGCTCACTGCCCGTGGACATGGCCACGACCGGCGTCCGACGCCGCAGCCAGCCGCAGCCAGCCGCAGCCAGCCGCAGCCAGCCGCAGCCAGCCGCAGCCAGCCGCAGCCAGCAGCGGCCCTCGGCGGCTCGCAACGGTCCTCGGCGCTCGGCCACGGTCCGCAGCAGCCCGACCCTGGGCCCCGGGCCCGGCCCCGTCGTACCGGTCGGGAAGACCTACTCGTCGTCCTCGTCGTCCAGCCGGGCCAGCCAGGTCGCCAGGCGTTCCACCGGTACCTCGAAGTCCGGGTTGAGGTCGACGAAGGTACGAAGCTGCTCGGCGAGCCACTCGAAGGTGATCTCTTCCTCGCCGCGCCGCTTCTCCAGCTCTTCGATGCCGCGGTCGGTGAAGTACATCGGTGGTGCTCCGTGGGTGGGTGAAGGGGGTGGGAGGGGACAGGAAAAGGATAGGCGGGAGCGCGGCGGCCCGGTGGGCGAGCGGGACTCTCGCGCGAAGCCCTCGGTGTCGCTAGCCTGCGCACCGACGACTGGGATCACGGGGGACGGGGGATGCCATGGCGCAGGGATCGACGCGTACGGCCCGTATCGAGATGCCGGACGGCACACCGGTGTGGGCCCGGATATCCGGGGCCGAGGAGCTGTCGGCGCCGTCCGGGGAGCTGTCGTACACGGACACGGGATTCACCGACCGGGTGGAGGCGCGGGTCGAGAGCCTCCACTCGGTGGTGACCAGCGTGGCGCGTTCGCTGGCCGGGCCGCTGCGCGCGGTGCGGCCGGACGAGGTCAGCGTGGAGTTCGGGATCGAGCTGACCGCCAAGGCGGGCAAGGTGGTGGGACTGCTCGCGGACGGCGAGACCAAGGCCGGCATCACGGTCACCCTCACCTGGCACGGTGGCCCCCCGCCTCCCGACGCGCCCGGGAACGCGCCCTCGGCCCCCGGCGCGCCGGACAGCGCGCCGTCCGGGGGCGCGTCTCCCGGCGCTCGGGTGCACGGCGGCACCGGTGACGCCGGCGCTGGGGACGAAACATGACGGACGGGCACGCCCCGGGCGCATCGAGCGGCCTCGACGCGGCCCGCCGTGCACTGCGTGAACTCGTCATGGCGGCGACCGTGCGCATCCATCGGCCGGGGGTCGGGTATGCCCTCGACGAGCCCGGCACATTTCTCGGCAGCGGGTTCTTCATCGCGCCGAACTGGGTTCTGACCTGCGCGCATGTGGCACTGGGCGGGGAAGGGGGCGAGGTCACCGTGGTGCATGGGACCGGCCCGGGGCACGACTGGTCCGCCGTGCCCGGCTCCGTCGCGGTGACGCTCCCGGAGCACCCGGGGGCCGCGGGGCACGGCAACTGGCCGACCCCGGACCTCGCCCTGGTCCAGCTCCGCGAGCCCGTCGACCACGACTGCGTCTATGTCTCCGAACGCCCCGCCGCGTACTACGGCGAGGGCAGGGTGTACTACGCCGGCTGGACCGCGATGGGCGGCCGGCTGCAGGCTCTGGACGGGCCCCTCTCGGTGCAGGGCACCCTGGGAGGGTGGTCGTCGGGGGTGCAGATGCGCCTCGGCCACAACGACCTTCCCCCGGGGGTCTCCGGAGGGCCCGTCATCGACCCGCTGCGCGGTGAGGTCATCGGCGTCCTGAAGTCCAGGTCGGACCGCGGCGACGGGGGCACCTCCACCGGGATCGAGCAGCTGCGGGCGCTGTCCGTGCCCCGGGACGGCATACGCAGTGAGCACGGCGATCTCTACCAGGCCGTCTTCCACGCCCATGACCGCTACCACCGGGACCGGCAGCGGCACCCCGACTCGGACCGTCCCACCTGGGCGGACGTGCAGGGCCGGCTCGGCGCACGGCCCGGACGCGCGCTCAGCCCCGACGAGCGGATCCAGTTGCTGGGCCGCCTCGCGGACCTGCCGCCGCCGGTCAGCACCCGTGGACTGCTCGACGTCCTGGACACCCTGCCTGACCTCAGGGACGCGATCCCGCAGCCGGCTCCGCGCGGCTGGCGCGACGGCCTGGGCGCGCTCTACGAGGGCGCCCGTCAGGACGGCGCGCTGGAACTCGTGCTCCACTACGCGATGGGGGTCATGGCCGCCGAGCGGCCCTTCGAGACGCCCGGTACGGGCGACGCGGAACAGGCCCTGTGGGAGTGGGTGCGGCAGCACGCCGAGGGTCTCGGCCTGCGGTACCGCCGCGCCCTGGCCCAGCAGCGGATCGAACTGCTCCGGCGGCGCACCGCCCCCGCCCCGCTGCCCCCGCGGCACGGCACGGACGAGCCGCCGGGCCTCGCGCCCGCCCGGGCCGCCCCGGTGCACGACCCGGCGGTGGGCGCCGAGCCCGCGCACCCCCAGGCGTACGCCCTCGATGAGGCACTGCGCCCCTTCGCCCTGCTGGAACTCGTCCAGCGGGGCTGGGAACCGGACCGCTGCGACGGGCGGATCTCGGTGGCCCGCCCCGACGGAGAGGTCGTCCGCCTCGCCGAGGCCGAGCGGCTGTCGCTGACCGAGCTGCCGGGAGCGCTCACCGGACCGCTCGCGGAGGCCTTCCGCCACTGCGACCGGCCGGGACGGCCCGCCGTGCTCCAGGTCGCACTGCCCCGAACACTGCTCGGACTCCCCGTGGACGGCTGGCGGTCGGGGGCGGCCGACCGCCCGCTCGGCGCCGAACGCCCGGTCGTGGTGCGCTGCGCCGACCGCGACCGGGGGCCCGGCGCCGAGGAGTTCGAGGCGTTCGAGGCGTTCGAGAAAGAGCCCTTCGAGGTCGACGAGGAGCAACGGGAGCGGGAGGCCCGCTGGCGGTGGGTCCATGTGCACGACAGCCGGCCCGAAGTCCTCGACTGCGACGACGGGTTGCGCGTCCCCCTCCCCTCCCTGGACCGGCTGCGGGGACTGTCCCGCGGCGCGGTCCCCATCCTGTGCCGCTACGGCGACCGACGGTTCGAGGACGACACCGCGGCACTCGCGCGCATCGTGCACGGCGGTTTCGGGGTGGCGCTGTGGCGCCGCTGGCGGGGACAGAAGGACGCCGTGTGCGGGGAGTTCCACCGCCGGGCGGGCGACACGGTCGCCGGGGCGGGCGGCGCCGAACGGCTTCCGGAGCTGGTGTACGAGCTGCGGGCGGGGCTGCGCGCGGGCCGGGCGGAGACCTACTGGGCCGACGGCATCGCCCTGCTCTACGACGATCCGCACCGGCCGCTGCCGGGAAGCGACGAGCTGCTGGAGGCGCCGTGAGAGGACCGCACCCGAGGCCGTACCGCGCCCTTACCAGGTGTCCTGCGGATCGATACCGTGAAGCACGTTCCACGGCTGCCGAGGCGGACGAGTGACGACGAGGACCGGATCATGAGCGAATCCAGCGAGTGGCTCATCTACCGAGGCGCCGGCGAACCCCACGAGGGGATCGACCGGCTGCCCGCGCCCCCTCCGTGGCGGGACTTCACCGGCCGGGACGCGGCGGCGGGCACGGGCGGCGAGGGGTCCGAGGACCGCAGGCTCGGCGCGCACCGTCATCTGGCCGAGCTGCACCGGCCCGGCGCCGAGGAACTGGAGATGATCAACGCGGCGCTGTATCTGCGCCGCCCGCTGCTGGTCACCGGCAGCCCCGGGGCGGGCAAGAGCACCCTCGCCCACTCCGTCGCCTACGAGCTGGGGCTCGGCAACGTCCTGCGCTGGTCCATCGTCAGCCGCTCCACGCTCCAGGACGGCCTCTATCACTACGACGCCATCGCCCGCCTCCAGGACGTGCAGATCGCGGCCCAGGGCAACGGCGGTGCCACGCCGCCCACGGAGGGAGGCCAGGGGTTCGGGACGGGCTCGCCCGGCGCGGCCGAGAACATCGGCAGCTATATCCGCCTCGGCCCCCTCGGCACCGCCCTGCTGCCCTCCGACACCCCGCGCGTGCTGCTCATCGACGAGCTGGACAAGAGCGACATCGACCTCCCCAACGACCTGCTCAATGTGCTGGAGGAGGGGGAGTTCGCGATCCCCGAGCTGGAGCGCCTCGCCGACCGGCTGCCGGACGGCGAGGCCGAGGTGCTCACCGCCGACGGCACCAGGGCCCGGGTGCGGGACGGCAGGGTGCGCTGCCGTGCCTTCCCCTTCGTCGTCCTGACCAGCAACGGGGAGCGCGACTTCCCCGCCCCGCTGATGCGCCGGTGCATCCACCTCCAGCTGGGCCGCCCCGACCACACGCGGCTCGCCACCTTCGTACGCGCCCACCTCGGCGACGAGGCGGCCCGCGCGGGCGACGATCTGATCAGCCGCTTCCTGGAGCGGTCGCGCAGCGAACTCCTCGCCGCCGACCAGCTGCTGAACGCCATCTACCTCACCGACGCGGCTGCCCCGCCCAGCCGCGACCGCCTCGCCGATCTGCTCATCCAGCGACTCGACCGGCCGAGGTGAGGCGCTGATGCCCGACGCGACGGCACGTCATGGTCCCGACCGGCGCGGCGAGCAGCCCGGCGCCGGACCTCCCGTCCCCTCTGCGGGCGACCCGATCGCCGAACTGGTCGCCGTGCTGCGGGACATCGGCCTCGACCCCGACGGGGTGCAGCTGTGCGACGCGCTCTGGCTGGCCCGCTGGACCCGTCCGGTGCCTCTTGGGGAGCCCGCGCAGGAGCAGCCGCCCGGGCCCGCCGGTCCGGGCGTCCCACCCGCCCGGACCCGGTTCTCCGGCGGCACGATCACCGAACCGCCGCGCTCCCGCCCGGTTCCGCCGGAACCGCTGCCGTACCAGGGGGAGGGCCACCCGCGCGTCGCCCTGTACCCGGTGCCCCCGCACGGCAGGGAGCACGGCCGGGGCAGGACGCGGACCTCGGCGCTGCCGGTCGGCGTGCCCGTCGCCCCCGCTCTCCCCAGCCCCCTCGAACTCCAGCGCGCCTTACGGCCGTTACAGGGCTACCGGAGCGCCGCGCCACCGCTGAGGTCGGTGCTCGACGAAACGGCGACGGCGGAGCTGAGCGCCCGGGCCGGCGGTCTGGTGCTGCCCGTCTTCCGCGCGGTCACCCGGGCTGACGCGCGGCTGCAGATGGTGCTCGACGTCTCCTCGTCGATGCGGGTGTGGGACCAGATGTTCGCCGAACTCATCCAGGTGTTCGGCCAGTTGGGGGCGTTCCGGGACATCCAGCTGAGCTATCTGCACCAGGGCCCGGACGGCGCGCCCGCGGTCAGCCGCAGCCCCGAGCCGGGCAGCGCCCCGCTGCACTCGGCCGACCGGCTGAGCGACCCCACGGGCCGCCGTATCACCCTGCTGGTCAGCGACTGTGCGGGCCCCCTCTGGCGCAGCGGGCACGCCCACCGGCTGCTGCACCAGCTGGCCCGGCAGGCTCCCGCCGCGGTGCTCCAGCCGCTTCCGCAGCGCATGTGGAACCGCACCCGGCTGCCCGTCAGCCATGGCGAGCTGACCCGCGGGGAATCGCTCGGCGGCGCCACCGCGCTCCGGGTCCGCACCCCGGGCGGCCCGCCCCCGCAGGCCCGGCAGGGCGCCCTCCCGGTGCCGGTGCTGCCGCCCGAGCCGGTGGCCCTGGGCGCCTGGGCGCGGCTGCTGTCCGGGGCGGGCTCAGGACCGGTGGCAGGCGCCGTGGGCTGGGTGCGCGCCGATCAGCCGCCCGCCCCTGCGCCGCGGCCCGGACGCCGCCCCTCGGCGCTCGAACTGGTCAGCCGCTTCCGCTCCACCGCCTCCCCGGCCGCGGGCCGGCTGGCCGTCTATCTCGCCGCCGCCCCGCTGTGCCTGCCGGTGATGCAACTGGTGCAGCGGACCATGCTGCCCGGATCCGGGCCGTCCGAACTGGCCGAGGTGCTGCTGAGCGGCCTGCTCACCCGGACCGGGGAGGACCACGGCACCGACGGCGTCCAGTGGTACGCGTTCGCGCCCGGGGTGCAGGAGTCCCTGCTGTCCCCGCTCGGCCGGGACGAGGCCGTGCTGGTGCTCAAACACTGCTCGGAGTACATCGAGCAGCGCTTCGGGAAGGGCGGCCCCAACTTCCCCGCCCTCGCCCTGGCGCAGCTCGGCGACGGGGGCCCGGCACGTCCCTACGCGCCCGACACGGCGTATCCGGAGGAGAACGGCGACAACGGCGGCGCGGCCCCGGTCCCCCAGCCCTTCGCCGAGGTGGCCGCGCGGGTCCTGGAGCGCTTCATGCCGGGGCCCCGGCAACCGGCTCTCTACGGGAGCCGGGAAGGAGCGGGGCCGCCCACGGCACGCCCCCCGCACCGGGCGGTCGTCCGGGCTCGTTCCCTGGTGGAGCGGTTCGACCGGGAGGGCATGATCCAGGACCTCATCGACGCCGTGCAGCTGCTGCGGGGCGCCACGGAGCATCAGCCGGCCGGGAGCACCGACCCCGAGCTGTGGGCCGCGTACGCGCATGCCGCCCTGCGGCTGTGGCAGGTGCTGGGCGGCGCGGAACTGCTGCGCGAGGCGGAGACCGCGGCGGACCGGGCCGTGGCCCACCCCCGCGCCCTGCGGGAACGGGCGGTGCTGGCCCGGGTGCTGAGCGCCTCCGCCACCGACCGCAGACGCCACGGCGACCGGCGTGGCGCACTGGACCTGCTGCGCCGCGCGGACCGGGAGTACGCCGTGGCCTGCGCGGCTCCCGAACTGGACGAGGAGGAGGCCCTCGAACTCACCCTGGAGCGCGTCGGCGCACTGGAGTCGCAGTGGCGGCTCGGCGGCGACAGCGCGCTGCTCCAGGGCGCCGTCGGCATGCTGGAGGCGTTCGCCGACGCCTGGCCCGACCCGCTCCACCGGCCCCCCGGACTGCCGCTAGCCCACGGCCGGATCCTGCTGCGCCTCTCGGGCGTCACCGCCGACCCCGAACAGGCCCGCCGCTACGCCGGACAGGCCGCGCAGTCGCTGCGCGGCGCGCTGGAGAACGTCCCCGGGGGAGACGGCGAATCCCCGGTGCAGGAGCCGCGCGAACGGGTCCGCGTCCTCCTCGACCTGGTGGACGCGCTGCTCGGCGCCGGCGGCGCCCCGGACGAGGCCCAGGCACGGGTCGTCGAGGCGCTGGGGCTCACCCGGGAGCAGGGCCTGCGCGCCGCCCTCCTGGTGCGCGCCGGACGCATCGGGGCGGCCCGCTACGCCGAGACCGGCGAACCGGATGAACTCCTCGATGCCGCAAGCCACTTCGCCCGGGCCGCCCAGCGGATGTCGCGGGACGCGCCCGCCCACGCCGATGTGCTGGCCGAGTGGGGCGAGACACTGCTGCGCCGCGCCGCCCTGGAGACCGGCTCCCGGACCCTGGAGCCGCTGTCCCGGGCGATCCGGGTGCTGCGGGACTGCCGCACCGAGACCCCGGCGGGCAGCCCGCACCTCGCCTACCGCCTGCTGCTGCTGGGCCGGGCGCTGATGCTCCGCTACCGGGCCCGGGGCGACCGGGTGGATCTGCGCGAGGCCGAGCACCTCTTCGGGCTCGCCGCGGGGGAGGCACACGATCCGCTGCTGGCCGCCCGCTGCCGGCTGGAGGCGGGCCAGGTGCAGTTCGAGGCGTATCAGACCCTGGGGCGCCCCTCCCGCCTGGACGAGGCCGTCGACGCGTTCCGGGCCGCCGCGGAGGCGGCCCGGGAGGCCGAGCAGGAGGCGGAAACCGACCGGCGACGACAGGAGACCGTCGAACTCGGCGCTCAGGCACACCACTGGCGGGGTATGTCCTACGAGGCGGCGGCCCGTCCGCGCGCGGCCCGCGAGGCGTACCGGGCCGCCCGGGCGGAGTGGGCGAGGCTGCCGGAGGACCATGTGGGCGCGGGCGAACCGACGGCACGGCAGACCGCGCAACGCCTGGCGGAACTGGAGTGAGCGGGGCGAACGGGAGGGACGGGCCATGGGCGTACCGGACGGAGCGCCCTTCGGGGCGCCGGACGGGCAGGCGGCGGAGGAGCGGACGCGGGAGCCGCTGCCCGACCTGCTGGAGCTGGATCTGGGGGAGCTGAGGACGGTCGAGCATCCGGTGCTGCGTGAGGTGCTGGAGGAACTGCGGGACCGGGCGGCACGGCCGAGCGAGATGCTGTGGGGGTTCAACAGCTCCCTGTAGGGGGAGCGGAGGCCGGGGCGACGCCGGAGAGCGGCGCCGACGCGGTTGCTTTCGGTCGCGGACGCCGCTCGCAGGCACTGGTTTCGGTCGAATTCCGCGCTCGGCCGGTCCGCTGCGGACGCCGGACGTTTGCGCCGGCCCCGGGGAGGCATGTGCCCGTTGCGGACAAGCGGGCCGGGCCCGGCGGCGGTACCGCCGGAGCACGTGCCGTACGGCATGGGGGTGCTGGAGTGTCGTCGTACAGCGCTCCCCCGCACCCTCAGGAGAAGCCCGGCCCCGCCGGAGGCGACGGCCCCTTCCCCTTCCGGCAGTTCATCGTGAAGGTCCACGGCCGGTGCAATCTGGCCTGCCGCTACTGCTATCTGTACGAGGGCCCCGACCACACCTGGCAGGACCGGCCGGCCGGTGCCTCGGCCGAGGTGCTGGAGCGCACCGCACACCGCATCGCGGAGCACGCCCACGCCCACGGCCTGACGGGGCTGTCGCTGGTCCTGCACGGGGGAGAGCCGCTGCTGGCGGGCGCGGAGACACTGGCGCGCTTCACCGGGCTGGTCCGCGACCGGGTCACGGCCGGCTGCACCGTCCACCCCGTCGTGCAGACCAACGCCACCCTGCTCACCGGGGAGCGCGCCGCCACCCTGGCCCGGCACGGCATCCGTATCGGCATCAGCCTCGACGGGGGCCTCCCCGCCCACAACGCGCGGCGCCTGGACCGCGCGGGCCGACCCTCCTGGCCCGCCGCCGCGCGCGGCGCCCGCCTGGTCGCCGACCGGTTCCCCGAGGCGTACGCCGGGATCCTCACCGTGGTGGACCCGGCCCTGGACCCGCTGGAGACCTACGAGTCCCTGCTCGCACTGCGCCCCCCGGCCCTGGATCTGCTGCTGCCGCACGGGAACTGGTCGGCCCCGCCCCCGTATCTGGACGGCACCGGCACCCCCTACGGCGACTGGCTGTGCGCCGTCTTCGACCGCTGGTGGGGAGCGGGACGGCGGGAGACCCGGGTACGTCTCTTCGAGGAATGCCTGGCGCTGCTGCTGGGGCTGCCGGCCGCCACGGAGTCGCTCGGCCTGGCACCGTTCGACGCGGTGGTGGTGGAGACGGACGGGTCCATCGAGCAGGTGGACTCGCTGAAATCGGCGTACGAGGGCGCCGCGCGCACCGGCCTCGACGTGTTCCGCCACTCCTTCGACGAGGCGCTGCGCCATCCCGGCGTCGCGGCACGGCAGGCGGGCGCCGCCGCACTGGCCGCGCGGTGCCGGGCGTGTCCCCTGCTCACCGTCTGCGGAGGCGGCCAGTACGCCCACCGCTACCGAGCCGGGGACGGCTTCGCCCATCCCTCCGTGTACTGCACCGACCTTCAGCGATTCATCCGCCATGTGGCGAAGCGGCTCGCCGACGGCGCGACGGCGCCCCGGGCGTCCGCCCCCGCCGTCCCAGGGGAAGGGAGAGCCCCGTGATGCTTCCGGCGGTCACCGGCCGGGCCCTCGCCGAACTCGGCCGCACCGAGGGCGGCCCCGACACCCTCGCGCTCCTGGTGCGCGACCAGGACACCCGACGACTGCTGACGCTGCGCGCGGTCCTCGACGCGGTGGACGGCGCGGACGACACCCTGTGCCCGCCCCGGGCGCGGGCGCGGATGCGCGAGGACTGGGCGCTGCTGGTGGCGGCGGACGGGGGAGGGACGGAACCCGCCCAGGGCACCCCCGGGCCCCCGCACTCCGCGTCCACCGCCCGCCGCTCACCCGCCCGGGACCGGCTGCTTCACCCCCTGATCGGCCCCTGGGCCGGCCGCTGTCTGCGCGGCCTGGACCCGGGAGCGGGGCCGCCGGACGAGGAGCGCGCCCGGGAACTCGCGCGGGACCTGGCCCACTTCGGCGCCGTGGCCGCGGTGGCGGCGGCCCGGGCCGGGATCTCCTTCACCGTACGGCTGACGGCCCGGGACGGAGTGCTGGCGCTGCCGTCCCTCGGGGCGCTGCACACGGCGGAGAGCGGGGACGCGGTGGTGGAGGTCGTCCACCGGCGGGGCCGGCTGACGGTGCGGCAACGCGGCGCCCAGGACGTCGTGGTGCACCCGGAGAACGGGATCGGCGCCTGGTCGGGCTCGCTCGCCTGGACCCCCGCCTATGCCCTGCCGGGCCTCGTCCCCGGGGCCGCCCCCATGCCCCTGGACGACCTCGACCCCTACCGCACCGCCCGCGGCGGGCGACGCCACCGCACCATGAGCGGCCCGGCGACACTGGACGAGCCCGAGCGCAAACGCTGGGCGCAGGCCTGGGCGGGCACGGCCGGGGCGCTGGCCCTGGGGGGAGAGAGCCGGCTCGTGGAGGCCGTCACCCTGCTGCGCTGCCTGGTCCCGCTGGCCGCCCCGCCGGGCACCGCCACCGGCGAAGGAGGCGGCGGAAGCTGCAGCGCCACGCGTCGCGAGGCGTTCGGGGCCCTGCTCAGCAGCACCCCGCCGACGGCGACGGTGTTCGCCGCCACCCTGGTGCACGAGCTGAACCATGCCAAACTCGCGGCGCTCGGCGAGATGGTGGTGCTCCATCAGGCCGATGCCGGCGAGCGGTACTTCGCCCCCTGGCGGCCGGACCCGAGGCCCTACGACGGTCTGCTCCAGGGCGCCTATGCGCATCTGGCGCTCGCGGACCACCACCAACGCTGCGCTCTGGCCGCCGTACGGCCCGCCGACCGGGAGGCGGCGTGGGCCCTGCACGCGCGCTATCTGACGCAGGTGGGGGCGGCGCTGCCGGCCCTCGTCGGTTCGCCCCGGCTCACCGCCGTGGGAAGGCGGTTCGTGGACGCGATGGTCGCCACCCACCAGAGGCTGGCCGCACAGCCGGCGCCGCGTGGTCATATGGTCCGGGCGCAGGCGTATGTCGAGGCCGCCCGCACCCTGTGGACACAGCGCCACGCGTCCCCGCTCTCCCCCGCCGAATGAGCGAAGGTCCCCGTGGCGGAGGGCGTCTTGCGCAAAGATCGTCACGACGCACAGAGAGCCGAAGCATCGCACGCCGGTCGCGCCCGGCGGCCTACCGGAGTACGGCGCCTAGGTTCTAGGATTTTTCGGGATGAGCCAGGGAGGCCGCTGCATGTCCGGAGCTCGTACGCCGGTCGGACCGACCGAGAAGGGGGCCGGGAGGCAGACCGTCACGATCAGCTTCGCCGGGTTCAACCGGGCCTGGGCGGCCTGGATCGGCGACCGGCTCGAGCGCCGGGGTCTGCGGGTGGTGTATCTGCGCTGGGACTCCCCGTCGGGGATCCCCCTCGAGGACCTGCTGCGCGATCTGAAGCTCGCCGAGGGCCGCATCCTGATCGTCGTCAGCGAGTGGTACTTCCAGCTGGGCCCGCGCACCCACGAGGAGTGGAACGCGGCCCTGCGCGCGGTCGTGGGTCCCGACCCGTCCCGTTTCGCCGCCGTCTCCGTCACCACGTCCGCCGTGCCCGCGGCGTCCGCCGTGCTCGCCGCCGTCGACCTGACCAACATGGGCGCCGAGGAGGCCGAGCGCCGGCTGCTGGACCGGCTGGACCTGCCCGCCCAGCCGCAGTCAGAGCCCGCGCACGACGCCCGGCGCGGGCCGCGCTTCCCCGCCGCCATGCCCGAGGTCTGGGGCGGTGTGCCGCGCCGCAACACGCGCTTCACCGGCCGCGAGACCCTGCTGAACGACGCCTACCACCTGCTGCAGGGCGCCGAGCCCGGTGCGGGGGTGCTCACCCTGCACGGCATGTCGGGTGTCGGCAAGACCCAGACCGCCGCCGAGTATGTCTACCGGTTCGGCTCCGAGTACGACGTGGTGTGGTGGGTCAACGCGGAGAAGAGGGTCGGCTACCGCCGTCTGCTCGCCGAACTCGCCCCGAAGCTGGGCCTCGCCACGGGCCAGGAGTACGGCGAGCGCCTGCGCGCCGTCCGTGACTCGCTGCGCCGGGGCGATCCGTACGCCCGCTGGCTGCTGGTCCTGGACGGCGCGGACGAGCCGGACCAGATCTGGGACCTGGTGCCGACCGGCCCGGGGCATGTGCTGATCACCTCGCGCAACCCGGAGTGGACCGAGCACAACAGCAGACTGCTCGAGGTGCCGGTGTACCAGCGCTATGAGTCGGTGGCCTTCATCCGACGCCGCGCCCCACGGCTGACCGAGGCCGAGGCCGACCAGCTCGCCGAGGCCCTGGAGGACCTTCCGCTGCTGCTGGACCAGACGGCCGGCTGGCTCAACGACTCCGATCTCTCGGTCGACGACTACATCGGCCTCCTGGAGGGCGGCATCGACCAGGACGTGGTCAAGGTGTCCGCGGACTTCCCGCTCGCCTTCCAGACCGCGTGGTCGATACTGCTGAACAAGCTGCGTGAGACCGTCCCGGAGTCCGTGGACCTGCTGCGGCTGTGCACCTTCTTCGCGCCCGGCTTCGTCCCCGTGCGGCTGCTCAAGGAGATGCCGCACGACGAACTGCCGGAGCAGGTCGCCGGGTTGCTCAACGACCCGCTGCTGTGGAACAAGGCGATCAACCAGCTGCGCCAGTACTCCGTGGTCCGCCTGGAGTCCCACGACACGACCGCCGACGACCCCTCGGCCACCGGCGAGTCGCTGTATCTGCACCGCATGGTGCACCAGATCGTCGGCGAGGACATGCCGGCCGAGGACCGCGAGGAGTTCATCACGGTGGTGCGGCAGGCCCTGGCGGCGGCGGACCCCCGCAGACCGACGGACCCGGACCTGTGGCCCGCCTACGCGGAGATCGTCCCCCATCTGAAGTACGCGGACGTCCTCAACAGCACCGACCCCGCCATCCAGCGCCTGGTCTTCAACTGCCTGCGGTACATGTACTTCTCGGGCGAGTACCGGGCGGGGATCAAGCTCGGCGAGCGCGCCCTGGCGACCTGGCGTGCCCTGCTGGGCGAGGCCCACCCGCGCATCTGGGAGCTGACGTACCACTACGCCAACCTGCTGCGCGCGGTCGGCGACTACGCCCGTACCGAGGCCATCGAGCGGGTCGCCGTCGACCATCTGCGCCAGGAGCGCGGGCCGCAGGACCTGGAGCATCTCCGCGCGTCGAGCGGCCTCGCCGCGGATCTGCGCGGCCTGGGCCGCTACGACGAGGCGTTCCAGGTCTCCCAGTGGACCCTGGCGGCGTATCGCGAACTCCTCGGCGAACAGGACTCCCGGACCCTGAACGCCCAGAACAACCTCGGGGCCACCCTGGTGCTGCTCGGCCGCTACGAGGAGGCTCTGGAGAGCGACCGCCGGACCCTCGAGGCACGACGCCAGTTGCTGAGGGCACGCCACCCCTGGACGCTCTACTCGGAGACCTCCTACGCCATCGATCTGCGCCTGCTGGGGCGCTACGGCGAGGCCGAGTCGGTCCAGACGAAGAACGTCAGGGAACAGCTGCGGGTGCTGGGCGCCAAGAACCCCTACACCCTGAAGGCCCGGCACAACCTGGCCTGCTGTCACTACCGCAGCGGCGACCGCGAGCAGGCGGGGAAGCTCTTCGCCGATGTGCTGGAACAGTCGGAGCGGGTGCTGGGCGAGACCAATCCGGACACGCTCCGGTACGCCGTCAGCCAGAGCTGCTTCACCCGCGAGCACGGCGACATCGACCAGGCGCGTGAGCTCAGCGAGGCCACCATCGCCCGCTATGAGGTGATGCTCGCCGAAGGCCATCCCTTCGTCGCCGGAGCCCGCGCCAACCACGCCCTCATCCTGCGCGGCGTGGGCGAGCGGGACCACGCCCATGTCCTGGTCGAGCAGGCGCTGACGGACATGACCGCGGCCGTGGGCCCGGACCACCCCTGGACCCTGGGCTGTGCGGTCAACGCCTCGGCCCTGCGCAGCCTCGTCGGGGATCCGGAGTCGGCGGCCGAACTCAGCGGGACCACGGCCGCCCGGGCCGCCGAGGTGCTGGGGCGGACGCATCCACTGACCCTCTCCGCCCGTATCGCCCGGGCCGCGGACCTCCGTTCACTGCGGGACGGGCGGCAGGCGGAGAAGCTGGAGCAGGAGGCGCTGTCCGATCTCGCCGCGACGCTCGGCCCGCAGCATGTCCACACCATCTCGGCCCGCGCCCGCAGCCGCCCGTTCTGGGACTTCGAACCCCAGACCACCTGACACGGACCGCCCTCGGAACACGGCGAAGGGCCCGGCCCCGGGGAATCCTCCCCGGGGCCGGGCCCTTTCGTCACGCGGGCTCAGTGGCTCACGCGTCGAACACCTCACGCATCAGCTGCTCCTGCTCGGCCTGGTGCCGCTTCGCGGAACCGACCGCCGGGGACGAGCCGTGCGGCCGCGAGATGCGACGCAGACGCTCGCCGGCCGGGATGTCCGCGCCGACCGCCAGGTCCAGGTGGTCGATGAGGTTCAGGGCGATGAACGGCCAGGCACCCTGGTTCGCCGGCTCCTCCTGGGCCCACAGGTACTTCTCGGCGTTGGGGTACTTCTTGATCTCCGCCTGGAGCTCGGCACCCGCCAGCGGGTACAGCCGCTCCAGCCGGATGATCGCCGTGTCGGTCGCACCGCGCTTGCGGCGCTCGGCGTCCAGGTCGTAGTAGACCTTGCCCGCCGTGAAGACGACCTTGCGCACGGCGGCCGGGTCGACCGAGTCGTCGCCGATGACCGGGCGGAACTGGCCCGAGGTGAACTCCTCCGCCTTCGACGCGGCGGCCTTCAGACGCAGCATCGACTTCGGGGTGAAGACCACCAGCGGCTTGTGGTGCGGGTTGTGCACCTGCCACCGCAGGAGGTGGAAGTAGTTCGAGGGCAGGGTCGGCATCGCGACCGTCATGTTGTTCTGGGCGCAGAGCTGGAGGAACCGCTCGGGGCGCGCGGACGAGTGGTCCGGGCCCTGGCCCTCGTAGCCGTGCGGCAGGAGGAGGGTGACGCCGGACGTCTGGCCCCACTTCTGCTCCGCCGACGAGACGAACTCGTCCACGACCGTCTGCGCGCCGTTGACGAAGTCGCCGAACTGCGCCTCCCACATCACCAGCGCGTCCGGGCGGGCCAGCGAGTAGCCGTACTCGAAGCCCATCGCCGCGTACTCGGACAGCAGCGAGTCATAGACGTTGTAGCGCGCCTGGTCCTCGGACAGGTACTGCAGCGGGGTGTAGTCCTCGCCCGTCTCACGGTCGATGATGACCGCGTGGCGCTGGCCGAAGGTGCCGCGGCGCGAGTCCTGGCCCGACAGCCGGACCGGGACGCCCTCGAGCAGCAGCGAGCCGATCGCCAGGGTCTCGCCCATGCCCCAGTCGATGGTGCCGTCCTCGACCATCGCCGCCCGGCGCTGGAGCTGGGGCAGCAGGCGCGGGTGGACGGTGATGTGGTCGGGGATGTTGACCTGGGAGGCGGCGATCCGCTTGACGACCTCGGCGGAGACCGCCGTGCCGACCGCCACCGGGAAGCCGTCCTGCGGCTCCTCCGCGGTGGCCGCGGCCGGCTGCGAGGTGGCCTCGCGGACCTCGGTGAAGACCTTCTCCAGCTGGCCCTGGTAGTCCTGAAGGGCCTGCTCGGCCTCCTCCAGGGTGATGTCGCCCCGGCCGATCAGCGACTCGGTGTACAGCTTGCGCACCGAGCGCTTCTTGTCGATCAGGTCGTACATCAGCGGCTGGGTGAAGGCCGGGTTGTCCGACTCGTTGTGACCGCGGCGGCGGTAGCAGATGAGGTCGATCACCACGTCCTTGTTGAACGCCTGACGGAACTCGAAGGCCAGCCGTGCGACGCGCACGACCGCCTCCGGGTCGTCACCGTTCACATGGAAGATCGGGGCCTCGATCATGCGCGCCACATCGGTGGCGTACATCGAGGAGCGGGACGACTCCGGGGCCGCCGTGAAGCCGACCTGGTTGTTGATGACGACATGGACCGTGCCGCCGGTGCGGTAACCGCGCAGCTGCGACATGTTGAGGGTCTCGGCCACCACGCCCTGGCCCGCGAAGGCCGCGTCGCCGTGGATCGCCACCGGCAGGACCGTGAAGTCCGTGCCGCCCTTGTTGATGATGTCCTGCTTGGCGCGGGAGACACCCTCCAGGACCGGGTCCACCGCCTCCAGATGCGAGGGGTTGGCGACCAGGGAGACCTTGATCTGCTCGCCGTCCAGGCCCGTGAAGGTGCCGTCGGCGCCCAGGTGGTACTTGACGTCGCCGGAGCCGTGCATCGACTTGGGGTCGAGATTGCCCTCGAACTCGCGGAAGATCTGGGCGTACGACTTGCCGACGATGTTCGCCAGCACGTTCAGCCGGCCGCGGTGGGCCATGCCGACCACGACCTCGTCCAGACGGGACTCCGCCGCGCTGTCGATCACCGCGTCGAGCAGCGGGATGACCGATTCGCCGCCCTCCAGGGAGAAGCGCTTCTGGCCGACGTACTTGGTCTGCAGGAAGGTCTCGAAGGCCTCCGCCGCGTTCAGACGGCGCAGGATGCGCAGCTGCTCCTCGCGCTCCGGCTTGGAGTGCGGGCGCTCCACCCGGTCCTGGATCCACTTGCGCTGCTTGGGGTCCTGGATGTGCATGTACTCGATGCCGGTGGTGCGGCAGTACGAGTCGCGCAGCACACCGAGGATGTCGCGCAGCTTCATCAGCGACTTGCCGGCGAAGCCGCCGACGGCGAAGTCGCGCTCCAGGTCCCACAGGGTGAGGCCGTGCTCGATGATGTCCAGGTCGGGGTGCTTGCGCTGGCGGTACTCCAGCGGGTCGGTGTCGGCCATGACATGGCCGCGGACCCGGTAGGAGTGGATCAGCTCGAAGACCCGTGCGGCCTTGGTGACGTCGTCGTCGTGCGAGGCGTCGATGTCCTTGAGCCAGCGGACCGGCTCGTAGGGGATGCGCAGCGCCTCGAAGATCTCGTCGTAGAAGCCGTTCTCGCCGAGCAGGAGGCCCGCGACGACGCGCAGGAACTCACCGGAGGCGGCGCCCTGGATCACCCGGTGGTCATAGGTCGACGTGAGCGTCATGACCTTGGAGATGCCGAGCTTGTTCAGCGTGTCCTGGGAGGTGCCCTGGAACTCGGCCGGGTAGTCCATGGAGCCGACGCCCATGATCACCGACTGTCCGGGCATCAGCCGCGGGACCGAGTGGACGGTGCCGAGGCCGCCGGGGTTGGTGAGGGAGACCGTCACCCCGGTGAAGTCGTCCATCGTGAGCTTGCCGTCACGGGCGCGGCGGACGATGTCCTCGTAGGCCTGCCAGAACTCGAAGAAGTTGAGCGTCTCGGCCTTCTTGATCGCCGCGACGACCAGCTGGCGGTCGCCGTTCGGCTTCACCAGGTCGATGGCCAGGCCGAGGTTGACGTGCTCCGGCTTGACGAGGGTGGGCTTGCCGTCCTTCTGCGCGAACGACCAGTTCATCGCCGGCATCGCCTTGATGGCCTGGACCATCGCGTAGCCGATCAGGTGCGTGAAGGAGATCTTCCCGCCCCGGGCGCGCTTCAGGTGGTTGTTGATGACGATGCGGTTGTCGAAGAGCAGCTTGACCGGCACCGCGCGCACGGACGTGGCCGTGGGCAGCTCCAGCGAGGCGTTCATGTTCTTCGCGACGGCGGCCGAGGGGCCGCGCAGTGTCACCAGTTCGGGGCCCTGGGGCGCCTCGAGCACGGCTACGTCCTTCTTGGGCTTGGCGGGCGCCGCGGCGGTCTCGACCGGGGCGGGTGCGGCAGGCCTGGCCGGGGTGGCCGGCTGCGCGGGAGCGGCGGCCGGCTGCGCCGGAGCGGCAGCGGCCGGTGCGTCCGGGATCTGCGGCGCCACGGGTGCGGCGGGCGGGACGACGGGCGCCGGTGCGGCGGCCGCGGTCTGTGCCGGGGCGGTGGTCTCCGCGGCCCCCGCAGCCGCGGTACCCGCCGTGGCCGGGGAGGCAGCCGCCCCCGGCCGGTAGTCGGCGAAGAAGTCCCACCAGGCACGGTCTACCGAATTCGGGTCCTGGAGGTACTGCTGATAGATCTCGTCGACGAGCCACTCGTTGGCACCGAACGCGGCCGTGGGGTTCTTCCCGGCTTGATCGTCGGTCGAGCTACTCGAAGGACTGGGGGAGTGTGGCGACACGGCGGCAACCGCCCTCTTCCGCTTCGCAAGGTGATTGGACAGCGGGAATCAAGGCTACGCCTCCCTGACCGGGAAGGTCAGTCCGGGCCCGTCCAACGTCGCGTAACTCACATCGGAAAGCGCGTTTCAGGGGCGGAAATGGCGGGAAACAAACGCGGTTTCGGCCTGAGACGGATGGGACGATCCCGGCCTTGTGCGAGAGACGCGCCGGGCTCTGCCTGATCACACGTGTCCACCGGCGGCGGCGCACATGGATCTTGTTGTTCCGCTTTGAACTTTACGTCAACTTGGTGAAGACGGCTCCCCTGGAAGGGTGACCTGTATCCGGCAGCCGCGTGCGGATTCGGCCACCCGGATCCGGCCGCCGTGCAGATCCACCGCCCAGCGGGCGATCGCCAGGCCCAGGCCCGTGCCGCCGTCGCTGCCCGGACCGTGCGGAGCGCTGACGGCGCCGCGGTTGAAGCGCTCGAACACCCGGTGCCACTCCGACTGCGGGATGCCAGGACCCTCGTCCAGCACCTCCAGCTCCAGGGACTGCGGGGAGGGACCGCGCCGGGCCTTCACCGTCACCCGGCCGTGCGGCGGGCTGTGCTTGACCGCGTTGTCGATCAGATTGGCGACGACCTGGTGGATGCGCTCGGGGTCGGCGTGGGTGCTCAGCTCCGGCGGGGAGACGTCGAGGTGCAGATGGACGTCCGTACGAGTGTGACCGCCGGAGCGGGAGGCGATGCCCGCGCGTGCCGAGGACACCATCTGGGCCTCCTTGAGCACGCCCGAGAGATAGGGCCACACCTCGAAGCGGCGCTTCTTCAGCGGCACCACACCGTTGTCCAGCCGGGAGAGGTCCAGCAGGGTCTCCACCAGGCGCCCCAGCCGCTCCGTCTGCTTCAGCGCCGTGCGCATCGTCTCGGGATCGGCGGCGGAGATGCCGTCCACGATGTTCTCCAGCACCGCCTGCAGACCCGCGATGGGGGTGCGCAGCTCGTGCGAGACATTCGCCACGAGCTCCTTGCGCTGGCGGTCCTGGGCCTCCAGCTCGTCGGCCATCAGATTGATGGTGTGGGCCAGGTCCCCCAGCTCGTCCCGGCGGTTCTCGCGGACCCGGCGGGTGTAGTCGCCGTGCGAGATGGAGCGGGCCACCGTGTTCATCTCGTCCAGCGGGGCGGTGAGCGACTGGGCCACGAACTGCGTGATCAGCAGGGTGGCGATCATCGAGAACACCGTGATGAAACGCAGCTCGGTCCGGGTCCGCACCGCGATCATCAGCAGACCCGTGGTGATCAGTACCGAGATGACGACCAGCGCACCGAGCTTGGTCTTGATCGCGAACGGGCGCACACCGCCCCAGGGCTCCCCGGGGCTCCTGCGTGGTGCCGGCCCGTCGCTCATGGCGTCGGTGTCTCCAGGGCGTAGCCGACGCCGTGCACGGTCCGGATGCGCTCCGCGCCGATCTTCCGCCGCAGGGCCTTGATATGGCTGTCCACGGTGCGGGTGCCGGAGGCGTCCGCCCAGTCCCACACCTCCGCGAGCAGCTGCTCACGGGAGAGCACCGCGCGCGGGGTGCTCGCCAGGCACACCAGCAGATCGAACTCGGTGGGGGTGAGGTGGACGTCCTCGCCGCGCACCCGGACCCGGCGCTGGGCGTGGTCGATCTCGAGTTCGCCGAGGCGCAGGCTGCCGCTGCGCGGCGTGGTGGCGGCCAGCGCGGCGCGCTCCATCCGGCGCAGCAGCACATGCACCCGTGCCGCCAGCTCGCGCATCGAGAACGGCTTGGTCATGTAGTCGTCGGCGCCCACGCCGAGCCCGACCAGCATGTCCGTCTCGTCGTCGCGCGCGGTGAGCATCAGCACCGGCACCGGGCGCTGCGCCTGCACCCGGCGACAGACCTCCAGGCCGTCGAAGCCCGGCAGCATGATGTCGAGGATCAGCAGGTCGGGCTGCCAGGCCTCGGCGGTGTCGACCGCCGACGGGCCGTCGCCGGCCGTTTGCACGAGGAATCCCTCGGCGCGCAGGCGCACGGCGATGGCGTCGACGATCGTCGGGTCGTCCTCGACCACCAGGACCCGCGGTTGAGCGCCCGGGGTCGTCGTCGTGCCGTTGTGCGAGGTGTGTGTCTGCTCCATCGCCCGCCCCTGGGGTTGCTTTCCGGAATCAGTGGGGTGATCCCATGACTGCGTTGACGCTTGAAGGATCCGCGTCAGGCAAGCAGGGTACGGGGAGTTACCGCTGGTCGGCTATCCAGGTCTGACCGCGAGGTGGACGACGTCGGGAACGCCCCGGGCAACCGGAACCTCTTCGGTACGCACCTGTCGGAACCCGGCATTCCGTAGGGTTCTTTCAAATTCCGGAGAGGGCTGTGCCGACCATACCGCCAGTACCCCTCCTGGTCTCAACACCCTTGCGCAGTCGGCCAGTCCGGCCATCGAGTACAGGCCGCCGTTGTCGTCCGTGACCGTCCAGTCGGGCCCGTTGTCGATGTCGAGGCACAGCGCGTCGTACGTGTCCGATGTCTCATGCAAGTAGGTGACGAGATCGGTCTCCAGGACGCGGGTGCGGGGGTCGGCGAGCGCCGTCGCGGACAGCGCGGACAGGGGGCCCCGCAGATGCCAGTCGACGATGGCGTGCTCGCGCTCCACCACGGTGATCCCTCCCCAGCGGGAGTCCGCCGCCGCGTGGGCGAGCGAGAAGCCGACCCCGAGTCCGCCGATCAGCAGGCCCGGCTCCGGCCGCCCGTCCAGGGCGTTCAGCGCGGCGTCGACGAGCAGCCGCTCCGAGCGCCCGTCGGAGGTGTCCATCAGAAAACAGCCGTTGGCGATGATCTGGAGCAGTTCACCGTGGCGCCGCAGCACCACCTCGCCGTGCGGGCCCTCGCGACGGTCCAGGACCTCGGGGGCGTCATAGGTGTCGTACGGATGAGGCATGATCCCTATCTTGGTCGTGAGCGGCGCCGCTGACCAGGGCTTTTCCCGGTCGGCCGGGTCCGCGGCGGTCGCTCGGACCCGGGATGCGGGAGAACATCCGGGCGCCCGCCCCGGGTCGGGGGTCGCGAACGGGCGCTCGTCATCGCCGCTCGGGGAACGGCAGGACCCTCGCCGTGCATCGTCTCCCGGGGGCGTCGGTCGTGGACAGCGACCCGAGGGACACGAAGGGTGGGGTGTGACGGAAGGAGCGCCACACCGTGAAACGTACGGTCCCGGAGACCGGCCCCGGGCGCACGTCCCCCGAGACGGGGCCGACGGTCCTGGAGGGCATGCCGCGCCAGCGCACGGTGCCGCCGCCCGCCGCTCCCTTTGTGCCCCCGCCCGCGCGCAGGGCGGTGCCGCGTCCGTGGCTGCTCCTGCCGACGCCCGGGGGCGCCCCCTTCACCTTCGGGTACGCCGCCGCCCTCGTCATGACCTCGCTGGTCGCCCGATACGCCGACCCGGCGCTGATGGGGACCCTCTACCAGGCGTCCAGCACCGATGTCGCCCATCTGCTCCAGGCCCCGGTACCGGTTCTGATCGCCAGCGCGCTCTGGGTGGCGGGCGGGGTGCTCTCGCCCTACTCGCTGGTCTTCCTGCTGGTGCTGACGGCGCTGGAGCGGCGGACGGGCGGTCCGCGCACCGCCGCCGTCTTTCTGGTCGGCCATGTGTGCGCGACCCTGGCCACCGAGATCCCCGTGGGGCTCGCGGTCCTGGCGGGCCTGCTCCCGGACAGCTCCCTGCACCGCCTCGACTACGGCATCAGCTTCGGGGTCGCGACGAGCCTGGGCGCACTGGCGGGCCTGCTGCGGCCATGGCCGGGCCGGCTGCTGCTGATCGCGTTCGGGGGCGTACTGCTCCAGGACCTGCTCACTCTCACGGACCCCCTGAGCGACTGGGGTCATCTGTTCTCCCTGGCGATCGGGATCGCGCTGTGGCCCCGGGTGCGGCGCTGGGACCGGACGGATCCGCGTCCTTGACGGAGCCGGGTCGGTGTCCTTGACGTAAACGGATCCGCGTCGCTGACGGAAACCGGGGCACGTGATCGCTCACAGCGAACACCCCCCTGGGAACAATCGAATCCCCCCGCGCATTGAGTCCGCATAGCTCAACTTGACTGCCGAAGGGGAGATCATGGCTTCGACGTCCACACCGCTCACCCTGCCCGTGCTGCCGCTCGACGGCGAGGTCGTGCTGCCCGGGATGGTGGTGCCGCTGGACCTGAGCGACTCCGAGGTGCGCGCGGCGGTGGAGGCCGCACAGGCCGCCGCCGGGCCGGAGTCCGCAAAGCCCAGGGTGCTGCTGGTGCCCCGGATCGACGGAACCTATGCGGGCACCGGTGTGCTCGGCACGGTGGAGCAGGTCGGCCGGCTCGCGGACGGCGACCCGGGCGCCCTGATCCGGGGCCGCGGCCGGGTGCGGATCGGCGCCGGGACGACCGGGCCGGGTGCGGCGCTGTGGGTCGAGGGCACCCGGATCGACCGGACGGTGCCCGACCCTCAGCCGGGTCATGTCGCCGACCTGGTCAAGGAGTACAAGGCCCTCGCCACCAGCTGGCTGCGCAAGCGCGGCGCCTGGCAGGTGGTGGACCGCGTCCAGGCGATCGACGACGTCTCCGCGCTCGCCGACAACTCCGGTTACTCCCCCTTCCTGAGCACCGAGCAGAAGCTGGAACTGCTGGAGACCGCCGACCCGGTCGCCCGGCTGAGGCTCGCCACCCAGCAACTGCGCGACCACCTCGCCGAGCAGGACGTCGCCGAGTCCATCGCCAAGGACGTCCAGGAAGGCGTCGACAAGCAGCAGCGGGAGTTCCTGCTGCGCCGGCAGCTGGAGGCCGTCCGCAAGGAACTGCGCGAGCTGAACGACGACACGGAGGGCGAGGAGTCCGACGACTACCGGGCCCGCATCGAGGCCGCCGA
Source organism: Streptomyces nodosus (assembly GCF_008704995.1). Lineage (NCBI taxonomy): Bacteria > Bacillati > Actinomycetota > Actinomycetes > Kitasatosporales > Streptomycetaceae > Streptomyces > Streptomyces nodosus. Next base: position 5,036,011 of record NZ_CP023747.1, read on the forward strand.
CCTGCCCGAGAAGGTCCGCGAGGCCGCCCTGAAGGAGGTCGGCAAGCTGGAGCGGTCGAGCGACCAGTCGCCCGAGGGGAGTTGGATCCGGACCTGGCTGGACACCGTGCTCGAACTGCCGTGGAACGAGCGCACCGAGGACGCGTACGACATCCGGGGCGCCAAGGCCGTGCTGGACGCCGAGCACGCGGGCCTGGAGGACGTGAAGGAGCGGATCACCGAGTATCTGGCGGTGCGCAAGCGGCGCTCCGAGCGGGGGCTCGGGGTGGTCGGCGGGCGGCGCGGGGGCGCCGTGCTCGCCCTGGTCGGCCCGCCCGGCGTGGGCAAGACCAGCCTCGGCCAGTCGGTCGCGCACGCCATGGGCCGCACGTTCGTCCGGGTGGCGCTCGGCGGGGTGCGCGACGAGGCGGAGATCCGCGGCCACCGGCGCACCTATGTGGGGGCGTTGCCCGGCCGTATCGTCCGTGCGATCAAGGAGGCCGGTTCGATGAACCCGGTCGTCCTGCTCGACGAGATCGACAAGGTCGGGTCCGACTTCCGCGGCGACCCGGCGGCCGCCCTGCTCGAGGTGCTGGACCCGGCCCAGAACCACACCTTCCGGGACCACTATCTGGAGGTGGAGCTCGATCTGTCCGATGTCGTCTTCCTCGCGACGGCCAATGTCCTGGAAGCCGTTCCGGAGGCCCTGCTGGACCGCATGGAGCTGGTCCGCCTGGACGGCTACACCGAGGACGAGAAGGTCGTGATCGCCCGCGACCATCTGCTGCCGCGCCAGGTGGAGCGGGCCGGGCTGCGCACGGACGAGGTGACCCTCGACGAGAGCGCGCTGCGCAAGCTCGCCGGCGAGTACACCCGTGAGGCGGGCGTCCGGAACCTGGAGCGGTCCCTCGCCCGGCTGCTGCGCAAGGTCGCGGCCCGGCACGAACTGGGCGAGACGGAGCTGCCCCTCACCCTCCGCGACGAGGATCTGCGCGGGCTGATCGGACGCCCGCACCATGTGCCCGAGTCCGCCCAGGACCCGGCCGAGCGGCGCACGGCCGTCCCCGGAGTGGCGACCGGGCTCGCGGTCACCGGTGCCGGCGGCGACGTCCTCTATGTGGAGGCGTCGCTGGCCGACCCGGAGACCGGTGCGGCGGGTCTGACCCTCACCGGACAGCTCGGCGACGTGATGAAGGAGTCGGCGCGGATCGCGCTGAGCTTCCTGCGCTCCCACGGCGCCGAACTGGAGCTTCCGGTGGGCGATCTGAAGGACCGGGGCGTGCATATCCACTTCCCGGCGGGCGCGGTCCCCAAGGACGGGCCGAGCGCGGGCATCACCATGACGACGGCCCTGGCCTCGCTGCTCTCCGGGCGGCCGGTCCGTACGGATGTGGCGATGACGGGCGAGGTCTCGCTGACCGGCCGTGTCCTTCCCATCGGCGGGGTGAAGCAGAAGCTGCTCGCCGCGCAGCGGGCGGGCGTGACCACCGTGATCATCCCGAAGCGGAACGAAGCCGATCTGGACGATGTCCCGGCCGAGGTGCTGGAGAAGCTGGACGTGCACACCGTCACGGACGTCCGCCAGGTCCTGGAGCTGGCGCTGACGCCGGCCACCGACGGAGCGGCGCCGGAGGTTCCGGTGGCGGCGATGGGGGCACCTCCCAGGCGTTGAGCACTGGGGGAGGACGCCATCGGATGAAAGGGGCCCGGGTTCCCTGGTGCTGCCGTTTGGTCGACGGCACCCATGAGGAGCCCGGGCCTTCCCCCTGACGGGTGTCCGGCACGGGGGTCGGAGAGTGCCGTCGGCCCGGCCCTGCGAAATACTGTCCCAGCTGCGGCGACGGCGGCGCCCGGCGGAAATATTCAGGTGCGGGAGACCGGGGCAGGGGTGCTGAGGTGCACGAGGACGGAATCGGCGAGGAGTACGGCGACGGGCGCCCGGACGGCTCCGACGCGCCGGCGGACGGCGCGGACCGGAGTGCCGGGGACCGGAGCGGTGCGCACCGGGAGTTCCTCTCCCTGGAGCGCGAACTGACGGTGCTGCTGCGCAGGGCCCGCGCCAACCAGGGCGAGATGGCCCGCGAGGTCCATCCGGACCTGGAGCCCGCGGCGTACGGACTGCTGGCCCGGCTCGACGAGTGCGGACGCCAGCGCGCCACGGAACTCGCCGCCTACATCGGCATCGGCAAGGCCACCATGTCCCGCCAGCTGCGCGCCCTGGAGGAGCTGGGCCTGGTGGCCCGGGAGCCCGATCCGGCGGACGGCCGGGCCTGGCTGGTCCACCTCACCGAGGAGGGGCGCACCCGCGTCGGCAGGGTGCGTGAGGCACGCCGTGCGCGCTATGTGAGCCAGCTCGCCCACTGGGACCGTCGCGAGGTGGCCGAACTGGCGCGCCTGCTGCACCAGCTGAACCGCAGCACGGAGAGGTGACGCGCCGCCCGGCCCGCGGTCACAGCTCCACGTACACCACCGTCGCGTCGTCATGGGTCTTGCCGCGGCCCGGGCCCTTTCGCGCCTCGGCCTCGGCGGTCTCCAGGGCCCGTACGTGCTCCACCAGGGCCGGCGCCCCCTCCTTGCGGACGCGGGTGAACAGCTCCGCCCAGTCGCCCTGGTGGAAATTCTCCGTCCAGCGGGTCGCGCCGTCCGTGAGGGCCGCGAGGGCGCGTACCGACGAGAGGGGCAGCTCGCCGGTAACCGCCCGGGACGCGACCGAGGGGTCCGCCGCGGCGGTGAAGAAGCCCCCCTCCTTGTTGCGGACCGTGGCGTCCGCGACGGCGTCCGTCGCCAGGGAGGAGCGCGGCAGCCGGGCGAGACGGTCGTCCAGCAGGGGAGTGACCGTGCCGTCGGGGGCCTCGATCAGCAGCGCCGAGTCCGAGAGCACCAGATACTCCACGGTCGCCTCGGACCAGCGGGCGAGGACCACGGTCGCCTGTGGAGTGCGCGGGTGAGAAAGGTCACAGGTTGAGGCGTGGGTCTCGGCGGTACGGAGGATGGCGCGGGAGAGGATCTCCGGCAGTGTCAGATCACGGCGGGAAACGGACAGTTCGGTCAGTGCCCCGCCGAGCCGCGCGCTGAACCAGTGGACCGAATGCAGACAGCCGTCGTCTCCCGGCGGCCCCGTCACCCCGTCCAGGACGACCACTACCCCGCCCTGTCCTGAGGCCGGAAGGGCGAGCGCGGCGAAGTCCTCGTTGGGCCGGGCCGGGTCGCCGGGGCAGGAAATCAGCTCGGTGCGCATGCGGTCAGTCTGCACGAACCCCGCAACGGGGCGGCAAAAAACCGTTCACGGCCGTCCGATCCCCGCGCCCGGCCGGGCCGGATGCCGGTTTTGACGTGGAATGATCGTTTCCGTCGAAGTGCGGCGGCGAATATTGCCAAAGTGCGCCGCCGACGTCCAACCGGCCCGCCCGTTGAGACCCCGGCACGGTCCGGAGGAACTTGCCCGCCAACTCCCCGCCGATGTTCACTCCTTCGGGTGGCGGGTCAGGCGAAGAGAGACCTCTGTCCACTGGCACTGGGAGGGTCGGGAGCCGTCGTACCGGGTCGACGCCCCAGCCGACGGATCGTCACCCGGGTCCTTGGGTACACGAATCAGGAATGCGAGCACCGGTGCAGAAGAAGCGGCCTCGGCGCACAGGCAAGAAGACGGCCCCCGAACGGGACACCTCGTCCGCACCCGCGGGCAGCGGCCGACCCGCCCATGTGCGCAATCGGCTGATCGTCGCGGTGGCCGTGGTCGCCGCCGCGATCGCCGGCGCCGGGGCGCCGAGCGTGATCGCCGCCTCCGGGCAGGTCAACGACACCCAGAATCTGGTGATGCTCGCCGGGCAGACCCAGGACGCGCTCACACTCGCCCACTCGCTGGCCGACGAGCGTGACGGGGTCACCTCCTATGTGGCTGCGGGGCGCGGCGAGTCCAAGGCGCCCACCAAGCAACTGAGCGCCCGCGTGGACCGGCAGATCAAGGAGCTGAGCGCCGAACCCGACCTCCCCGGCGGGCTCCGCAAGGCCCTCGCCGAGGTGGCCGCCGTACGCGGAGCGGCACTCACCGGGAAGGGCAGCGCGCTCGAGGCGCATCAGGCGTACTCCACCGCCCTCACCGAACTGCACGCCCTGGCCGGCCGGCTGGCCGAGCAGATGCCGCCCCGCGCGGGTGCCGGCGCCTACGCGCTCGCCGACCTCGACACCGCCGTCCAGCAGTCGGCCGCCGCCCGCGGACTGCTGCTGGCCGCCCTCGACGTCCCCCGCTCCACCCAGACCGTCATCGACCCGTACACCGGGCTGCCGACCACCACCAGCAGCTCCTCGGACGCCGACGTCAAACAGCGCGACGCACTCAGCGCCGCCGCCCAGCAGGCCGTCGTCCGCGCCGACGCGGCCCTGGCCGGCTTCCGCGACAACGCGCCCGCCGCCGCCAAGTCCTCGTACGACTCCACGGTCACCGGCCCCGAGGTCACCTCCGCCGAGAAGTACCTCAAGACCCTCACCGACGAGCCCACGCTCTCCGACAGCGATCTGGGCCTCAGCGTCAAGAAGGTCGACGCCGCGCTCTCCGCCCGGGTCGACCTGATGCGCGGCGCCGAGTCCTCTCTCTACGAGAGCCGCAGCAAGGACCTCGCCAAGCTGCGCGACGACGATGTCACCGCGCTGGAGATCCAGGTCGCCGCCCTCGGCACGGTTCTGCTCGTCGCCGTCGGCATCGCCATGGCGATGGCCCGCAGTCTGACCCGCCCGCTCGCCGTGCTGCGCCGGGGCTCGGCCAGGGTGGCCGCCGACCCGGCCGCCGAGGAACCGGTGAAGTTCACCGGGCGCAACGACGAGTTCGCCCAGGTCGTCCGGTCCGTCAACGCTCTGCACGCCCACGCCGTCGCCCTCCAGCAACGCCTGTCCTCCCTGGAGACCGACCGCAAGCACTTGGTCGGCCAGCGCCAGACCATGGCCGACGAGCGTGCCAAGCTGCGCACCGAGCTCACCGGCGCCTCCGCCCATCTGGAGCAGGTCCGGGACAACATCCACTCCTCCTTCGTCAATCTCGCCCTGCGCACCCTCGGCCTGGTCGAGCGCCAGCTCGGCGTCATCGAGGGCCTGGAGGAGCGCGAGCAGGACCCGGAGCGGCTGTCCACCCTCTTCAAGCTCGACCACTTCGCCACGGTCATGCGCCGCCACAGCGAGAACCTCCTGGTCCTGGCCGGTGCCGAGCACGGCCAGAAGCACGCCGGGCCGGTGCTGCTGGTCGATGTCGTGCGAGCCGCGGTCAGCGAGATCGAGCGCTACGACCGCGTGCGGATCGCCGCGCTGCCGCCGCACATCCATGTCGCGGGCTTCGCCGCCGACGACCTCTCGCACCTGGTGGCCGAACTCCTGGAGAACGCCACCTCCTCCTCGCCCCCGGACGAGCGCATCGAGATCTCGGGCTGGCTGATGGAGAGCGGCGAGGTGACGCTCTCCGTCCAGGACGAGGGCATCGGCATGTCCGCCGACCGGATGAGCAAGCTCAACGACCGGCTCGCCGGCTTCGACCCGGACGACTCCTACGACCAGGAGAGCGGCGAGGGCCTCGGGCTCGGCCTGTATGTGGTGGCCCGCCTCGCCCACCGGCACGGCATCCGCGTCGAGTTGCGCGAGCAGCAGCCGAGCGGTGTCGCCGCCGTGGTCGCCCTGCCCAAGTCCCTGCTCGCGGCGGCCGGCAAGGCCGGGGCGGCCAAGGGGACGGACGGCGCGGGGACCGTGTCGCTGCCGGGCGCCGACGCGGAGGCCAACTCCAACGTCCTCGGCAGCCGTTCACGGATCGCCGCCCCGGACCCCCGGAGCGACGAGGACCCGCTGATCGCGGCCGCCGAACAGGCCGTCCGCAAGCAGGAGGAGGCCGAACGGGCCGAAGGGGAGCGGGCGGACGACGCGCCTTCGACGTCCGTCCCCGGCGAGGGCGCCCCCGTACGGGACACCGGCCTCCCGGCGGACCACGACGAGTCCGCGGCCGACGAGCGGGAGACCGAGGACCCGGAGGCCGAGGCCGCGGAGCCCGGCCCCGAGACCACGATGGCGCTGCTGCTCCCCTCGCCCCGGGGGGACGAACCCGCCCCGGTCGCCGGTATCCCCGCCCAGACGTCGTCCGACCCCTACGCCATCGGCCCCGACGCCCATGAGCGCACCGCGGACGAGGGCGGGTCGCGGCCCGGCACGGAGCCGCACGGACTCCGGGCGGAACCCGAATCCCCCCGGCAGGCCCGCAACAAGCCCGCGGCACCCCAGGATCCCGAGGAGGACTCCGCAGTACCCCAGGAGACCGGGGAAGAGCCCACCGCCCAGGACCCGAGAACCCCCCGGCGCACCGTCAAGGGCCTTCCCAAGCGCACCCCCAGGATCTCCGCGCCCGCCCCTGCCCCGCGGCCACGCCCCGGCGGTGTGGACGCCGAGGCACTGCGACGCAGACTCGGTGGATTCCACCGGGGCGCCCTGGAGGGACACCGTGATGTCGAGGCGGAGATCGCCGAGAAGACGGACGGCGCACCCGGGGACCTGCCCACGGCACCACCGCAGGTCGCTGCACCCGGCACGGCAGGGGATGTAGAACCATCGGGGGGCACCGTCGAGGAGGCAAGCAGTTGACCGCCACCAGTAGCTTCGGACTGAGCAGTGAGGCTCGCAACCTGCACTGGCTGCTGACGAACCTCGTCGAGGAGGTGCCGGGACTGCTGTCGGTCGCGGTGGTCTCCTCCGACGGGCTGCTCCTGCTCTCCTCCGACCCCGGACGGATCGAGGAGGCGCGCGCGGGCCGGGAGCAGAGGCCCCGCGGTCCCCGGGGGTCCTCCGCCGACCTCGCCGCCATCGTCTCCGGCATCGGCAGTCTCACCGCCGGCGCCACGAAGGTGATGGACTTCGGCGGGGTCAAGCACACGATGGTCGCGATGGACGAGGGCAGCCTCTTCGTCATGTCCATCAGCGACGGCTCACTGCTCGGTGTGCATGGCTCGGCCGACTGCGACATGGGCGTGGTGGCCTACCACATGGCCCTCTTCGTCGGCCGCGCCGGACATGTCCTGACCCCCGAACTCCGCAACGAGCTACGCCAGTCGATGGAGGCCGCCCCGGAGGGGAGCGACCGGTGAGCGGCGGCGGTCCGAAGAAGCTGCCGGTACGCCGCGGCGACCGCAGACCCGCCCGGGTACGGCCCTATTCGCTCACCGGCGGCCGCACCCGCTTCGGTCATGTCCTGCTCGTCGAGACCTTCGTGGCCGCGCTGGACGCCCCCGAGGAACGACGTGAGCTGACGAACGGTTCGCCGTCCGCCCGGGTGATGCCCGAGATGCGGGCCATCGTCGAACTCTGCCGTCGGATGCGCACGGTGGCGGAGATCGCCGCGCTGCTGAGAATGCCGCTCGGGGTGGTCCGGGTGCTCCTCAGCGACCTCGCGGACCAGGGAAAGATCCGCGTGTACGGAACCGGTCACGGCCCGGGACAGCCGGACCGCGCTCTGCTGGAAAGGGTGCTGAGTGGACTCCGCCGTCTCTGACGTCTCCCCGGGCGTCTCCCCGCTCCTCGACGACGAGGAGGAGTTGCAGGCCTGGCAGAAGGACCGCTCGCGCGCCCCGATCGCCACGAAGATCGTGGTGGCGGGCGGCTTCGGCGTCGGCAAGACCACCCTGGTGACCGCCGTCTCGGAGATCGTGCCCCTCCAGACGGAGGCCATGATGACCGAGGCCAGCAAGGGGCACGACGACCTCACCGACACGCCGGACAAGGTCACCACCACGGTGGCCATGGACTTCGGACGCATCACGCTCGACGACGACCTGGTGCTCTATATCTTCGGCACACCGGGCCAGGAGCGTTTCTGGTTCATGTGGGACGACCTGGTGCGCGGCGCGATCGGCGCGATGGTCCTGGCGGACACCCGGAGACTGGAGGACTGCTTCGCCGCCCTCGACTACTTCGAGAGCAGCGGACTGCCCTATGTGGTCGCGGTCAACCACTTCGACGGCACCGAACGGTACGAACCCGAGGATGTGCGCGAGGCCCTCACGATCCCCGCGCACGTACCCGTCATGATCATGGACGCGCGCCGCCGGATCTCGGCGGTCGAGACCCTGCTGGCCCTGGTCGGGCACGCCCTCGACCTCACCCCCGAGTAGGGCCTCCCGTCCGGGTCGGTCCGGCCCGGTCCGGCTCGCGGGCCCTGGTGCCCGATTCGGCCCGATCCGATTCGGCCCGATCCGATTCGGCCCGGTCCGATCCGGAGGAAAGACCCCAGCCCCGTTAGGAGCCCACCCGCATGCGGAAGATCCTCGTCGTCGGTGCCGGCCAGTCCGGACTCCAGCTCGCCCTCGGCCTCCAGTCGCACGGGTACGAGGTCACCCTGATGTCCAACCGGACCGCGGACGAGATCCGCACCGGCCGGGTGATGTCGACGCAGTGCATGTTCCACACGGCGCTCCAGCACGAGCGGGACCTCGGGCTGAACTTCTGGGAGTCCCAGGCACCGAGGATCCGGGGACTCGGGGTGTCCGTGTCCGGGCCGGAGACCGAGGACCTCCCCGGGGGCGGCCGGGGCAGGGTCATCGACTGGGGCGGGATGCTCGACGGGTACGCCCAGTCCGTGGACCAGCGGGTGAAGATGGCCGGCTGGACGGAGACCTTCGTCCAGCGAGGGGGCCAGCTGGTCGTCCACGGGGCGGCCGTCTCCGACCTCGACTACTTCTCCCGCGCCTACGACCTGGTGCTGGTGTCCGCGGGCAAGGGCGAGCTTGTGTCGATGTTCGACCGCGACGCCGCGCGCTCGCCGTACAGCGAGCCGCAGCGCGCCCTCTCGGTCGCCTATGTCCACGGTCTGGGCCCCCGCCCGGAGCACCCGGACTTCGACGCGGTCCGCTGCAACCTGGTCCCGGGCGCGGGCGAGCTGTTCGTCATCCCGACCCTGACGACCTCCGGCCGCGCGGACATCCTGTTCTGGGAGGGCATACCCGGTGGCCCGCTGGACGTCTTCAGCGGTGTCACGGACCCGTCCGAGCACCTCGCCCTGACGCTGGAGCTCATGAAGCGGTTCACGCCCTGGGAGTACGCGCGGGCCACCGAGGTGGAGCTGACCGACGCGGGCGGCACGCTCGCCGGTCGTTATACGCCCACCGTCCGCCATCCGATCGGCCGGCTCCCCGGCGGCGGGGCCGTCCTGGGCGTGGCGGACGTGGTCGTGGCCAACGACCCGGTCACCGGGCAGGGTTCCAACGCGGCGTCCAAGTGCGCCGCCTCGTATCTCGCCTCGATCCTCGAACACGGGGACAAGGAGTTCGACGAGGCATGGATGCAGGGGACCTTCGACCGCTACTGGGAGACGGCCCGCCCCATCACCAAGTGGACCAACGCCATGCTGGGGGTGCCCCCGGAGCACGTCCTCAACCTGATCGGTGCCGCGGGCGCGCTTCAGCCGGTCGCCGACCGCTTCGCCAACGGCTTCGACGACCCGGCCGACTTCGAGGACTACTTCTTCGACCCCGACCGGACACAGGCGTACCTCACCTCGGTGACCGGGGCCTGAGGCCTTTCGGGCCCTCGCCGGGTCAGGGGCTCGTCCCCGGCCGGGGCGCCGTGGTGTCCGGCGGGCGCAGGGTGCCGTAGCCCTCGTCGGAGCCCGCCAGGGCGGTGCGGGGGAGCTTCGGCGGCTCGTAGTTCCGCAGGGACGACGCCCGTGCGTCCGGCCGGACGGCGCCCAGGATCGGGTTCGCGGCGATGGGGGACACCTTGACCCGGGTTCCGGGCCGGGGTGCCTGGACCACCATGCCGTCACCGAGATAGAGGGCCACATGTGTGGCCTCGGGGAAGTAGACCACCAGATCCCCCGGCCGCAGCCGCGCCAGCGGTACGTGCGGCAGCCGGGCCCACTGCTCCTGGCTGGTGCGCGGGATGGAACGCCCGGCACGCTGCCAGGACCGCGAGGTCAGCCCCGAGCAGTCGTACGCCGCCGGGCCCGCCGCGCCCCACTCGTACGGCTTCCCGATCTGGTCCACGGCGTAGCGCAGGGCCCGGTCCCCCTCCGAGGACGGCGCGCCGCCGGTGCCCAGGGCGCCGGACTCCACCAGGCTCTGCTGTGCCGCGGCGGTCCCGCTCTGCTCGGACGAGGCCAGTTCGGCCAGCTGCCCGGGGCTGAGCGAGGCCAACAGCTTCTCGATGCCCTCCAGCTGCCCCCGGACGTCGTCCCGGGCCTGCCGCTGCCGCTCGGACAGGGCGAGTTGTGCGTCGAGGGCCGTGCGCGCCCGGCGGGCCAGCCGGTCGGCCTGTTGCGCGCCGCCCGTCAGTTCCCGGATGCTCTCGGCCCGCTCACGTGCCAACTGCCCGATCAGATGCCCCTGGTCGAACGCCTGCTCGGGATCACGAGCGAGCAGCAGTCCCACATAGGGGGAGAGGTCCGTGCTGTTGCGGTACTGCTGGCGGGCCAGCCGCCCGACCTCGACACGGCTGTCCTGGAGGGCGAGCCGGGCCTTGGCCAGGCGGTCGTCCAGCCGCGCGACCTCGGCCTGCTGCTGCTTCAGCCGCTCGGTGGTGGCGTTGTAGGCCTCGGTGGCCTGCTCGGCCTCCCGGTAGCGCAGCTGAAGGTCCGTCAGAAGCTCCGAGACCGGCCGGGTGTCCGGCTGCCGGGCCGGGGCGGTGCCGGTGCCGGGGTCCGGGGCGGCCGCCGCGGGGGCGGGCACGAGCAGGGTCGAGACGGTCACCGCCGTCGTACCGACCAGACGCAGCCACCTCTCTGACATGTCATCACCTCCCGGTGCGGGGTGGTCCGTCCACCTCGCACCGGAAGGATGGGATGCCTGCGGCCCTCAGAGGTGCCGACTGGCCGGTGTGCCCCCGCGCAGTCACCCGCCGGCGGTGTCCGGACCGCCGCCCGGCGTGGCGTCCGGCCCAGTGCGCGCCTTCGACCACGGCCACCGCAGCCGGCCGCCGCGGTCCCCCTCGGGGTCGTACTCGTACTTCCAGCCCCGGTGGAGACCGAGCCTGCCGCCGGGGTTCGCCTCGACGCGCCGGTAGACGAGGACGGTGGGCGGGCCGCCGGCCGCGTCCGGGACCGGGACGCGGTATGTCTTCGGGGGGTGGCCGGTGGGCCCGAGCAGCACAGGGAGGACGCGCCCGTCCAGGGGGCCGCCCACGAACGGGGTGTCTTGGCTCTTCACGGCACCAGTGTCCCCTTCCCGGGTCCAGCACCCCCGCCGGTGTCCCCCGCGCGCCGCCGTGTCACCGCGGCCGGCCCGCCTCGCCGAGCAGCGGCAGGACATGCCGGATCAGGGCGCCCACCGGTTCCTCCGGACTCTCCCGGGCCAGTGCGTCGCGCACCACGGCGGCGGTCTCCGGGTCGCGTGCCGCGCCCGCCACCAGACACGCCACGAACTGCTCGACCAGCCAGTCCCGCAGTTCGTCCACCGGCGGCTGCTTGTCCTCGTCCAGCCAGATGAGGGAGGCCGCCTCCACCGCGGTGATCCACATCCGCACGGTCATCCGCAGCCGGGTCCCGGGCTCCGTGACGCCGAGGTGGCTGAGGATGTGCTCCGCGGCGGCGCGCCGCACCCCGTCCACGATGGCGCTGGTGCGGGAGGTCTCCACCACGCTGCCGCCCCGCAGCAACGCGCTGAACCCGGTGTCGTGCCGGTCGACGAAGGCGAGATAGCGGTCGAGGGCGCGGCCCAGACGTCGGGTGAGCGGGCCGTCGGCGGGCTCGCTGAAGCACTGTTCGAGCTCCTCGGCCGCAGAGCGCAGGGCGGCCTCGTACAACTGCTGCTTGCCGCCGGGGAAGTAGCGGTACACCAGGGGCCGCGAGACCCCGGCGGCCTCGGCGACCCCGTCCAGCGAGACCTCTTCGGGCGGGCGGTGCGCGAACAGGGACAGCGCGGCGTCGAGCAGCTGGCTCCGCCGCTCCTCGACGCTGAGCCGACGGTAGGCGCGGGTGGAGGCGTCGGAGGTCATGTCCCGCAGCGTAACCGGGCCGCCCCGGAAACGGCCGTGACAGCCTTTCGAAGGCCTACGCCAGCAGCCCGGACGCCTTCCACATCCGCCGGCCCACTCCCCGCAGCACCCCGATGTCGTCGAGGAAGTCGGTGAGTTTCCGCGCGCCCGTCCGCATGACCTCGCGGCGGTGCCCGCTCGCCTTCACCTGGGCCATGGCCTGCCGCTTGTCCAGGCCCACGTCGGTGTAGACCTCGGGGTTGACGAAGGCGACCGAGAACACCCGCGCGAACTCACCGGAGGTGATCCGGGTGAACTCCTGGGACCACCGGGGAGCGGTCAGCATCTGCCGGCGCAACTCCTCGCGGGCGTAGCGGACATGCCGTGCCTCCTCGATCACATGGATACGGGTGACCCCGCGGATCAGCGGCTGCACCCGCTCGTCGGGGAAGGTCAGCCGCTGCATCCAGTCCAGGATCTCCTCGCCGAGGAGCGTGGCCGTGAAGGACCCGGGCGTCGTCGAGATCGTCTTGAAGACCCGGCCCAGGTTCTGGTGGGCCCGGCTCACCGGGTACCAGGGAGTGCCGCCGTGGGCGATCAGCCGGGCGAACATCTTGGAGTGCCGGCACTCGTCCTCGATCTCGGTCAGCGCATAGCGCACATGGGCGCTCGTCGCCGCCTTGTCGTAGACGTGCCGGACCAGCAACTGCATCAGGATGAGCTCGAACCAGATGCCGAGCGAGGCGAGCGCCGCGGCCTCGTGCCGGGAGAGCAGGATCCGCTGCTCCTCGCTCATCCGATTCCACAGCGGCGTGTCGTACAGCGACACCAGCTCCGGCGGCCAGAACCACTTGCCGTCCTCGAAGGGCGCGTCCCAGTCCAGCTCCTTGTCGGGGTCGAACGAGTGCTTGGCGGAGGAGTCGAGCAACCGCTCGGCCACCTGCTCCCGGTCCTTGAGCAGCCCGAGCGCGTCGCGCAGCACCTCGGCTTCCGGCACGGTCGTCGTCATCGCTGTCCCCACCATCTCGTCACCGACCGGTCGTTACCGGTGGTCACATCTTATGAGACTGCTTGTCAGCAAGGACGTCAATCCCCTGTGGCTGCCTTGCTGTCGGGGCCCCGGCCCGGTGAGGGCGCCAGGGACTTGGCCCGCTGCTCGCCCCGGTCGAGCCGCGAAGCGGTATTTCCGCTGGGTACGCTGGTCGTACCTGCCGGACTCCGTCGTAGGGGAGCGTTGATGAGTGCCGCAGCCGAGGGTGAGTGGGAAGGGCGGTACACCTATCCGACGCCCCCTCCGGGCGGTTGGACGGCGGACGACCTCGACCGCATACCCGGTCTCCCGCCGCACACCGAACTGATCGACGGGGGACTGTTCTTCAGCAGTCCGCAGGCCGACTTCCACCGGGCGGCCCTTCATCTGCTGGAGAACGCCCTGACGGAGGCGGCGCCGGACGTCTTCCAGGTCGTCCGTGGGGCGGCGGTCAGACTCGGCGGGCGTGACCGCCCGGAGCCGGATCTGATGGTGGTGGCGCACGATGCGCGGACCGGACCGGGAGGGACCTGGTACTACCCCAGCGATGTCGTGCTGACGGTCGAAGTCGTCTCCGAGGACTCCGAGTGGCGTGATCGTGAGATCAAGCCGAGGAAGTACGCGGGGGCCCGTATCCGCCGGTACTGGCGGGTGGAGAAGAACGGCGCACAGCCCGTGGTGTGCGTCTATGAACTCGACCCGGCGACCCGCTCGTACACGATCACCGGCATTCACCACCACCGGCTCGAGCTGGCCGAGCCGTTTCCCGTCGACATCGACCTCACGGCGGTCAGGCGTCGGCCATAAGTTGCGGACTAGTCAGGCGGTTCACCCCCCGAAAGCCCCGTCTCGGCAGGGGGGCCGGACCAACGCCCCTTGGCGGCACCCGACTTCAGCACCTCCTCCATCACCGCCCGGGCGATCGGCGCCGCGTCCCCGCCCCCGCTGATCTCGTCACGGGGGCGGGACGCGTCCTCCACCACCACGGCCACCGCCACCGCCGGCAGCGCCGCGTCGTCCGCCCGCGCCCAGGAGATGAACCAGGCATACGGGTTGTTGGCGTTGCCGACGCCGTTCTGGGCGGTGCCGGTCTTGCCGCCGACCGTGGCACCGGGGATCGCCGCGTTCCGGCCCGTCCCCTCCGTCACCACGTCCTCCATCATCTCCCGCAACTGCGCGGCCGTCGCCGGGGACATCGCCTGGTGCAGGGTGCGCGGGGCGGTCGTGGAGACCGTCACCCCCGCCGCCGTCGTCGTCCGCTCCACCAGATACGGGGTGTGCACCGAGCCGTCGCCCGCCACCGCCGCCGCGACCATCGCCATCTGCAACGGTGTCGCCCGGGTGTCGAACTGCCCGATGGAGGACAGCGCCAGCTGCGCCCGGTCCAGCGACCGCCCGAAGGTGCTCGGCGCCACCCCGAACGGGACCTTCAGCTTCGGGTCGTTGAAGCCGAATCGTTCCGCCGTGTCCGCCATGGTGCGCAGCCCCACGTCCACACCCAGCTTCGCGAACACGGTGTTGCAGGACCATGCGAAGGCGTACCGCAGGGAGGCGTCCGCGCAGCCGTCGACCTCATTGGTGAGCAGGCTCGTCGAGCCGGGCAGCCGATAGGGGTCCGGCGACGAGGTCTGCTCGTCCGGTCCGGACACCACCCCCGCGTCCAGCGCCGCCGCGGCCGTGACCACCTTGAACGTCGAGCCGGGCGGATAGGTCTGCCGGACCGCCCGGTTGAGCATCGGCTGTGCCGCGTCCCCGTTCAGCCGCTCCCACGCCCGGGTGACGGACGCCCCGGTCCCGGACAGCTCCGCGGGGTCGTACGACGGGGTCGACACCAGTGCCAGGATCCGCCCGGTGGACGGCTCGATCGCGGCCACCGCGCCCGCCCGCCCGGACAGTTGCCGGTACGCCGCGCGCTGCGCCGCCCCGTCGAGGGTGGTGACCACCCGGCCACCGCGGCTGCGGCTCCGGGTGAGGTCGTGCCACAGCGGGAGCGGCGCCAGCGCCGGGTCGGTGCCGGCGAGCAGCGCGTCCTGGGCGCTCTCCAGCAGCGTCGTCCCGTACACCTGCGAGGAGAATCCGGTGACGGGCGCGAACAGCGGACCGTCCGTGTAGGTGCGCGCATAGCGGAACATCCCCCCGGTGTCCCGGGAGCCGGTCACCGTGCGCCCGTCGATCACGATGTCGCCGCGCGGGCCGCCGTACCGGGCGATGGACTGCCGGTGGTTGGCGGGGTTGTCGTCATAGCGGGCGGACTCGAAGATCTGCACCCGGGTGGCGTTCGCCAGCAGGGCGACCAGCAGCAGCGCGCACAGGGCCGCCGCCCGGCGGATGGCGGGGGTCCCGCCGGGCCGGGCGAGATCGAGACGCGGGGGGATGCTCATGGCGTCCGGCTCCCCTCACCCTGACCGCGGGCCGAGTCGCTGATCCGGATCAGCAGCGCCACGATGATCCAGTTGGTGACGACCGACGATCCGCCCTGGGCCAGAAAGGGCATCGCCATCCCGGTGAGCGGGATCAGCCCCGTCACCCCGCCCGCGATCACAAAGACCTGGAGCGCGACGATCGACGCCAGGCCGACGGCCAGCAGCCGCCCGAACGGATCGCTCAGCCCGAGGCCCGCCCGATAGCCGCGCTCCACCAGCAGGGCGTAGACCAGGAAGATCGCCGACAGACCCGCGAGGCCCAGCTCCTCGCCCGCCGTCGCCAGAATGAAGTCGGACTTGGCGGCGAACCCGATCAGCACCGAGTGGCCGAGCCCGAGCCCGGTGCCCAGCGCGCCACCGGCCGCGAAGGCGAACAGGGACTGGGCGAGCTGATTGGCGCCGAGCCCCGCTTCGATCGACGCGAAGGGATGCAGCCAGTCCGTGACCCTGGCGTGCACATGCGGCTCCAGCCGGCCCACGGCGAGCGCCCCGAGCGCGGCCAGCAGCAGTCCGACGGCCACCCATCCGGTGCGGCCCGTGGCCACATACAGCAGCACCACGAACAGCCCGAAGAACAGCAGCGAGGTCCCGAGATCACGTTCGAGCACCAGCACCCCGACGCTGAACAGCCAGATCGTCACGACCGGGCCGAGGACCCGACCGGTGGGCACCTGGAGCCGCCACACCCGGCGGCCCATGAACGACAGCGCATGCCGGTTGGCCGCCAGATACCCGGCGAAGAACACCGCGAGCAGCACCTTGGCGAACTCGCTCGGCTGGAGGGAGAACCCGGCGATCTTCAGCCAGATCCGGGCGCCGTTCACCGCCGGGAAGAAGATCGGCAGGATCAGCAGGACGAGGGCGGCGACCACACAGAGATAGGTGTAGCGCTGGAGCACCCGGTGGTGGCGGAGCAGCAGCACCACGACGATGAAGAGCGCCACGCCGACCGTCGACCAGTACAGCTGGGCGGTGGCCGCCGGATCGCCCGGGGTCTCCAGGTCCAGACGGTAGATCAGCACCAGGCCCATCCCGTTGAGCAGGACGGCGATCGGCAGCAGCAGGGGGTCGGCGTCCGGGGCGCGCAGCCGCACCGCGAGATGCGCCAGCAGGGCGAGCATGCCGAGACCGGCGCCGTACCGTACGGCGCCGGGCGGTACGGCGCCGGATTTCGCGAGCCCGACGGCGCAGTAGCCGTACACGGAGATCAGGACCGCCAGGACGATGAGGGCGAACTCCATGCCGCGGCGCCGGGGCGGGCGCGCCGCCGGCTCCGGGTTCTCCGCCTCGACCCCGGGACCTGAGGCGCCCGGCGCGCCGGGTGTTCCTGGTCTGCCGGGCTTACCGGGTGTTCCTGGCGTTCCGGGATGGAGCATGTGCGGAACGTAGCAAGCGGTGACCGTGATGTCCCGTTATGCCGGTGCAATCGGCCGTGGGCGCCCCGGCTCGTCGGCCGTGCGGTCAGGCTGTGCTGCGGCATGCTCCGGCTCACCCGGCCCGTGCGGTCAGCTCGTGTCGCTGCCCGCTGTTGGTCCGTCGGCCCGTGCGGTCGGTCCGTGTCGTCGTACGCCCTTGGTCCGTTGGCCCGTGGTCAGCTCGTGTTGCTGCCCGTTCTTGGTCCGTCGGCCCGTGTGGTCGGTCCGTGTCGCCGCGCGCCCTCGGCCCGCCGGGCGTGCCGTCAGCCCGTGCCGTACCCCGAGGCTTCCGGCGGGGGCAGCGTCAGCGTGGCCAGCGCACCGCCGCCCGGGGCGTCGGCGAACTCCAGCCGGGCACCGAGCGCCTCCGCCTGTCCCCGCGCGATCGTCAGTCCGAGCCCGTGGCCCTTCCCGCCGCTCTCGGTACGGAAGCGCTGCGGCCCGTGCGCCAGCAGATACTCCGGATAGCCGTCCCCGTGGTCCCGTACGGAGATCCGCGCGCCGTCGACCGTGAGCACCACCGGGCCCCGCCCGTGCCGGTGCGCGTTCGCCACCAGATTGCCCAGCACCCGCTCCAGGCGGCGCCGGTCGGTCTCCACCCGCGCATCGCGCACGACCCGTACCTGGGCCGCCGTGCCGGAGACCCGCACCACCCGCCGGACCAGCGGCGCGAGCTGCTCGGTGTCCAGCTCCAGCCGTTCGGTCCCGGTCTCCAGGCGGGAGATCTCCAGCAGATCCTCGGTGAGCGTCCGCAGGGTGGCCACCCGGTCTCGCACCAGCTCGGTCGGCCGCCCGGGAGGCAGCAGCTCGGCCGCCGCGTGCAGCCCGGTCAACGGGGTGCGCAGCTCATGCGCCACATCCGCGGTGAACCGCTGCTCGCTCAGCAGCTTGGCCTGCAAGGTGGCGGCCATCGTGTCCAGGGCGCCGGACACCGCCGCCACCTCGTCCTGGGGGTGCCTCGGGTCCTTGCTCCGCGGGTCGTCCACCCGCGCGTCCAGATCGCCCGCGCTGATCCGCCGGGCGACCTGCGCGGTGGCCTGGAGCCGCCGGGTCACACGGGTCACCGCGAACACCCCGAC
This sequence comes from Streptomyces nodosus, assembly GCF_008704995.1. Lineage (NCBI taxonomy): Bacteria > Bacillati > Actinomycetota > Actinomycetes > Kitasatosporales > Streptomycetaceae > Streptomyces > Streptomyces nodosus. The sequence continues at coordinate 5,053,862 of NZ_CP023747.1, forward strand.
GAACAGCGTCAGACCGATCGCCAGCGCCGAGGACCACAGGATCGCCCGGTCGAGGGCGGCGATGATACGGGCGCCCGAGGCGTAGTCGACCTGCACGGCCAGCGCCCGGCCCCCGGCGGCCGGTCCCGCCGCCCACATCGTGGGCTCCGGGTCGCCGGTGCCGACCATCGTGCCGCGGTGCCCGCCCGCCGCCATGGTCCGCAGCCGGGCCGGCAGCCCCGGCAGGTCGACGCCCGCACGGGGCGGCAGCCGGGTGCCCGCCTCGTACGCCCGCGCCGCCGTGGTGAGCCGGGTGAGCGCCCGGGACCGGGCCTCTCCCACGGTCCGGTCGGTCACCTGCACATGGACGAGCACCCCCAGCAGGGCGGCCAGACCGCAGCACATCACCGCGATGAAGGCGGCCGCCTTCCAGGTCAGGGCCGCGGTCCACTGGGGCAGACGCCCCAGGGCGCGCCCCGTGGGGCTCACCGGATGCTCCTCGTCAGGACGGGCGGGACCGGACCGCTCGTCGGTGGGCTGCTCGCCCGCAGGATCTCGTCCCGGGTCGCGAGTATCGCGTGCTGGTGCGGATCCCAGCTCCACACCGTGCGGAACGCATAGCCCGGCATCGCCGACGGGGAGCGGATGATCACATCCCGGCCCGCCAGCTCCACGCTGATGACGCTGTCCGAGGCGCCCATGATCTGCACCAGCCGACCGTGCTCCACGGTGTAGACGCGCACCGCCAGCTGATTGCCGGGGAAGCGGATGCCGAGCACCATGTCGTCCTTCCCGTCCCCGGTGAGATCCCGGTAGTACGCCCGCAGCAGCGGGCACTGCCGCCCCTGCGCGCCCTGTCGGCCGCAGTCACGGAGCTGCTCGCGGGTCCGGGAGTAGGCCGCGCGCGGGCCCGCGTACGCGTCCGGGTGCGCGGCCACCTCGGCGCGCACGGCGTCCAGCGGATCCACCCGGTGGATGTCGCCCTCCGCGGGGGCGATGCCCTTCACCGTCTCGGTGTTCGCCACCCCGTAGTCGATGGCGGGCGTGGACGCGGGCGGCAGCTCGGGCCACAGCTGCACCGGGCCGACGGCGGTGGCGGTGGGGCCCGCGCTCCTCAGGGCGCCGGAGTCGCCGCAGCCCGCCAGGAGCAGAGCGGTGGCGGCGAGACCGAGGGCTGCGCACACGCGGCGGCTGGGGAACACGGAACACGTCCTTCTTGGTCACCTGAGGGCCGGTTGCTCACTCTATGACCGGTCGGCGACCTCACTCCGTGAGTTCCTCCAGAAGACGGGCCGTGTCCAGACCGGCCCGCAGATAGTCGACGAACAACTCGTTGTGCAGGGCCCAGGGCCCGCGCCGGGCGCGGATCATCCCGATCGCGTCGTCGGCGCTGTGACCGGCCCGCACCAAGGCGTGCGCGATGACAAGACCGGAGCGGTTGTACCCGTGGTAACAGCGGACCAGGACCCGGCGCCCGTCCTCCAGGGCGTCGTCGGCGGCCTGTGCCAGCCGCATCACCCCGGCGATCTCGGTCCCGTCCAGCGGCCCGTCCGGTATGGGCCACACATGGTGCTCCACTCCCTGGTCCGGCCCGTGCCCGGGCAGCCGCAACAAGGTCAGCACCAGATCGAACTCGTCCCGTACCACGGCGAACTCCAGTGCTCCGGAGCGCGCCGCGAACTGATGACCGCCCATCCACAGACCGGGCACGATCTCGCTCCACGGACTGTCCGGCGCGGGAACATCGGGCTGCATTCTGCGGGTCCGCAACGGTGCCTCCCACCGACTCCCCAACTGCTCACCAAGGTAGCCGGGTTCTTGCCGCGAGAGCACCCCGCCTGTTCCCATGGTCGAGGGGTGATGGTGCATGAGCGGACTGCGCGTCATACCGACCCGGCGGCACGGGCAGGAACGCCTGTACGTATGCCGCACCGACGGGAGGAACGTCGCCTGGTACGACCGTGAGGCGGGCCGGGTCAACCTTCTCAGCGAGGACCTGCGGCAGGACGTGCTCCATGCGCTCGGCCCGTTTCTGACGGGACCGGTGGCCGTGGGACCGCCGCCCGTGCCCACCCCCGCGGAACTGGCCAGGCTCGCCCTGCACCCGGACGACGATCTGGCGCCGAACCGCCCCGGCGAGGCCCTGCTGATCGCCCTGGACCGCGATCCGGGCCCCGCGCACCGGCTCCGCCCGGACCCCAGGCGCCGGGCGCTCGACGCCGAGCAGACGGTCGGCCGGGCCCTCGACCGGCTGGAGGGCGCGGGCTGGCGCACCCTGCACTCGGTGCCGCTGCCCGGCGGCGACCGCCTCCACCACCTGACCATCGGCCCCGGCGGCCTCTTCGCGCTGCACACCCTCCACGCCCGCGGGCAGCGGGTCCTCGTCGCCGATCCGACGGTGACGGTGGGCCGCCAGGAGGGGCAGCCGCTGCTCCGCCGGCTCCGCGCCGACGCGGACCGGGCGTCCTACGCGCTGACCGCGGAGGTCCGGCCGGTCCTGGTCCTGGTGGAGCCCGGCCGGGTGGAGATCACCACCGCGCCCCGGAAGGTCCGCGTCCTGCGCGACACGGAACTCCCCGCCCTCGCCCGCCTGGGCGGCGCGCTGAAACCGGCCGACGCGGAGGCGCTGCACGCGATGGCGCGGGACCGGAACACTTGGGCGGGGGTGTGAGCTTTACTCGGGGCAGCGGCAGCCGACGCCGAGTGGCCTAACGTCCTGCCGTGTCCTGCCGTGTCCTGCTCAGGGTGGCGGTAGCGGTGCCGCGTGCGCCGGGTCGAGCAACGGGGCCAGCAGATCGCCGTACGCCTGGAGGCGGGCCGCCATGTCCGGGGCGCGCAGGACAAGGCCCTCGGGGGAGGCGAGGTCTGCCACCTCCTGCCAGGTCACGGGCGCCGACACGGTGGGTTCCGCCCGGGCACGCAGCGTGTAGGGCGCGGCCGTGGTCTTGCGGGCCGCGTTCTGGCTCCAGTCCACGAACACCTTCCCGGGCCGCAGGCTCCGCGTCATCCGGTGCACCACCAGCCGGGGCATGGCCTGCTCCGCCTCCACGGCCAGCCGCTTGGCGTACTCCGTCGTCCGCCGCGACGGCGTCCGCTCCACCGCCGCCAGCAGATGCAGCCCCTTCGATCCGGACGTCTTGGCATGGGTCTCGATCCCGTCCGCCGCGAGCCGCCCCCGCAGCCACAGGGCTACCTCACAGCACTCGACGACGGTCGCCGGAGACCCCGGGTCGAGGTCGAAGACCAGCCGGTCCGCCTCCTCGGGCGCGTCGACCCGCCACTGCGGGGTGTGGAACTCGGTGACCAGGTTGGCCGCCCATATCAGCGCGGCCAGATCCTGGATCACCACCATGCGGGTCGGACCGTCCGAGTGGGGCACCTTCGCCGTCGTCACCCATTCGGGCGTACCCGGCGGCACATTCTTGCTGAAGAACACCTGACCGTCCGGCCCGTCCGGATAGCGCAGAAAGGACACCGGGCGGTCATGGAGGTGGGGCAGCAGGGCGTCGGCGGTGGTCGCGTAGTAGTGCAGCAGCTCACCCTTGGTGAAGCCGGTCGCCGGATGGACGACCTTCTCCAGATTGCTGAGCGCGACCCGCCGCCCCTCCACCTCTGTGATCGGCGACATACGATGAGAATCGCACGAAATCACATGAAAACAGCAACAAATCTCCCCCTCCGTCTGCTATCCGCTCATAAACCCGCCCCCATGGAAAGGCGCGGAACGTGCGATCCATCTGGAACGGCGCCATCTCGTTCGGCCTGGTCAGCATTCCGGTCAAGCTGATGAACGCCACCGAGAACCACTCGATCTCCTTCCGCCAGATCCATCTGGAGGACGACGGCCGGATCCGGTACCGCAAGTTCTGCGAGCTGGAGGACCGTGAGGTCGCCCAGGCGGAGATCGGCAAGGGATACCAGGACGCGGACGGCACGATCATCCCCGTCACGGACGAGGACCTGGCGAAACTCCCGCTGCCGACCGCCCGGACGATCGAGATCCTGGCCTTCGTACCGGAGGACCGGATCGATCCGCTCCAACTGGACAACGCGTACTACCTCTCCGCGAACGGCCTTCCTGCCAACAAGCCGTACGCGCTCCTGCGGGAGGCCCTGAGGCGCAGCGGAAAGGTGGCCGTCGCCAAATACGCGCTGCGGGGCAGGGAACGGCTCGGGATGCTGAGGGCGGCCGACGAAGTGATCACCATGCACGGCCTGCTCTGGCCCGACGAGATCCGGGCACCCGAGGGCGTGGCCCCGGACCGCAAGGTCACCGTCCGCGAGAAGGAGCTGGACCTCGCGGACGCCTTGATGGACACCCTGGGCGACGTGGACCTGGACGACCTCCACGACGACTACCGCACGGCGCTGGAGGAGCTGATCACCGCGAAGGCGGAGGGCAAACACCTCGAACCGGTGGCCGAACCCGAGGGCGGCAAGGTCCTGGACCTGACGGCGGCCCTGGAGAAGAGCGTCCAGGCGGCACATCGGGCGCGGTCCGCGGGCGGCGAGGAGACCACCGGGGAAGCGGCGGTCCGGCGCCTGACGGAGCGGACGTCGGCGGGTACGACGCCCAAGGAGGTCGGCGGCAAGAAGTCGACGTCCACGGCGAAGAAGGCGACGGGCAGGACGGCGCCGGGCAAGGCGGCGACGGGCAAGGCGGCGACGACCGGGAAGGCCACGTCCGGGAACACAGGCACCCCCAAGGCCCCCGCCAAGAAGACCGCGTCGAAGAAGACAGCCGCCAAGCCGACGTCCACGACGGGGAAGCCCGCCTCGACGACCGCGGCGAAGACGACGAAGGCGACGAAGGCGACCGGCGAGAAGACGACGGCGAAGAAGCCGGCCACGAAGAAGCCGGCGGCGAAAAAGTCCACGGCGTCCAAGCGGACGGCGTGAAGCGAACGCTGTGGGGCGGAACCGTCGCCCTCCGTCGTGCCGCTGGACCGGCCCCTGGGGCAAACCCCCTGGGGCAAACCCCCTGCGGTAAACCCCCTGCGGTAAACCCCCCTGAAAACCCACAGGCTGACCGGATGTCAGCCGGCCCCCGTCCTCCCTGAAGCTGCTGTGCATGAAGCAGACCACTCACAGGACAACCGCCTGGATCGGCGCCTCCGCCGTCCTCCTCGGCCTTGCCGCCCCACTGACCCTGGCCGCCCCCGCATCCGCGACCGCTCCGGGCTCCGCCCTCCACTGGACCGAGTGCAGGACCGGCGCGCCCGGTCCACGGCAGCAGTGCGCCACCGTCAAGGTCCCTCTGGACTACGCCGCCCCCGCCGGCCAGAAGATCGACATCGTCGTCTCCCGCGTCCGGGCCGAGAAACCGGCGGCTCGCCGCGGCGCACTGCTGCTGATCCCCGGCGGGCCGGGAAACACCAGCCTCGACGACACCTCCGGCAAGGGGCAGCGGCTGCCGCAGGAGGTCCGCGACGCCTATGACCTGATCGGGTTCGCACCGCGCGGGCTCGCGCCCTCCACCTCCGTCGACTGCGGCCTGGACCACGGCGACCTCGCCGTCTCGAAACTACGGCCCTGGCCGGCCGCCGACGGCTCCATCACGGAGAACATGGTCACCGCACAGCGGGTGGCCGATGCCTGCACACAGAATGGTGGTGAGCTGATGCGGCACATCAGCACCGTCGACGAGGCCCGCGACATCGACCGCATCCGCGGCGCGCTCGGCCAGGACCGGCTCTCCGCCTGGGGCGTGTCGTACGGGACCTATGTAGGCGCCGTCTACAGCCAGTTGTTCCCGCATCGCACCGACCGCGTGGTGCTGGACAGCAACGACGACCCCGACCCCACCCGGGTCTCACGCGCCTGGCTCGCCGGATACGAGACGGGTGTCGAGGACACCTTCCCCGAGTTCGCCGCCTGGGCCGCCGCGCCCGGCAACCCGGACCGGCTCGCCGAGACCGCGGCCGAGGTACGTCCCCTGTTCCTACGGCTCGCCGCACAGCTGGACCGCCGTCCGATCCCCTGGCTGGACGCCAACCCCGAGGTACTCGACGGCAATGTGCTGCGCCAGACCATGCTGGACAGCTTCTACGCGCCCGGTACCCGCTTCCCGGCCCTGGCGAAGCTGATGCGGGCCGCACTGGACGGCACGGTGCCTCCGGCGCCCGCGGCGCCGCCGGAGGACGTACAGCAGAACATCACCGCGGTGAGCATCGCGACCCTCTGCAACGACGTGGCCTGGCCCTCCTCCGCCTCCGCCTACCGCACGGCCGTCGCCGAGAGCCGCAAGGAGCACCCCCTCACCGCCGGAATGCCCCGCAACGCGATCGTGTGCGCCGCCTGGCCCCACCCGCCGCGGCAGGCCCCCGTACGGATCACCGACCGCGGACCTTCGAACGTCCTGCTCATACAGAACGCCCGCGATGTCGCCACTCCACTCAGCGGCGCCCTCAAGCTCCGTACTGCCCTCGGCCGGCGCGCCGTCCTGGTCACCGTGAACTCCACCGGCCACAACGCCTACCTCGCCAACGGCAACGCCTGCGGCGACCGAACCGTCTCCCACTTCCTGTCCACCGGCCAACGCCCCACCCGGGACACCTACTGCGCCTAGGACATGGGGCATGGCCCTGCTCGCCCTGCTCGACGAAGCCGTGGCCGCAGTCAGGCAACCCCGGTACTGGAGGACGCCACCCAAGGCTGGACCGACGATCTCCGACGAGAAGCCCAGGAGGAGATCTCGGCCAGCCGCCCCGCACTACGCAGGCACGGCCCCACGACGGCACGGAACCTGTGGCCCCACGCGGACGAACTGTTGGAGCCGGTACCTGCAGGCTTCTCTCATGGGAACGATGCTCAGTTTTCGTACAAACTCAGGTGGAGCACGACATAGCTGTGGTGCTCGCGTCCGTGCGGTGACCGAACAGTCGACACGAGAACCTCAGCTGTGATCCGGTGATTCGCATAGGCGCCCAGCAGACTGGGGACCTCGTGATCCACACGCGCGGTGATCACACCTTGGTCGGTCGTCTCGATCTCCACCGTCCTTCGGAGCATGCTGCCTCCGACGAGCATGCCCACCAGCAGTTCCTGCCGTTCCTCGGGCTGCGCTGCACGCAATGCGTCCCGGCACCGCTGGGCGCTGCCGGTCCCGAGGCGAGAGGCGCGCACACCGCTGTACGGCGAACTCCAGGTCAGGCTGATGTCCGCGCCCGAATCGGCGAGTACCTCCGTCAATTCGGCAAGACGGTTGAACACCCGCCCTCCCAGCGGCAGGGCGGTTTCGATGACCGCGTCGACGGCTCCAGGACCCGCTTCCGCCCGGTCGGTGATGTCGAGAACGGTCCCCATGGCACGGTCCAGCAGAGACTCTGTCGACGCCACCTCCGGTAGCGGCAGCTCGTCATCGTCGGCTGGCGCCTCCTCCAGGACCATCCCGTAGGAAGAGGGGAATGTCGCCGCCGCGTAGAGGCGTGTCGCCTTTCGGACGGCCTGCGGAAGCGGACCGTAATCGTGTGTGGGGCGGCTCTCGTCGAGAGCGTGGGCAATGGTCGTCACGGTTTCCTGGAAGGAGACCAGCCAATGTCCGAGGACGGACGACTCCACATGATGTTCTCTGACAGGGGTCCCCTCGAGAGCCAGCCGGAGTGACCGCCGGGCCGGCCCGGCTTCAGCGCGGCCGGTCGAGAGACCTACAGCCTTCTGTAGTTTGCGTCGCTGGGCTGCGGCGAGTTCGTCCGCCGACCGAACCGGCTCGTGACCAGGAGTCTTGCCCCGGTTGGCCCGCATCCAGGCTCTCAAGGCCTCCTTGTCCGAGGGGTCCGGCAGGTTCTGCGGCGTGTTCACGGCAGCACCTCCACGTATCCTCGCCGTGCTCCGTCGGGGATGCCCCTCTGTCCGCTCCTGCAGCGCTGCCAGATCTCGTCGTAGAGCCCGAGGTCTTCGAAGACCTTGCGGTCACCGGGCGCCATGGCCCCGGTCACCCCGAGCGCGCGGAAGTCCTCCGTCTCAGGGAGACGCAGCACATACGCATCGACCCGCATGCCATGGCGGACACACCAGTCCCTCGTACCCAGATTGTCAAGGTCGTCAACGGTGTCGGGGTCCGTGATCGCCCGGGTGTACGCATCCGGTGGTATGAGGTAGGTGACATCGATGTCCTCCGGGTCCAGTTTGCAGCTGACAAAGCTTCCCGCGAGCCACAGCCGGCCCACCGCGCCGGTGGCGAGCTCCACCATGGCGAAATGGGTCCGTAGCTCCTGCAGAAGGCCGGGGCGGCTGGACGAACCCTCGAAACACGCTGCCTTCACCAGTTCCGACTCGACCTCGTCCCAGGTCATCGGAAACCTGCCCGGCGGAGGGCACTCCGTGGTGGGGTCGAACGCAGGTAACGGTGGCATGAGGTCCTCTGCTTGGTGATGAACGCAGAGTCAACCTATTGGATCTCTCGGTCACAGAAGGGTCGAATGTGCAAACTTCCGCCAGTGGTCAACCGAGGGTGACGACCGCCCAGGCCGTCTTGCCGGACGGCGGCCTGAGCGTGCTGGCGTTGATCTGCGTCTGCGGGACAGCGAGGGAAGACCCAGGGACGAGGTCGGCATGCTCGACGTCTATCTGCCGTCACTTGCTCACGACCATGACCTCAGCCGCTTCCGGGTCGCCGACGGCGACGGCTACTGCGACATGGTCTGCGATCTGACCGATTTCATCAGCGGACTTGGGGAGTGACGGTGGCGGCTCCCTGCATGGACCCGCCCCGAGCGGATCGGCTTCTTCGCCAGGTGATCGGCGCAGACGGCCGGAGCAGTCCTCCAGTGGTCAAGTCGGAGGTCAAACCCACCGAAGCCGCCACTGACACCCCGGACCCCCCTTAGATTTGCGGAGCATCGATAGCACAACCACAGCAGGACGGAAAGTTCATGAGTGGCCTCACCGAGGCGAGCCTCAAGCGGCTGGCCGGTACCCGTTCCTTCGAACGCGGCCTCGGGTACCTCGACGCCGTGGCCGGGGTCGACGTCGGTGACGGCTGGGTCACCGCGAGCGTCCACGGTACGGAACGCTACGAGGTGGAGCTGACCCTGGACGGCCCCGGCGGGCCGGCCGGCGAGTGCGACTGCCCGTACGGCCTGGAGGGCAACTTCTGCAAGCATCTGGTCGCCCTCGGCCTGACGGTGCTCGCCCGGCGGGAGAGCCTGCCGCGGCAGCGGAAGGCGGCCCGGAAGCGCGCTCAAGACCTCGACGAGTGGCTGTCCGCCCTGCCCAAGGACGAGTTGCTCGCACTGCTGAAGGAACAGATCGACGAGGACCGGCAGTTGCGGCGGCGCCTGGAACTGCGGGCCGCGAGCGCCCGCGGGGACCTTGCCGTGGTCCGGTCCCGTATCCGCGATCTGCTCGACATCGGGCCCTTCGCGCAGTACGGGTACGTCGAGTACGCGGACGCCCGCGCCTACGCAGCCCAGGCCGGGCAGGCGGTGTCTGCGATCAGGGAGCTGACCGGCACCGGCCGGGCCGACGACGCGATCACCCTGGCCCGGGATGCGATGACACTGCTGGCCGAAGTGGTGGAGAGCGTCGACGACTCCGACGGATGGCTGGGGGAGATCGCTGCCGGCCTCGCCGACGCCCACCTCGACGCCTGCCGTGCGGCACGCCCCGACCCCGAGGAGCTCGCGCGCTGGCTGGTCGGCCATGCGCTCAGCGATATCGACGACGGCCTGACCGGCATCGATCCGCTCGACTACGAGGATGTCCTGGGCGAAGAGGGAATGGCCGTCCTGCGCAAGTCGGCGGTCGAGGCGTGGCAAGGCAACCGACGCGGCTGGGCGGAGAAACACCTGATGGAGCGTGTGGCCAAGGCAGGAGGAGACATCGACGCGGTGATCGCGGTGCACGCGGCCGATCTCTCGCCGAACGGTTATACGCACCTGGTCATCGCCCGCGAGCTGGACACCGCCCGGCGTTCCGACGAGGCCCTGCGCTGGGCGGAACGCGGCATCCGGGAAACCCGGGACCTGTCCGCCGTCGACACCGCCCTCGTCGACTACCTCTGCGAGCGCTACGCGATGACGGACCGGTTCGCCGACGCCGTCGCCGTGCGCCGCGACCACTTCGGTGCCTGCCGCACCCTGGCCGCATACCAGCAACTGCGCGCCGCCGCGCGGGCCGCGGACTGCTGGCCGGCCGAGCGTGCAGGAGCCCTCGCCCTTCTGAGCGCCGACGCGGAGCAGCGGCAACAGGGCTGGTACAGCGGTCCTGTCCTGGTCGACGCCCTGCTGGACGACAAGGACCTCGACACCGCCTGGGGGGCCGCCACCCGAACCGGCGCCCATGACAGACAGTGGCTCACCCTCGCCGACCAGGTCCGTGCCACCCGCCCCGCCGATGCGCTCAGCGTCTACCTGCGCCTGGCCGAGCCACTCACCCAGCAAACCGGCAACACGGTCTACGAGCAGCTTGTCGCCCTGCTCCTCAGCATCCGCGACTGCCACCGCCGCCTGGGTACCGAGGACGAGTTCGCCGTCCACGTCACCACGCTGCGCACCGTCCAGAAGCGCAAGCGAAACCTGATGCGGTTGATGGACGAACGCGGTCTGTGATCCGGTTCGACCGCCTGCCCGGGCTCCAGCCGCGTAGCGCGGGCAGGGCGCGAGGGAAGCGTGAGCCGGGCGGGTCTCCGGGATGCCGTCGGTCGGTGCGGCAAGACGGCCCGGTGCTCGGTTCAATGCTCCTCGGGAGGCCCGGCAGGCCTCTCCAGGGGCTCGTGACCGCTTCCTGGGCGCGGGCGCTGCCACAGCTGCGCCCGCGCCACCAGCGTCTACGGGGCGATATTCCGGTAGTTCCGGTGGGGGGCCACGACGAACCTACTGACATACGCACAGCGCAGGAGGAGATGTACGTAACGTCCGCCGTCAACACGGCACCGCCCCGAATCCGCCTACAAACCCGTCAGACAGTGAAACGGTCGGGATCCGCGGCCTTCCAGTCCGCTGCCCAGGACTCGGGCGGCTCGATCAGCAGCTGCCCAGGGGTCAGCCAGTCGTAGAGCTCCGCGTAGGAGCGGACGGTGACCGGGTCCACGCGCCGACGCAGCATGCTCGGGCGCAGTTCGGCGGGGTCACTCACGCCCAGCGAAGCGATGATCTGCTGTGCGCTCTTCACCGTGCCGGACTGGAAGCGATGGACCCGGGCCGACTTGTCGTCGACGTCCAACGCACGTGCCCGGCGCGGGTCCTGTGTGGCGACGCCGGCGGGGCAGGTGTTGGTGTGGCAGCTCTGCGCCTGGATGCATCCGATCGCGAACATCATGGCGCGTGCCGCGTTGGTGAAGTCGGCGCCCTGCAGCATGCGCTTGACGACGTCGGCCCCGGTGGCCACCTTGCCACTGGCCCCGATCTTGATCCGGTCCCGCAGGCCGGCGCCGACCAGGGCGTTGTGGACGGTGATCAGCCCCTCGGTGAGCGGACTGCCCAGGTGGTCGGCGAACTCCAGCGGGGCGGCTCCGGTACCGCCCTCCGCTCCGTCGACGATGATGAAGTCCGGCGCGGTGCCCTCGTCGAGCATGGCCTTGCACACCGCCAGGAACTCCCGCCGGGACCCCACACACAGCTTGAATCCGACCGGCTTGCCACCGGACAGCTCGCGCATTTCGGCGATGAACCGGATCAGTTCCCGGGGCGTGTCGAAGACCTGGTGATAAGGAGGCGAGATGACCGTCTTCCCCTCGGGAACCTCACGTACCCGGGCTATCTCCGCGGTGACCTTCTCCCCGGGCAGCACCCCTCCGATACCGGGCTTGGCTCCCTGAGAAAGCTTCAAAGACACACATTTCACGTTCTCGCGAGCGGCCTTCTCGGCGAACCGCGCACGATCGAAACCGCCGTCCGGGGTGCGGCAACCGAAATACGCGGTGCCGATCTCCCACACCAGGTCACCACCGTGGCGCAGGTGGTACTCCGACATGCCGCCCTCACCGGTGTCGTGGGCGAAGCCTCCGAGGGCGGCCCCCCGGTTCAGGGCGAGGATGGCGTTGGCGGACAGCGAACCGAAGCTCATGGCCGAGACGTTGAGCAAGGCCATGTCGTACGGCTTGGTGCAGTCCGGGCCACCGATACGGACCCGGGGCTGCTCCGTCGGTACCGGGCGCGGCCGCATGGACGACTCGAAGTATTCGTAGCCTTCGGCATAGACGTTCCGCTCGGTACCGAACGCGATCTCTGCCTCGGTCCCCTTGGCGCGCTGGTAGACAAGGCTGCGCACATCCCGGTCGAACGGACGGCCATCGGTATTACGCTCGATGAAATACTGCTGCAATTCCGGTCGGATCGACTCCAGCATGAAGCGGATATGCCCCAGCACCGGATAATTTCGCAAGACGGAATGACGCTTCTGCAGCAGGTCATAAATACCGACCCCGGCTATCCCCGCGCACAACACGGCGGCCAACCACCACCAAGGCGACACGGCCAATGCCGAGACACCGAAGGCAATGGCGAGAGCTCCGATGAAAACAATCACTGCAATTCTGATCACGCGGGGGAACCTACAGCCTCCCGAGCGCACGTCACAATGTTCGAAGGGTGCGACATTCGACTCATGCCATGCCGATCGTCCGGCCCGGTCCGCCTGCCACCGGTGCGCGCCCTCCCCATGTCCCGGACCTCACCTGCGGTGATGCCCCAAGATCCCGTCCATGCCTCGTCCTCGGCCCCGACATGCGTCCACTTCGCCCGGCGTACGGTCACACAAACACGAAGCCCCCGCACTCAGCGCTTCCGCCGACCACGGGGTCATTGGGCGCCAGGTGGGCTGTCTGCCGGCTTTGGTGGTCTTGGGTGCCCCTTGGTCCTCGGGCAGACACCCGACCGAATCACAAGAGTAAGCCTGGGGAAAAGAAATATCTAAAGAAGGGGTAAATGATCTATGCGGATAGTCATCGTCATGTAATAGATTTAGTAGGGCGAAGTGGCAACGACAACACTCAAGCCAACTGTCGTCCGGACCCGCTTCGACAATGCTGTGCTTATCCGGTACCCCCTGAAGGCGCTCAAGGCGGGGCGCGGTCAAAACCCGCATACCGGAAAACTCCATGTGAACGCCCACTCGGAGGGTGTTCTGTGATGTTTCGTCGGATTTCAGGTTGAGTGGGTGCCTGCGGCGTCGGCCGTGGTGGGGTGAAAAGGCCGGGCTCGGGTTCGGTGAGGATGCCGCGGCTGACCAGGCGTTTCAGCTTGGCGCGGAGGTTCTCGACGTGGCGCGGCTCCAGCCCGGTGCCGCGCGGGGTGCCGTCCTCGGCGGCCAGTTCCAGCATGGTCTCCTGGGCGATCTCCAGCCGCTCCAGTACTACGGCGCCTTGCGCCCGGCTGAGGCCGTCGGCCTCACCAGTGCGGACCTGAAGCTGCCCCGGGTCGGGTGGGGGACAGCACTGCTGAACCGGACGCGCCCCAGCGTCGGCAAGCAGTGGACCGATTCCCTGGGGCATCGGCTTGGCTCCCGCAGATTCGCAGCTCTCCCCGGGGCCCAGCGTCAGGAGGGGGGCGATATTGCCCCCACTGGGGCAAAAGGTTAGCCTGCCCTAAGCTACAAAGGTGATCCCGGGGTTGAGGATGTCGATGGTCTCAGTGCAGTTGGGCGCGCGTCAGAGCGGTCCGTCCGTGCCGACGGATCCAGTGGGGGACGCGCGACTGGCCGACCTCCGACCCGGGATGAGCGGCCAGGTGACCGACATCGACGAGTCGGTCGAGCCGAGCACCGCGCGACGACTGTTCGACCTGGGGTTCGCCCCCGGCGCGGAGGTCACCGTGCTGCGGAAGGCGCCGCTCGGCGACCCCGTCGTCTTCCAGGTCGTGGAGTACGAGGTGGCACTGCGCAAAGAGCAGGCCGCCGGCATCCGTGTACGGCGCACCGCATGAGCGCGCACTGCGGTCCGGTGGCCCAGACGGTCACCGGCAACAACCGCCTGGCCCTGGTCGGCAGCCCCAACTCGGGCAAGAGCACACTCTTCAACGCCCTGACCGGCCTGCGGACCAAGACCGGGAACTACCCCGGAGTGACCGTCGCGCGCTATGAGGGTCTGGCGCGCGTCGGCGGGCACGAGGTGGTCATCGAGGATCTGCCCGGCACCTACAGCCTCGACCCGATCAGCCCGGACGAGCAGGTCGTCGCCGATGCGCTCGACCCGGACAACCCGGGCATCGGCACACCCGACGGGATTCTCGTCACGATCGACGCGACGACGCTCCGTCGTTCCCTCGGGCTGCTGGCCCAGGTCATGCAGACCGGCCTGCCGATCTGCGTGGTGCTCACCTTCCGCGACGAACTGGCCCGCCGCGGCGGCACCCTCGACGTCCCGGCCCTCCGCCGTGCACTCGGCGTGCCGGTCGTCGCGGTGACGAGCGGGTCACGCAACGACCTGGCGCAGTTGCGGTCCATGCTGCTCGACCGGACCGCATGGGAGCGGCCGGTCGTCCCGCCGCCCACCGACCCCTCGCAGAGACGGGCCTGGGTGGAGTCGCTGCTGCAGAGCGCGGACTACCAGGTACCCGAGGTCGATCACCGCACGCGGCGCATCGACGCCGTGCTGCTGCACCCGCTGTGGGGCACGCTCATCTTCTTCGCGACCATGTTCGCCTTCTTCCAGATCATCTTCACCGTCGCGACACCGCTGCAGGACGCGGTACAGAGCCTCTTCGACTGGCTCGGCACACTGGTCACCGAATACGTCTCGAACCCGTTGCTCTCCGGCTTCCTCGGCAACGCCCTGATCGGCGGTCTGGGCAGCGTGGTGGTCTTCCTGCCGCAGATCGCCCTGCTGTTCCTCATGATCTCGCTGCTGGAGGGCAGCGGCTACCTCTCCCGTGCGGCATTCCTGATGGACCGGCTCATGTCCAAGGCCGGGCTGGAGGGCCGCGCGTTCGTCGCCCTGCTCTCCTCCCTCGCCTGTGCCATCCCCGGCATCATGGCCACCCGCTCCCTGCCGTCGGCCAAGGACCGCTTCGCGACCATGATGGGCGCGCCGCTGATGACCTGCTCGGCGCGCCTGACGGTCTATGTGCTGCTGACCGGCCTGCTGGTGAGCCCGGGTACCAGCGTCGGTCCCTTCGGCGCCCAGGGCATCGTCATGTTCGCCCTGTACCTCGTCGGCGCGCTCTCGGCCATGGCGACAGCCTGGGTCTTCAAACGGTTCAGCAGTCGGGGCGGGCCGGTGCTGCCGTTCTACATGGAGATGCCGTCCTACCGGCTGCCGCGGCCGCGGTCGGTGGCCGAGGCCATGTGGAGCGCCTGCAAGGGCTTCCTGCACAAGGTCGGCCGGATCATCCTCCTTGTCACCGTCGTGATGTGGCTGCTGCTCAGCCTGCCCATGCACAGTGATGCGCAACTGCGCTCCGCCGGAGTCGACCCGGCCGACCGGACCGCGGTCTCGGCCTATGAGGTCGACCACAGCTACGCCGCCGACATCGGTCACGCCATCGAACCCGTCTTCGAACCCCTCGGGTTCGACTGGCGGATCAACATCGGCGTGCTGGGATCGCTGTCCGCCCGAGAGGTGTTCGTCGCCACCCTCGGCCAGGTCGCCGCCGCCCAGAACCCCGACCAGCCGGCCGAAACCCTGGCACACATGACCTACACCGACGGCCCGCACCAGGGAGAGAAGCTCTTCACCCCGGCCACGACGGCCGCCTTGCTCGTCTTCTTCCTCTACGCACTGCAGTGCATGTCGACCGTCGGGGTCATGCGCCGTGAGACCGGCTCGTGGAGATGGCCCGCGGTCGCCTTCGGCTATATGTTCGTGCTGGCCTGGACCATGGCCTTCCTGACGCACACCGTCGTAGGACTGCTGGCATGAGCGTCATCCCCATGCACCCCGAGGCCACGACTGACCCGCAGGCCATCCGCTGGGTGATCCCCGCTGGCACACTGCCGGTCGTCGGAGAGATCGCCGACGCACCGGACGAGCTCGGGACAATGCTCCACTCCGAAGACGTCGCCTCCATCGAGGTGGAGACAGGGGCCGTGGTGATCCGGCTTGCCGACGGCCGGAGCTGGTCCGGCACAGGAGCGCGGGTGCGCGACGCGCTCAGCGCCGCACTGCAGCATCCTCAGTGCTGGCGGCCGGCCGACGTGGTCACCGAGGACGACATGTTGCGCGCCGCACTGCAGGACGTCCTGGACGGATCCGTCGGTGACTACATCCGCTCCCACGGCGGCGAAGTGACGATTGTGTCCGCCCACGACCGGCACGCGGAGGTGCGGATGGCGGGCACCTGCACGCACTGCCCGGCTGCCGGGTTCACTCTCCACTCCCGCCTCGAGTCGGAACTGCGTGCACGGTTCCCCGATCTGGTCGAGGTGCGGGCCACGGAGGAGCCCGGCAAGGTGGCAAGGCGCACATGGCTCACGCTGCGCCGCCGCAGCGCGTGACGGCCGACCAGTGCGAAAGCCCGGAATCCGCAGGCGGGGACATCCTCGTCAAGGCAATCACCCGGGCCCGTACCCGAGGCGGCACCTGAGTCCGCGGGCCGCAGAGGTGCCTACGCCTTTCGCAACGTCGGCTGTAGAAGCTCAGTGACCATCGTGCCGATGCGCTGTCGGCCCGATCTCGGGGTCGTACCAGTCTGGGAGTTCCGCGGTAGCGCGCACCTCAAGGCGCATGACTGCTCGCACATGTCCTTGCTGCGCGGTGAGCGATTTCAAGAGTTCAATGACGCGGTTGAGTCTTTCCTGACACGTAGGTGAGTCCGGCTCGCCTGCCACCTCCATCAGGTGCCTGTAGGCGGTCGTGAGCTGTGCGTTCACCCGGCTCTCGATCTGCAGCACCGCGTCACTTGCCATCAACTGGGCTTCAGCCCGGGTGTCCCGTTGAGCACGTCTCGCGGTATTGACTTCCGCTGCTTCCGCGTCGACTGACCCCGACTTGAGAGCGTGGGCGTAGGCCAGCATGGCGTCTCTGTAGTAGCGATCATTTGCGTTCAACTGAACGTAGCAGCTACGGAGTTGATCGATCTTGCGCTGATCCTCAGCAGCCTGCTGTTCCGCGATCCGGACCCGTTCTCCCCGCTCCGACCTTCGCGACTCGGCGCGCTGGGTGAGGACTTGAGTGATCACTGCCGAAGCCAGCGTGCCGAAGACGCCGACGCTCGCGACGATCACAGAGATGGTCCCACCAGACATCTCCACCCCCTGGCACTCACCTGAGTTCCCCCGACGAGCAGACAATAGCTAAGGGACCTGCACGGGTCGGCCCAATCGCTGGTTCTCACTGAGGGAGCCGACACCTACGTGGCGTCGCCGACGGCTCTCTTCGTGCACGGTGCCTGCTGCCCGGCCCTCGGCCTGTCCAGGGGTCTTGCCGTTTGCCGGGTCTGACCTGGGCAGATGCTTCAAGATCCTGTCCACGAACAGTCCACGGGCCCGGGTCGTGTCCCCTCTCGTGGTGTAGGGGTCAACCTGGAAATCGGCAGGTCGCGCCGGGCCGTTTGTGACCTGCGGGATTCTCTGGTTGGACCGATGTCGGCCATCTACCCAAGCCCGAAATGGAGTGGCGCGCCCGTCCATGTTTCCAACGGGTTCACGCCCGCACTGGAAGCGAGCTAGCATCTAAGTAAGATTCAATCTACGTAATATCGAAACTGTGTTTGATCGAGAGGTGCCGTCGGTGGAATTCAAAGGGAGGGTGGCGGACCTGGATCTGCTGGCTCGACAGCTGGGCCTGGCGACCGAGGGCGTAGGCGCTACCCACGGGCGGGCCGTGATCATGACCGGGCGGCGCCGGGTGGGGAAGTCTCGTCTGGTCCAGGAGTTCTGCGACCGGTCCGGGGTGCCGTACATGGTCTTCCAGGCGACCCGGGGCCGCAACGCCGTGGCCGAGCGGGCGGATTTCACCGGGGCGCTCGCCCAGTCCGCGCTTCCGGGGGCGGAGCTGGTGGCCGGGCTGCAGGCCGCGGACTGGAATCAGGCGCTGCGCTCACTGGCCGTCGCGGTTCCGGACGACGTCCCGAGCATCGCGGTGATCGACGAGGTTCCGTGGCTGGTTGAGCAGGACCCGGAGTTCGAGGGAGCTCTGCAGACTGTGTGGGACCGTCACTTGTCCGCCAAGCCGGTCCTGCTCATCCTGGTCGGCAGCGACATGTCGGTGATGGAGGCGCTGCAGTCGTATGGCCGGCCGTTCTTCGGGAGGGCGGCGAAGATGACCGTACGGCCGCTGCACCTGGGCGATGTGCAGGCCATGACCGGACTGGATGCGGCGGACGCGATGGACGCGCTGCTGATCACGGGGGGCTTTCCGGAGATCGTCCAGTCGTGGCGGCCCGGGATGGGCCGGGCGGACTTCCTGCGCGAGGCGGTGGCGAATCCGCTGTCTCCGCTGCTGGTGGCGGGTGAGCTGTCGCTGCTGGGGGAGTTCCCCGAGGCGTCGCACTCAAGGGCGGTGCTGGAGGCGGTGGGCAGCGGCGAGCGGACCTTCTCCACCATCGCGGCACGGGCCGGGGGAACAGGTGCCCTGCCATCGGGCACGCTGTCCCCGCTGCTGAACACCCTGCAGGCCAAGCGGGTTCTGGCGGCCGACCTGCCGCTGTCCGCGAAGGCCGACACCAAGAACAAGCGCTACCGCATCGCGGATCCGTATCTCCGGTTCTGGTTGGCCTTCCTGCAGCGGGGCATCCCGCTCATCGAGCGCGGCCGGGGCGATCTTGCCCTGGAGCGGATCGAGCGGTCCTGGACCACCTGGCGGGGGCGTGCGGTCGAGCCGCTCATCCGCGAGTCGCTGCTGCGGCTGTTGCCCGACGAGCGATGGCCGGAGACAGAGGCTGTCGGCGGCTGGTGGAACCGGCAGAACAACCCAGAGATCGACCTAGTGGGCACCGATCGTGAACCCGTGGCGGGCGCGGTGCACTTCGTCGGCTCCATCAAGTGGCTGGAGTCCCAGACGTTTGGCCGACGTGAATATGACGCTCTGGCTCGTGACGTACTCGCGGTGCCCGGTGCCGGGCCGGACACGCCGCTGGTCGCGGTGTCCCGCAGCGGTGTGGTTGGCAGTCTGCCGCTTGCGGCCCACTGGGGACCTGAAGATCTGGTCCGCGCCTGGCAGTAGCGGAGAGATGGTGAGCGTACTGCGGCAACGCATCGTCTGACGGCAAAGCCATCTCCCAGGCCTTGGGTACGAGTACCTCTCCCGTGACAGCTAGTGGATCACCGCGTTTCACCCAGCGCCGAAGGCACACACCAGCACTGATGATCACTGCAACAACCAACGAACCAACGGTGCGTTGGATCACGGAAGCGCTCGGCTACGGCCAGTCTGTCACCGTCGGTCGTCGTCGCACCTCAGCTTGGGAAGCTATGGGCATCTGGGGCTGGCTCCAGGCCTCACCTGTGGTGGAGGGACGTAGACGCCTGGTGGACTGTGGATGGGTTCCCCGTGGCTCCCCGTATGATCTGGCACGCGTCTGGCACGAGTCATTCGCTGTCGCACCTCTCCAAGACCAGGCTTACGGAGCCCTCTTCGAGTCCGTTGTGCTCCTCCAGGTGAAGGTGAGCGCCATCCGGCGTGCCGTCCTGGGCGAGCGCGAGGAGATGGCCGGCCAGGGTCTTCAGGCCGGCGGCGTTGGCTTCGACGACGATCTCTCGGCCGAGGTTCCGGACCTCGATGCGTGCGTCTTCCTCCCAGGTGAAGACTCTGGTGGTTCCGTCGGTCACCGCACTCACCTGAGTGGTCATCGACGGTGCGGCGCTAGGTTCAGGGGCCATACCCAAGCATCGCGTACCCGGGGACCGTCAGCCACCGAGGGCGCACGCTTTCCAACTGTGCGCGCGACCGTACGGACAGGTACGTGCGCGTTCACAACGGTGATCGTTAGTGCACTGGACAATGACCAGGACAACGAGTGCCCGAGGGATGGCGCTACTTCCGGTCCGGTGTGGTGGCGTTGCCGCTCTCTCCCTTCCCGCGGTTGTTCGCGATGTTAGCCTCGAACTTTCGTGATGGTCCGCCGACGGAGTTGGCGGACCATTTCTCGTTCTGCGGTTGAGGGCGGGCAGGGCTGCGGCCCGGGTGTCGCCTCGGGTAGGCGCCGGGTTCCACTGCTCCGGGTCGGGTGGTGCTACTTGTCGGGACAGGGAATGCTGGTCAGCCGGGGTTCGGGAGGTGCGCGAGCCGGTCGAGGGCGGCAGTGATGTGGCTGGTCCAGGGCCAGTGCCGGGCGAGACGGAGGATCCGCCGGCGCCCGGTGGTGACGAGTTGCCCGGCCGCGGTGAACAGGCGGAGCCGCAGGCGGCGGGGTTCCCAGAGTCTGGCCTTGCCGGTCAGCGCGAGCATCGGCATCCAGGCCAGCAGGTCCAACGCGATCTGGACGATCTCGAGCCAGATGCGGTTCTGGGCGGTGTGGTGCAGGGGCAGGTTCCGCAGCCCGGTGGCCCGGGCGGCCCGGATGCGGTCCTCGGCCCGGGCCCGCAGCCGGTGACGGAGTTCGAGGTCGGCGATCGGCCGGGTAACGGTGTTGGTGGCGAAGCAGGTCAGCCGCATGCCGTCCGCGTCGGTGAGCCTCAACTGGGCGCCCGGGTGAGGTCGTTCCTTGCGGACGATCAGCCGCATGCCCTTCGGCCAGCCGGCCAGGACGTCGCCGGTGAGTTCGGCAACCCAGGCGCCGTCCCGGATCTCGCCGTCCGGCTCGACGGCCGGTGTCCAGGCCGAGGTCGGGACCTTCAGCACGTGCTGGTGGATCGCGTCGGTGATCACCATGCCGACGGAGTAGGACAGCCAGCGCCCGCGCTGGGCGAGCCAGGCGACGAAGTCGTGGGTGCCGCCTGCGGAGTCGGTGCGGATCAGGGTCTGCCGTCCGCGCCGGTACTTCTTCGGCAGTTGAGCGAGGGCCAGGCGGGCTGCGGTGATGTGGTCACAGGCGGTGTTCGATCCCGCGTTCCCGGGCCTGAGCAGGGCCGCGACGGGTTCCCCGGTGCCGGCCGGGCCGTGGTCGACGAACCCCATCAGCGGGTGGTGGCCGTAGGTCCGCTTCCAGGTCGGGGCGGCGTCCTGTTTGTCGGAGTGCGCGATCACCAGCACCCCGTCCAGGTCGATGGTCACCGTCCCGTCCGCGTCTGGCGCCTTCCGGCCAGCCAACTCCCAGACTTTGTCGCGGACTTCGGCCCGAGCGGACCGGATGGCCTGCAAGGCGGTGTCGCCGGAGGCGGCGAGGGTGTCGATCAGGCGGGAGACCGTCGGGTCGGAGGCGACCGGCCCGAACACGGCCGGCTCGGCCCGCAGCATGCCCACGTCGGCCAAGCAGTCCCCGCCCATCGCGACCGCCAGGGCGAGGTCCAGGACGACCTTCCCCGGGTCGTGGAGGGCCCGCGGCCTCCGCCACGGAGCAAGCACGGCGGATATCACCTGGTCGAGACCGGCCTTGCGGACCGTTTCCACCAGCAGGACCGAACCTGCCTGCGAGACCACCTGACGGCCGTCCCCCTGGACACGGACACGCGGGTACGACGAGATAGGCTCTCTCACCTGGAAAGTGCTCTTTTCCTTGCAGCCAACAGGACCCTCAGCAAGTCCTATCGTTGCAGGTCAAGGGCGCTTTCCTCGTTTCTGGTCAGCCCTTGGACAGCCCGCTTCGTGAAAGCCCGAGGTTAGTCACAGACGTCGTCGACCCCGGCCCCGCGCTGCCGACGCCGCCTGACCAGATCCCACACGAGCTCCCAGGCGGTCCCAGCACCGATCACCAGCCACCCCACACGCATCCACGCCGCACTGCCGCTACTGGCAGCTCCCCACACAGCCGCGACGAGCCGCACCACCGTCCAGCTCCTGCTGTCGAGAAAGGACCGATCCCGCCCCTGCGACACCACCTGCTCCCCCCTACGCCCAGCCGACGGGCGTACCCCTGAAACCGCATACAAACGCCAACCGTTGCCCCGCATCATCCGCCCCAGACCAGTGCCATGATCCCCTCATGCGTCAGCGCCTGTTCTTCGCCCTCGCCGCATTCCCTGGCGCAGCACTCTTCTTCAGCTCCGCCCTCCTCGGCTCCTGGGCCGACGACCACCACCACGTCTGGCTGAGCCATGCCTGCGTTATGGGTGCCGGAATCGGCTTTCTGGCCTGGGCGTATTGCTGATATGGAGCCGCTGAAAGCGTTCTCGCTTTCCCCGTGATTCCCCGCTGTTCCCCGTCCGATCTGGTGCGGCTGTGGTGCGCGCACTTGTCAGCCCCGCTTCGGCGGCACCTACCGCTTCTGCGCCCTGTAGTGCTTCATCAGTGCGGTGTCCGTGCGTGGTCAGCCTGGCCGTTGAGCTTGGCCACGAGATCGTCAGGGCACAACTTGTAGAGATCGCCCCACCATCGACGTCCTCGGTTGTCCCAGATTCGGTAACCACCCGGCACGCCCCTGGCAACGTAGCGTCTCCTGCTCACAGTCCCCCAGCTCCCAGCACAGTCGTGCCGTCCTTCAGCGAGTCGTCTCCGGCGCGTGTCCATACGTGGGCTGCGGCCAACCGGCGAGACGGTATGCGGCTACCGGGTCACACGCTTTCCAAGGCTGTTGGTGTAGACGAGGAACGTGGCCATGGCCGTTCATCTACGTTCATAGGCGGGCGAGTACCGGGACGGTCTCAGTTGATGAGCCTGTCTGAACGGCGGTGAACGTCACTGAATGAGACGGAAACTGAGACGGACTGGCGCAGGGCTAGTCCGTACGACCTCCGGCACTCCGCGCTGTTTACCTGGCTCAACTCCGGTGTAGACCCGACTGAGGTTGCCCAGCGTGCGGGCAATAGCGTGGAGGTCCTGCTATCCCGTTACGCCAAGTGCTTCGCCATATATCGGCCGAGTTCCCTCGGTCGGTGGTTGCTGCCTGCACCTGCCGCGTCGTATCTCGTTTTCTAAATGCACAAGCGCCTCAGGTGTCACGTCTGGTTCGCGCTCTACACCTGGGCTGCCGAAGCGCCGACCCTCACTACATGGGGGCTTTAGAGGAGAAGCCGCGTCGACTCGGCGGCCAGCAGCCGCGCTGTCTGTATTGCGGCCTGCCGCAAGATCGGGTGGCGACGCTTGAGTATGACTGGGTCATGTTGGAGCCGGACATGGCTCCGCCGGCTCACACGGTGCCGGCGGAGCACCGGTGGATCGAGCTGTCCGATGGTCGGGTGACCGTCTACGGGGTCTGTCCCCCGGATCAGTTCCAGCGGTGCCGTATCGAACACCGCCTGGCCTGCCCGGCGCAGTCACTGCCAGACCTATGGCCGTGGCTGACGGCCCTACGGGGAGAGAACGCGCGGCAGGCGGAACGGGACGAACCGGAGCCGCCTCCGACCCCTGAGCGGTGGCCGGACGCGGGCTGACGGGCACTCCGCAAATACCGAGGCTGACCAGGGCCTTTGCCTCAAGATTCTGTCCACGAATAGTCCACAGACCCCGTCCTGGGGCCGCTCAGTGCTGCATACGTCTGCATATACGCGAAGACCCCGGCCTCAGCGTTTCCGCTGGTGACGGGGTCTTTGGGCACCTCATGCAGGGTGCCCCCGGCAGGATTCGAACCTGCGCACACGGCTCCGGAGGCCGTTGCTCTATCCCCTGAGCTACGGGGGCGTATCGGCCGCTCTCTTGCGGCGACGGGTAGAACCCTACCAGCTCTTTCGGGGTCGTCATGAACAGGTTTCCCGGGTGTGGGGCGGGCGTGGTTCGGGGGTCATGGGGGTGAGGGGGCACGGTAAGCCCGGGTGGGGTGGAAGTGGGGAAAACCCGGACGCGGCACCGTCTGCCGACCTACCCTCGAGGTGTGCCAGGCGTGTCGGGTCGGGTGCTTGTTGTGGACGACAACAAGGTCATCCGGCAGCTGATCAGGGTCAACCTCGAGCTGGAGGGTCTCGAGGTCGTGACCGCGGCCGACGGTGCCGAGTGCTTGGACGTGGTGCATCGGGTGCGGCCCGATGTGGTCACCCTGGATGTGGTGATGCCCCGGTTGGACGGGCTGCGGACGGCGGCCCGGTTGCGTGCGGATCCCCGTACCCGGGATCTTCCGCTCGCCGTCATCAGCGCCTGTACGCAGCATGAGGTCGAGAGTGGGCTCGACGCGGGTGTCGACGCGTTTCTCGCCAAGCCCTTCGAGCCGACGGAACTCGTGCGGCTGGTGAGGGGGTTGATGGGGCGTCGTGGACGGGGCGGCTCCGGTGCCGACGTCGTCCCGGGGGCCGGTGCGGCCGGTAGTGGTCCCGGTGGTGGGGGCGAGAAGGCGTTCGGGAGCGGTTCGGGCTCCGGTGGGGGGGACTCGGGGAAGACCGGGCAGGCCGGGTCGCATGATCGTGTGGGGCGGGCCGGCGGCGGCTGAGCGGTGGGGGCCTCGTGGCGCCCCGCCGTCCACATGCCGGACCAGGCGGTGAATCGGTTCGCATACCCACCCCCCTCCTCCCATACCCTTGTCCCGTGACTCTCGTCGAGCTCTCCCGCACCGTGCTGCACGCGGTGCGTTCTGCCGTGGCGGACGGGGAGCTGGATGTGGCCGTGCCGCCACGGGTGGTGGTCGGGCCGCCGGGGCCCGGGGGGTGCGGTGACTACGCCACCAATGTCGCCCTCCAGTTGGCCCGGCCGGCCGGGAGGGCGCCGCTCGACGTGGCGGAGATTCTGCGGCTACGGATCAGGGAGACGGCCGGGGTCGCCGATGTCGAGATCACCGGGCCCGGTTTTCTCAATATCCGGCTCGAACGGGCCGCCGCCACGGCCGCCACAGCCGCGCTCGTCCGGGAGATTCTCGATCGCCGGGGCGGTGGCACTCCCGGTGCCCCCGGCGACCTGAGTGCCTCCGGTATTCACGACATCGCCGGCGCCCCCGGCATCTCCCGCACCCGCAGTACCTCCGGTACACACAGCACCACCAGCACCTTCGGCACCTCCAGCACTTCCAGCACCCCCCACCCCCCCTACGGCCACACCACCACCCTGAACGGCCACGTCATCCCCCTCCGCATCCCCTACGACATGCGCGCCGAAGTGGTCGCGGACGCGCTGGTGCGGATCATCGCCACCCAGGGCGGCCGCGTCGAGGTCGCGCATGCGCGGCCGGGGGAGCGGGTGGATCTGCGGCCCGTTCCGGCGGCCGAGGATCCCGCGCCGCTCGGTCCCGACGCCGCCCGCTGGGCGTTGCTGTATCCCGCCAGCCGCGACCGGCCGCGGATCACCGCCGATCATCTGCTGCAACGCGAGAGCAATCCGCTCTTCCGCGTGCGTTACGCCCACGCCCGGACCCGTGCGCTCGGCCGTAACGCGGCCCGCCTCGGCTTCGACGCGATCCCCGGTGACGTACCGGACGCCGGTGCCGTCGTCCGGGCGCTCGCGGAGTATCCCGACGTCCTGGCCCAGGCGGGGGCCCAGCGCGCGCCCGACCGGCTCGCCCG
Organism: Streptomyces nodosus; assembly: GCF_008704995.1. Lineage (NCBI taxonomy): Bacteria > Bacillati > Actinomycetota > Actinomycetes > Kitasatosporales > Streptomycetaceae > Streptomyces > Streptomyces nodosus. Next base: position 5,079,173 of record NZ_CP023747.1, read on the forward strand.
GCATCTCGTCGTCCTCGCCGATGCCCTGCTCGCCGTCCAGCACACCGTCCTCCCGCTCGGTGACGAGAAACCCTCGGCCGCCCACCGGGCCCGGCTGGCGCTCGCCGAAGCCGTCGGGACGGTGCTGGCCGGCGGCCTGTCCCTGCTCGGCATCAGCGCACCCGAACATCTCTGAGAGAGCCACACAGTCATGAGCCGTTCCGCACATCCCGCCGGGCCCCGCTACGCCGACGTCCTGCCCGAGGGCCACTACACGGCGCCACCCGCCGACCTCAACGCCCTCGACCCCAAGGTGTGGGCCCAGACCGTCGGCCGGGGCGAGGACGGTGCTGTCCGGGTCGGCGGCGTCGACGTCAAGGTCCTCGCCGAGCAGTTCGGCACCCCCGCCTATGTGCTCGACGAGGCCGACTTCCGTGAGCGCGCCCGTGCCTGGCGTGGTGCCTTCGGGCAGGACGCCGATGTGTTCTACGCCGGTAAGGCCTTCCTCTCCCGCGCCGTGGTGCGCTGGCTGTACGAAGAGGGGCTGAACCTGGACGTGTGCTCCGGCGGTGAGCTGACCACCGCCCTGTCCGGCGGGATGCCCGCCGAGCGGATCGCCTTCCACGGCAACAACAAGTCCACCGAGGAGATCACCAGGGCGGTCGAGAGCGGCGTCGGGCGGATCGTCCTGGACTCCTTCCAGGAGATGGTGCGGGTCGCGCACATCGCCTCGTCCCTCGGCAAGCGGCAGCGGGTGCTGATCCGTGTCACGGTCGGCGTCGAGGCGCACACCCATGAGTTCATCGCCACCGCGCACGAGGACCAGAAGTTCGGTATTCCGCTCGCCGGCGGTCAGGCCGCCGAGGCGGTGCGCCGTGCGCTCCGGCTCGACGGGCTCGAACTGGTCGGCATCCACAGCCATATCGGCTCACAGATCTTCGACATGTCCGGGTTCGAGGTCGCCGCGCACCGGGTGGTGGGGCTCCTCAAGGACATCCGCGACGAACACTCCGTCGAGCTCCCCGAGATCGACCTCGGCGGCGGGCTCGGTATCGCCTACACCAGCGACGACGACCCCCGTGAGCCGCATGAGATCGCCAAGGCGCTGACCGAGATCGTCGGCCGTGAGTGCGAGGCGGCCCGGCTGCGCACTCCGCGCATCTCCGTCGAGCCTGGGCGCGCCATCGTGGGTCCGACGGCCTTCACGCTGTACGAGGTCGGCACCGTCAAGCCCCTGGACGGATTGCGGACCTACGTCTCCGTCGACGGCGGCATGTCCGACAACATCCGTACCGCGCTCTACGACGCCGACTACAGCGTCGCGCTGGTCTCCCGGGCCTCCGACGCCGAGCCCCTGCTGGTCCGGGTGGTCGGCAAGCACTGCGAGAGCGGGGACATCGTGGTACGGGACGCGTTCCTGCCCGCCGATCTGGCGCCCGGCGACCTGCTGGCGGTGCCTGCCACCGGGGCGTACTGCCGTTCGATGGCCAGCAACTACAACCATGTGCCGCGCCCGCCGGTGGTGGCCGTGAACGACGGCGAGGCTCGGGTGATCGTCCGACGTGAGACGGAGGAGGATCTGCTGCGTCTCGACGTGGGGTGAGCCGTTTCACAGGCGGCTCCCTTCCGGGCCGGTGGGCAGCGCCTGTGAGGGGCCGGCTTCCAGGGCGCTTCCGGGCCGGTGGGGAGCGCCTGTGAGGCGCCGGTTTCCAGGGCGCTTCCGGGCCGCGAGACCGTGTCCGATCCCGGCGGAAGATCTTCCGGTCTTTCGCCGCCGAAAAAATGAAATAGACATCTCACGATCCGGACTAAAGGCAGAAAATCCCGTCCGGTGCGTGAGACTGGGTTCCGCTGTAGACCGCATGAGGAAACGAGGTCGGATGATGCGTACGCGTCCGCTGAAGGTGGCGCTGCTGGGCTGTGGGGTTGTCGGCTCAGAGGTGGCGCGCATCATGATGACGCACGCCGACGACCTCGCGGCCAGGATCGGGGCCCCCGTGGAACTCGCGGGCGTGGCGGTACGGCGGCCCTCCAAGGTGCGCGCGGGCATTCCCGCCGAGCTGATCACCACCGATGCCACCGCCCTCGTCAAACGCGGCGACATCGATGTGGTGATCGAGGTCATCGGGGGGATCGAGCCCGCCAGGACCCTCATCACCGCCGCCTTCGAGCACGGCGCGTCGGTGGTGTCGGCCAACAAGGCCCTGCTCGCCCGGGACGGGGCCGCGCTGCACGCCGTCGCCGAGGAGCACGGCGAGGACCTCTACTACGAGGCCGCCGTCGCCGGTGCCATCCCGCTGATCCGGCCGCTGCGCGAGTCCCTCGCCGGTGACAAGGTCAACCGGGTGCTCGGCATCGTCAACGGCACCACCAACTTCATCCTCGACAAGATGGACTCCACGGGCGCCGGCTATCAGGAGGCCCTCGACGAGGCCACCGTCCTCGGGTACGCGGAGGCCGACCCGACCGCCGATGTCGAGGGGTTCGACGCCGCCGCCAAGGCCGCCATCCTGGCCGGGATCGCCTTCCACACCCGGGTGCGTCTCGACGACGTCTACCGTGAGGGCATGACCGAGGTCACCGCCGCCGACTTCGCCTCCGCCAAGCAGATGGGCTGCACCATCAAGCTGCTCGCCATCTGTGAGCGCGCGGCCGACGGGGGCTCGGTCACCGCCCGGGTGCACCCCGCCATGATTCCGCTGACCCACCCGCTCGCCTCCGTGCGCGGCGCGTACAACGCGGTCTTCGTGGAGGCGGACGCCGCCGGCCAGCTGATGTTCTACGGCCCGGGCGCGGGCGGCGCCCCGACCGCGTCCGCCGTGCTCGGCGACCTGGTGGCCGTGTGCCGCAACCGGCTCGGCGGTGCCACCGGACCCGGTGAGTCCGCCTATGCCGCGCTGCCCGTGTCCCCGATGGGCGAGGTGGTCACTCGCTATCACATCAGCCTCGACGTGGACGACAAGCCGGGTGTTCTCGCCCAGGTCGCCACCGTCTTCGCCGAGCACGACGTCTCGATCGACACCGTTCGCCAGCAGAGCAGGAACCAGGGCGGCGGCGAGGCGGTCGCCGCCGAACAGGGCGGAGCCGAGCACCGGCCGGTCGGGGAGGCGTCCCTGGTCGTCGTCACCCACCGTGCGTCCGACGCGTCCCTGGCCGGGACCGTCGAGGCACTGCGCAGTCTCGACACCGTGCGGGGTGTCGCCAGCATCATGCGGGTTGAAGGAGAGTAAGCAGCAATGACCCACCAGTGGCGCGGAATCATCGAGGAGTACCGGGATCGGCTGCCGGTGTCCGGCAGCACGCCGGTCGTGACGCTCCGTGAGGGCGGTACGCCGCTCGTGCCCGCGCGGATCCTCTCCGAGCGCACCGGCTGCGAGGTCCACCTCAAGGTGGAGGGTGCCAACCCGACCGGGTCCTTCAAGGACCGCGGCATGACCATGGCCATCAGCAAGGCCAAGGAGGACGGCGCCAAGGCGGTCATCTGCGCCTCCACGGGCAACACCTCCGCCTCCGCCGCCGCCTACGCCGTGCGCGCCGGGATGGTCTCGGCCGTCCTGGTGCCGCAGGGCAAGATCGCGCTCGGCAAGATGGGCCAGGCCCTGGTGCACGGCGCCAAGATCCTCCAGGTCGACGGCAACTTCGACGACTGTCTCACCCTGGCCCGGGAGCTCTCCGACAACTACCCGGTGGCGCTGGTCAATTCGGTCAACCCGGTGCGTATCGAGGGCCAGAAGACGGCGGCCTTCGAGATCGTGGACATGCTCGGCGACGCCCCCGACATCCATGTGCTGCCGGTCGGCAACGCGGGCAACATCACCGCGTACTGGAAGGGCTACCGGGAGTACGCCGCCGACGGTGTCGCCCGGCGCACCCCGCGCATGTGGGGCTTCCAGGCGTCCGGGTCCGCCCCGATCGTCCGCGGTGAGGTCGTCAAGGACCCGTCGACCATCGCCACCGCGATCCGTATCGGCAACCCGGCCTCCTGGACGTACGCCCTCCAGGCGCGGGACGAGTCCGGCGGGTTCATCGACGAGGTGACGGACCGGGAGATCCTGCGCGCCTACCGCCTGTTGGCCGCGCAGGAGGGCGTCTTCGTGGAGCCCGCGTCCGCCGCGTCCGTCGCCGGTCTGCTGAAGGCGGCCGAGCAGGGCAAGGTCGATCCGGGTCAGACCATCGTCTGCACGGTCACCGGCAACGGCCTCAAGGACCCCGACTGGGCCGTCGCGGGAGCCCCGCAGCCGGTCACGGTCCCGGTCGACGCGGCGACGGCGGCCGAACAGCTCGGGCTGGCGTAACCCGGTTCCGGCGGGGAACACCCGGTCGGAACGCGCAGAGGGTGCACAGGGGGCTTGCGACACGCATCGTGCGCCTCCCGTGCGCCCTATGTCGCCACAGAACCTTCCTTCGATAGGCTGTACTCAACCCGCCGCCGCACCTGCCGCGGTGCTGCGCCGTCCCCGACGGCCCGGCCTCAGGGTTCTTCGTACATATCGGGTGTCATGTCGACCATCACGTAGCTCAAGGAGAGTCATCGAGCGATGGCCGGTCCAGCGTTCCGTGCCGCCGCCGTCCGGGTGCGCGTCCCCGCCACCAGCGCCAATCTCGGTCCGGGCTTCGACGCCCTGGGTCTCGCGCTGGGGCTCTACGACGACGTGGTCGTCCGGGTGGCCGACTCCGGGCTGCACATCGACATCGCGGGTGAAGGCGGCGGGACGCTCCCTCGTGACGAGAGCCATCTCCTCGTACGCTCCCTGCGGGCCGCCTTCGACGTCCTGGGCGGGCAGCCGCGCGGCCTGGAGATCGTCTGCGCCAACCGCATCCCGCACGGCCGTGGCCTCGGCTCCTCCTCCGCCGCCATCTGCGCGGGCATCGTCGCCGCCCGCGCCGTGACCATAGGCGGCGACAGCCGGCTCGACGACGCCGCGCTGCTGGAGCTCGCCACCGAGATCGAGGGTCACCCCGACAATGTCGCGGCCTGCCTGCTCGGCGGTTTCACCCTCTCCTGGCTGGACCGCGGTGTCGCCCGTGCGATCCGCATGGACCCCGTCGATTCCATCGTTCCGGTGGTTTTCGTGCCGGGGAAGCCGGTGCTCACCGAGACCGCGCGTGGACTGCTGCCGCGCACCGTGCCGCATGTCGACGCCGCTGCCAACGCCGGTCGCGCCGCGCTGCTCGTCGAGGCGCTGACCAGGCGTCCCGAACTGCTGCTGCCCGCCACCGAGGACCGTCTCCACCAGGAGTACCGCGCCCCGGCCATGCCGGAGAGCGCGGCGCTGGTCGAGCGGCTGCGGGCCGACGGGATCCCCGCGGTGATCTCCGGCGCGGGACCCACCGTCCTGGCGCTGGCCGACGGCGCGAGCGCGGACAAAGTAGCCGACCTGGCGGGCGAGGGCTGGGCCGCCAACCGTCTGGAACTCGACAGCCGGGGAGCGAGCGTGCTGCCGCTTGCGTCCTGACACACGGTTGCCGGTTTTGGAGAGGGGGAATGTTTGTTGGATCCGGTAGTGTTAACCTCAAGTCTGCACCCGACCCAGCCATGGCGAGGTGCTTAGTGTCCCCGTCCGGGGCAACCATTCTTCCAGGAGCCTCCCAAGCCGCACTGTGTTTCGTACCCCGTACGTGAGCTGTACGTCGTACCCGTGCACTGAGCGGTTTGCCGAGCACGCTCCGGAATCCGGCGCGACCGAGCCGCGTGACGTACCACGGGTGCCACGGCTTCGGGAAACGCCAATCACCAGATGTTCCTCCGCCGCTTAGGGCGGACCACCGCCCCGGCACGGTCCACACAGACGGGATCGAAGCCGGACAGCACAACCGGTCGCCGAGCCAGACAGGCCGACGTCCGCTCCAGGGAAGGACCCTTCGTGAGCGACACCACCGATCTGATGGGCGCACGTGTCGAGGAGACCGCTGCCGCGCCCGCCACGGACGCCTCCGCGCCTGCCACCGGTGCCGGCTCCCGGCGGCGCCGTGGTACCGGCCTCGAGGGCATGGTGCTGGCCGAGCTGCAGCAGGTCGCATCCGGCCTCGGCATCAGGGGCACGGCGCGCATGCGCAAGAGCCAGCTGATCGAGGTCATCAAGGAGGCGCAGGCGGGGGGTGGTGCCCCGGCCAAGGCCGAGACCGCCACCGAGACCAAGCCCAAGCGCCGCGCCACCTCCAGGACCCGCACCGACGGGGCCGCCACGGCCGACTCCAAGGCCGACAAGGCGTCCGTCAAGGCCGCGACCGCGCTCGACGAGCAGGCCGCCGCCCCGCAGTCCGAGGCCGCGCAGCAGATCGACATCCCCGGCCAGGGAGCCGGTGACGACGCCCCGGCCGAGCGCCGTCGGCGCCGTGCCACCGCCGAGGCCGGCAGCCCCGAGACGGTCACCGCCGACGCGAAGAGCGAGCCGAAGGCCGAGACGACGGCCCAGCAGGCGCAGGGCGAGGCCAGGGGCGACGCCGACGGTGACGGCCGTCGCCGCGACCGCCGTGAGCGTGGCCGTGACCGCCGTAACAAGGGCGACGAGCAGCAGGGCCAGGGCGGCCAGCGTCAGCAGCAGGGCCAGCAGCAGGGCGGGGGCCGGCAGGACCGCCAGGACCGCCGGGCCGAGGAGGACGGGGATGACTTCGACGGCGGCCGCCGGGGCCGTCGCGGCCGTTACCGGGACCGTCGGGGCCGTCGTGGCCGTGACGACGTCGCCGAGCCGCAGCTGGCCGAGGACGACGTCCTGATCCCCGTCGCGGGCATCCTCGACATCCTCGACAACTACGCCTTCATCCGCACCTCGGGCTATCTGCCGGGCCCGAACGACGTGTATGTCTCCCTCGCCCAGGTCCGCAAGAACGGTCTGCGCAAGGGCGACCACATCACCGGTGCGGTCCGTCAGCCGAAGGAGGGCGAGCGCCGCGAGAAGTTCAACGCCCTCGTCCGCCTGGACTCCGTCAACGGCATGGCCCCCGAACACGGCCGCGGCCGCCCGGAGTTCAACAAGCTGACCCCGCTCTACCCGCAGGACCGCCTCCGTCTGGAGACGGACCCGGGCGTGCTGACCACCCGCATCATCGACCTGGTGTCGCCGATCGGTAAGGGTCAGCGCGGTCTGATCGTGGCCCCGCCGAAGACCGGCAAGACCATGATCATGCAGGCGATCGCCAACGCGATCACCCACAACAACCCCGAGTGCCACCTGATGGTCGTCCTGGTCGACGAGCGTCCGGAAGAGGTCACCGACATGCAGCGGTCGGTCAAGGGCGAGGTCATCTCCTCGACCTTCGACCGTCCGGCCGAGGACCACACCACGGTCGCCGAGCTCGCCATCGAGCGGGCCAAGCGGCTGGTGGAGCTGGGCCACGACGTCGTCGTCCTGCTCGACTCGATCACCCGTCTGGGTCGTGCGTACAACCTCGCCGCCCCGGCCTCCGGCCGCATCCTGTCCGGTGGTGTCGACTCCACGGCGCTGTACCCGCCGAAGCGCTTCTTCGGTGCCGCGCGCAACATCGAGGACGGCGGCTCGCTGACGATCCTCGCCACCGCGCTGGTCGACACCGGTTCGCGCATGGACGAGGTGATCTTCGAGGAGTTCAAGGGCACCGGCAACATGGAGCTCAAGCTCGACCGGAAGCTCGCCGACAAGCGCATCTTCCCGGCGGTGGACGTGGACGCCTCCGGTACGCGTAAGGAAGAGATCCTGCTCGGTGCGGAGGAGCTCGGCATCGTCTGGAAGCTGCGGCGGGTGCTGCATGCGCTGGATCAGCAGCAGGCGATCGAGCTGCTGCTCGACAAGATGAAGCAGACGAAGTCGAACGTCGAGTTCCTGATGCAGATCCAGAAGACGACGCCGGCGCCGAACGGCGACTGAGGTCGTCTCCAGGAGACGTTCCGGGTATCAAGGGCCGCGACCCCTCTTGTGAGGGCCGCGGCCCTCGGCGTTTTCCGGGTCCCGGGGCGGGGGGCGTTTTAAGGGGCGCCTATGAGCTCGGGGGGTTCTGTGGGGGTGCGGGTGCGGGTTGGTTGTGGCTGGTCGCGCAGTTCCCCGCGCCCCGCTTAGGGCGTTCGCCCTGGGGCGAAGTGTGGCCGCTCTGCAACCGCAACGGGGGCGTAGAGGGGTGTTCGGGGGGCTTCCGGAAGGGGGGACCGGGGGAGGGGTGGGCGGGCGTCAAGGGGCTCGTCAGTGCTCACGGAGTGTGCTGTGGGGGAGAGGTTTGTCACAGGAGGTGAGGGTGGGGGTGGGGTGCCGGAGGTTCCTGGCGCGGGGGGAACGCCGAGGTGAGCGGCTTTCGGGCGGTGTCGCGGTGACCCGGCGTGTTCGTTCTCGCTCAGGAGGGGCACACGAGCGTTGTGCAACCCTTTTTCCGGTTTCTCCGTCTGACCGGACGGAGTGACCGTGGAGATGGAGGGGGTTCCCCCGCTCGGGTGAAACCGGGCGCTTCGGGAAGGCCGGAACGGAACGGACCGAGGAGCACATGCCTGCCGAGAGCACGCCGGGCGCCGGAATAGCCCACCAGGCCACGACGACCGGCCCGCGCCGCCGGGGCCGCGGCCGCCGCCGCAAGCCCCGGAGCAGGCGACACACGGCCCTCCTGGTCACGGCCTGGACCGCCGCGGGCGTCCTGGTCCTCGGCGGCACCGGCGCCGGATATCTGTACTTCAAGCTCAACGGCAACATCAGAAGCGTCGACATCAATCACATGCTCGGCACCCACCGGCCCGGAAAATCCGCCGACGGCTCCGAGAACATCCTGGTCCTGGGCTCGGACAGCCGCTCGGGCGGCAACAGGAAGCTGGGCGGCGGCACCGACGACGGCACCGCCCGCTCCGACACCGCGATGATCGTGCACCTCCGCAAGGGCCACAAGCAGGCCGATGTGGTCTCGCTGCCCCGGGACACCCTCGTCGACCGGCCCGAGTGCACCGACGCCCAGGGCACCGTGCACCCGGCCGCCGGCTCGGCGATGTTCAACTCCGCGTACTCCACCGGTGGCGCCGCCTGCGCGGTGAAGACCGTCGAGTCACTCACCGGTGTCCGTATGGACCACTACGTCGAGGTCGACTTCTCCGGCTTCAAGAGACTGATCGACGGGCTCGACGGCGTGCGGGTGACGACCACCGAGGACATCAGGGACCCGGAGAGCCACCTCGATCTGAAGGCCGGCACCCACACCCTCGACGGCACCCAGGCGCTCGGCCTGGTCCGCACCCGGCACGGCGTCGGCGACGGCTCCGACCTCGGCCGCATCCAGCTCCAGCAGGCCTTCATCAAGGCCCTGGCCGACCGGGTCGGGCACATCGGCGTCCTGACCAACCCGGCCAAGCTCTTCGGTCTCGCCGACACCGCGACCAAGGCCGTCACCACCGACTCCGACCTGGCCTCCGTCAAGAAACTGGCGTCCTTCGCCAACGGTCTCAAGGGCATCAGTGCGTCCCATATGAACATGGTGACGATGCCGGTCCGGTACGACCCGGCCGATCCCAACCGTGTCCTCCCGCAGCAGGACAAGGACCAGCAGGTGTGGGACGCCCTGAAGAACGACAGACCCATCCCGGCGAGCGCCACCGAGGGGGCGGCCGTCGGCAGGGCCGACGGGGTCGTGACCTCGCCGTAGGCGCCGCCGCGGCGGGTCGGGAACAGATCGGGCCCGCCCCCGGTTTTGGGGGATACGGCCGGTACTGGCAAACTGGTACGTCGGCTCCGGTTCACGCTCCCGCATCCCGCGGCTGCGACCCGGCGCCCTCCCGAACCTAGGAGACACCTTGAAGCGCGACATCCACCCCGCGTACGTCGAGACGCAGGTCAGCTGCACCTGCGGCGCGTCGTTCACCACTCGCAGCACCATCGAGTCCGGCACCGTCCGGGCCGAGGTCTGCTCCGAGTGCCACCCGTTCTACACGGGCAAGCAGAAGATCCTCGACACCGGTGGCCGTGTGGCCCGCTTCGAGGCCCGCTTCGGCAAGGCTGCCGCTGCCAAGAAGTAGCGAGCCCTCGGCGCCGGTCTCCGGCGCTCCCGACCTGCGCGCGGACCCCGCGTCGCAGCGGGAGCGACGGGACCGGCGCTTTGCGGTGCAGCCCCAATTCGTCGTACACACGTCCCCACGCCCCGGCCCGGGCAGGGGACATCCCATGGGAGCCGGAGATGTTCGAGGCGGTCGAGGAACTGGTCGGTGAACACGCCGATCTGGAGAAGAAGCTCGCGGATCCGTCGGTGCACGCCGACCAGGCGAACGCGCGCAAGCTGAACAAGCGCTATGCCGAGCTGACCCCGATCGTGGCCGCCTACCGCTCTTGGAAGCAGACCGGCGACGACATCGGCACCGCGCGTGAACTGGCCGCCGACGACCCGGACTTCGCCGTCGAGGTCAAGGATCTGGAGAGGCAGCGCGAGGAACTGACGGAGAAGCTCCGCTTCCTGCTGATCCCGCGCGACCCCAACGACGACAAGGACGTCATCCTCGAGGTCAAGGCGGGCGCGGGCGGCGACGAGTCCGCCCTGTTCGCTGGCGATCTGCTGCGCATGTATCTGCGCTATGCCGAGCGCGTCGGCTGGAAGACCGAGATCATCGACTCCACCGAGTCCGAGCTCGGCGGCTACAAGGACGTCCAGGTCGCCGTGAAGACCCGCGGCCAGGGCGAGCCCGGCCAGGGCGTATGGGCCCGGCTGAAGTACGAGGGCGGGGTGCACCGGGTGCAGCGTGTGCCCGCCACCGAGTCCCAGGGCCGCATCCACACCTCCGCGGCCGGTGTGCTGGTCACCCCGGAGGCGGAGGAGGTCGACATCGAGATCAACCCCAACGATCTGCGCATCGACGTCTACCGCTCCTCGGGACCCGGCGGCCAGTCCGTCAACACCACCGACTCCGCGGTGCGCATCACCCATGTCCCGACCGGAGTCGTCGCCTCCTGCCAGAACGAGAAGAGTCAGCTGCAGAACAAGCAGCAGGCACTGCGTATCCTGCGCTCCAGGCTGCTCGCCATGGCGCAGGAGGAGGCGGAGAGGGAGGCCGCCGACGCCCGCCGCAGCCAGGTCCGCACCGTCGACCGCTCCGAGAAGATCCGTACCTACAACTTCCCGGAGAACCGCATCTCGGACCACCGCGTCGGCTTCAAGTCGTACAACCTGGACCAGGTCCTGGACGGCGACCTCGACGCGGTGATCCAGGCCTGCGTCGACGCGGACTCGGCCGCCAAGCTCGCCGCCGCGTAAGGCACGTCCCGCACACGGCGCGTCCCGCAGACGGCACGTACGACACACCGGAGGACCAGCGTGCAGCAGAACCTTGGGGGGCGACCCCCGATTGCCCGCAGCGTGCTGCTGGCGGAGGTGGCCCAGGCCACCCAGCGGCTGGCCGACGCCGGCGTGCCCTCCCCGCGCAACGACGCGGAGGAACTCGCCGCGTTCGTGCACGGCGTCAAGCGGGGCGAGCTGCACTCCGTGAAGGATGCGGACTTCGACGCCCGCTACTGGGAGGTCGTCGCCCGCCGCGAGGCCCGCGAACCGCTCCAGCACATCACCGGACGCGCCTACTTCCGCTATCTGGAACTCCAGGTCGGTCCCGGGGTGTTCGTGCCCCGGCCGGAGACCGAGTCGGTCGTCGGCTGGGCCATAGACGCGGTGCGCGCCATGGACGTCGTCGAGCCGCTGATCGTGGATCTGTGCACCGGCTCGGGCGCCATCGCGCTCGCCCTGGCCCAGGAGGTGCCGCGGTCCCGTGTGCACGCCGTGGAGCTGTCCGAGGACGCCCTGTCGTGGACCCGCAGGAACATGGAGGGGTCCAGGGTCGACCTGCGTCAGGGAGACGCCCGTACGGCCTTCCCCGACCTCGACGGACAGGTCGACCTGGTGATCTCCAACCCGCCGTACATCCCGCTCACCGAATGGGAGTACGTCGCCCCGGAGGCCCGGGACCACGACCCGGAGATGGCCCTGTTCTCCGGGGAGGACGGCCTGGACCTCATCCGCGGCCTGGAGCGCACCGCGCACCGGCTGCTGCGCCCCGGCGGTGTCGTCGTGATCGAGCACGCCGACACCCAGGGCGGACTGGTGCCGTGGATCTTCACCGAGGAGCGGGGCTGGGCCGACGCGGCCGACCACCCCGACCTCAACAACCGCCCCCGCTTCGCGACCGCCCGCAGGGCGCTGCCGTGAGCACCCCGAAGACTCTCTTTCCGCAGCAGTACGTGTACGAGGAGGACCGCTGAAGATGGCACGGCGATACGACACCAACGACGCGACCGACCGCGTGACCGGTCTGCGTGAAGCCGCTTCCGCCGTCCGCCGTGGCGAACTCGTGGTGCTGCCGACCGACACCGTCTACGGCATCGGCGCCGACGCTTTCTCCTCGGAGGCCGTGGCCGATCTGCTCCACGCCAAGGGCCGGGGCCGCAGCATGCCCACGCCCGTCCTCATCGGCTCCCCGAACACGCTGCACGGGCTCGTCACGGACTTCTCCGAGATGGCCTGGGAACTGGTCGACGCGTTCTGGCCCGGCGCCCTCACCCTCATCGCCAAGCACCAGCCCTCCCTCCAGTGGGACCTGGGGGACACCCGGGGCACGGTGGCCGTGCGCATGCCGCTGCACCCGGTCGCCATCGAACTGCTGACGGAGGTCGGCCCGATGGGGGTTTCCTCCGCCAATCTGACCGGCCACCCGGCGCCGGAGAACTGCGACGCCGCGCAGGACATGCTCGGCGACTCGGTCTCCGTCTATCTGGACGGCGGTCCGACCCCCGGGAACGTCCCGTCGTCGATCGTCGACGTCACGGGCAAGGTGCCGGTCCTGCTGCGTCAGGGAGCGGTGTCGGCCGAGGAGCTGCGCAAGGTCGTACCCGACCTTGAGGTGGCGAATTGACGGCCGCCCCTGACTCCCCCGGGCTCCGGCGGGGGATCCCTCATGAGCAGGGGGGATCCCCATGCGTGGCATAGGCAGCGGGGAGGAGACGGGGACCTTCGGGCTGCCCCGTGACTCGTTCCGCATCCTGCACGTCAGCACCGGCAATGTGTGCCGCTCGCCGATCACCGAGCGGCTGACCCGCCATGCCCTGGCGGACCGGCTCGGAGACCCCCTGTGGGGCGGCCTGATCGTGGAGAGCGCGGGCACCTGGGGCCATGAGGGCGCGCCCATGGAGGCGAACGCCGAGACGGTCCTCGCGGACTTCGGGGCGGACGCCTCCGGGTTCGTCGGACGGGAACTCCTGGACGAGCATGTGATCCGTGCCGATCTGGTGCTGACGGCGACGCGTGACCATCGGGGGCAGGTCATCTCCATGGGGCACTCGGCGGGGCTGCGGACCTTCACGCTGAAGGAGTTCACGCGGCTCGTGCGGGCCATAGACCCCGCCACGCTGCCTCCTCTGGAGGACGGGGCGGTGGCCCGGGCCCGGGCGCTGGTCCGGGCGGCGGCGGCGCTGCGGGGGTGGCTGCTGGCGCCCACGGCGGAGGCGGACGAGGTGTATGACCCGTACGGGGCGCCGTTGCCGTTCTTCCGGTCCATCGGGGATGAGATTCAGCAGGCGCTGGATCCGGTGGTGACGGCGCTTACGGGTGTGCCGGCGCGGATGTAGTCGGCGGGGGCCTTGTGCGGGGCGCCTATGGGCTCGGGACTTGCTTGCTGTGGCCGTGCGAGTGCGGGTTCGTCGTGGTCGGTCGCGCAGTTCCCCGCGCCCCTTCAGGGGCGCCACCGCGCGGGGTGTGCGGGGGGTTCAGCCGGTGCGGGTTCGTCGTGGTTGAGCGCGCAGTTCCCCGCGCCCCTTTCGGGGCGCAGCTGCTTTCGGGGGTACACCCGTGAGGGCGTGGTTTCGGGCGGGTCGGGTGGGGTGGGCCTACATTGGGACGTACGTTCCCGATGTCCGGAGCCCATCATGGCGGTCACCCGTACCCTCGAGGCCGATGTTCTGCGCCGGCAGGACCCCGAGCTGGCCGAGATCATCCTCGGGGAGCTCGACCGGCAGTCGACGACGCTCCAGCTCATCGCCGCCGAGAACTTCACCTCGCCCGCGGTGCTCGCCGCTCTCGGCTCCCCGATGGCCAACAAGTACGCCGAGGGGTATCCGGGCGCCCGGTACCACGGGGGATGCGAGATCGTCGATGTCGCCGAACGCCTCGCCGTGGAGCGGGCGAAGGCGCTGTTCGGGGCCGAGCACGCCAATGTGCAGCCCCACTCGGGATCGTCCGCCGTGCTCGCCGCGTACGCCGCCCTGCTCAGGCCCGGCGACACCGTGCTCGCCCTCGGGCTGTCCTACGGAGGCCACCTCACCCATGGCTCACCCGCCAACTTCTCCGGACGCTGGTTCGACTTCGTCGGCTACGGGGTCGAGGCGGACTCCGGGCTGATCGACCACGAGCAGGTGCGCATGCTCGCCCTGGCACACCGCCCCAAGGCCATCGTCTGCGGGTCCATCGCCTATCCGCGCCATATCGACTACGCCTTCTTCCGGGAGGTCGCCGACGAGGTGGGCGCCTATCTCATCGCCGACGCGGCCCATCCCATCGGACTGGTGGCCGGGGGAGCGGCGCCCAATCCGGTGCCGTACGCCGACATCGTGTGCGCCACCACGCACAAGGTGCTGCGCGGCCCGCGCGGCGGGATGATCCTGTGCGGCGGCGAACTGGCCGAGCGGGTGGACCGGGCGGTGTTCCCCTTCACCCAGGGCGGCGCCCAGATGCACACCATCGCCGCCAAGGCCGTCGCGTTCGGCGAGGCGGCGACGGCGGCCTACGCCCGCTATGCGCATCAGGTGGTGACCAACGCGCGGCGGCTGGCGGCGGGGCTGGGCTCCCAGGGGCTGGTGATCACCACCGGCGGCACCGACACCCATCTGCTGACCCTGGACCCGGCTCCGCTCGGGGTGGACGGCCGTACGGCCCGTGGGCGGCTCGCGGCGGCCGGGGTGGTCCTGGACACCTGTGCGCTGCCGCACGGCGACGCCCGCGGTCTGCGCCTGGGCACCGCCGCCGCGACCACACAGGGCATGGGAGAGGCCGAAATGGCGTACATCGCCGAGCTGTTCGCCTCGGTGCTGCGCGACGAGGTGGACGGCGCGCAGGCGCGTGCCCGGGTGCGCGAGTTCACCGGCGGTTTTCCGCCGTATCCGGACCGGTGAGGGCGGGGGTGCGGCGCGGCACACAGCCGTCCGTGCAACCATCGTGGCTACCCGTCGGTCCTCAACGATATGCACGCGAAGCCGGTGCCGTCCGTCGGGGCACTAGGGTGTGGGGCTGAGGATGCCCAGCGAGACCTGTGGGGAAGCCTGTGCGTGAATACCTGCTGACGCTCTGTGTCACGGCCGCGGTGACGTATCTGCTGACAGGGCCGGTACGTAAATTCGCGATCGTCGCCGGGGCCATGCCGGAGATCCGGGCCCGTGACGTGCACCGGGAACCCACTCCCCGGCTCGGCGGTATCGCCATGTTCTTCGGGCTGTGCGCGGGCCTGCTGGTCGCCGACCACCTCAAGAACCTCAACGAGGTCTTCGCCCGGTCGAACGAGCCCAGGGCGCTGCTGTCCGGGGCCGCGCTGATCTGGCTGATCGGTGTGCTGGACGACAAGTTCGAGATCGACGCCCTGATCAAGCTGGGTGGCCAGATGATCGCCGCGGGCGTCATGGTCATGCAGGGCCTGACGATCCTGTGGCTGCCCGTCCCGGGCATCGGCACGGTCTCGCTCACCCAGGGGCAGAGCACCCTGCTCACCGTGGCGCTGGTGGTCGTCACGATCAACGCGGTCAACTTCGTCGACGGCCTGGACGGTCTGGCCGCGGGCATGGTGTGCATCGCCGCTGCCGCGTTCTTCATGTACGCCTACCGGATCTGGTACGGCTACGGGCTGGAGCCCGCGGCTCCCGCGACCCTGTTCGCGGCCGTGCTGATGGGCATGTGCCTGGGCTTTCTGCCGCACAACATGCATCCGGCGCGGATCTTCATGGGCGACTCGGGGTCGATGCTGATCGGTCTGGTGCTGGCCGCCGGTGCCATCTCGATCACCGGGCAGCTGGACCCCGACTCGTTGAACCTCTTCTACGGTTCCGAGCGCGCCACGGTCCACCAGACCGTCCCCGTCTACATCCCCCTGCTGCTGCCGCTGACGATCATCGCGGTCCCGGCCGCCGACCTGGTCCTCGCCATCGTGCGCCGGACCTGGCGCGGACAGTCGCCGTTCGCCGCGGACCGGGGCCATCTGCACCACCGGCTCCTGGAGATCGGCCACTCGCACAGCAGGGCGGTGCTGATCATGTACTTCTGGTCGGCGCTGATCGCCTTCGGTGCTCTGGCGTACTCCGTCAACTCGGCGTCGCTGTGGATCGTGCTCGGCATCGTGGTGCTGAGCGCGGTGGGCCTGATCCTGCTTCTGTTGCCCCGGTTCACCCCGCGCGCCCCTCGCTGGGCCGAGGCCTTCGTCCCCCCGCGCTACCGCCGGCGGGCCGTGATCGAACCGGTGCCGGCCGCCGTCGCCGCGGAGGAGGACCGGCCGGAGCCCGGAGAGGAGCCGCGCACCCCGGTGGGCGCGGGTGTCTCAGGGGTCAATGGGGCCACGGCCATCGGCGGCCGTGCCCAGCTGGACCGGCGCAAGACCGAGTCGTCGCGCTGAAGTACAAGGTAAGAATCTGACTAATGCGTTGCCGAAACCTGGGGGTGCAAACCCCCTCAAGGCTGCCCAAGTTGCCTGTGGTATCCCGCAGATGTGCAGGTTCGATCTCATGTGTGATGGTGCGCACAGCCACTAGGTAAAGGCCGCATCAAATAGTTTGTGATACCGTTCACGAGAACTCCCGGGGTACAGTCGAAGGGCCCGCTGTCGCGGTCCCCCTCGGCGTGAGGTTCCCGCTCGCCCCGGGATTACGCTCGTCCATGACGACGCCCTGCCCCCTTCAGTTCGCGGAGTTGCCGCCATGCCGTCCAGTGACGCCCGGAACCTTCTCCAGACCGCTGTGCCCACAGCGGCCGTCGGCGTGATCGCCGTGGCCGTGAGCGGTGCGGTCGCCGGGGGCAAGGGGGCGATCGGTGCGGCCGTCGGCACCGTGCTGGCCATCCTGTTCATGGGGATCGGCCTGTATGTGCTCCAGTGGACGGCGAAATCGCTTCCGCACCTGTTCCAGGCCATGGGGCTGCTGCTCTATGTCGCCCAGCTGCTGTTGCTCCTGATCTTCGTGGGCGTCTTCAAGGACACCTCCCTCTTCAACCCGAAGACCTTCGCGTTCTCGCTCGTGGTCGCGACCGTCGTATGGATGGCCGCGCAGGCTCGTGCGCACATGAAGGCGAAGATCTTTTACGTCGATCCGGACTCCGGCCCGCGCGGCGAGTCCCAGAAGGCGGGCTCTACATCGTGAGGGGTAGGGCCGGTATAAGGACGTGCGCGAGATCCTGCTATCGTCCGGTGCCAACTGCGGCATCGCGGGCGCGGGCATCTGAGCTGACGCCTGCTCAAGCGCGAGGCTTGATGCTCCCCGGCCGCCTCCACATCCGTAACACCAGTCCGGTGCCGACCCGCGGCTGCGCGCCGCGCCGACACAACGAGGTTGCCCTACCCATGCGTCACGCCGAAGGAGCCCGCGGTGAGTGCTGACCAGACCCAGCTCGCCTTTGACTGGAGCTGTCGGATCCTGTCCGACAACGGGTGTGGCTTTCCGGCTCCGGGCCTTGAGTCGTTCCTCTTCAAGCCGCTCGCCACGGTCGGCGGCTTCGAGTTCAACAAGGTGATGCTGCTCGCTCTCATCACCACCGCCCTGATCGTGGTGTTCTTCTCCGCAGCCTTCGGCAGGGCCAAGGTGGTTCCGGGCAAGCTCCAGATGATCGGCGAGGCCGGCTACGACTTCGTACGCCGCGGCATCGTCTACGAGACGCTCGGCAAGCGCGAGGGCGAGAAGTACGTCCCGCTGATGGTCTCGCTGTTCTTCTTCATCTGGATCATGAACGTCTGGTCCGTGATCCCGCTGGCCCAGTTCCCGGTCTCCTCGGTGATCGCCTTCCCGATGGTGCTCGCCCTGATCGTCTACATCACCTGGGTCTCCCTGACCTTCAAGAAGCACGGCTTCGTCGGCTTCTTCAAGAACGTCACGGGCTATGACAAGTCGCTCGGTGCGGTGCTGCCGCTGGTCATGGTCATCGAGTTCTTCTCGAACCTGCTGGTCCGCCCGTTCACACACGCGGTGCGACTCTTCGCCAACATGTTCGCGGGTCACCTGATGCTGGTGATGTTCACCGTCGCCTCCTGGTACCTGATGAACAGCTACATGATCCCGGCGGCCGGCGTCTCGTTCGTGATGACCATCGCCATGATCTGCTTCGAGCTCTTCGTGCAGGCCGTCCAGGCGTACGTCTTCGTGCTCCTCGCCTGCTCGTACATTCAGGGCGCTCTCGCCGAGCACCACTGAGCCGAACCACCCGCCCGCACACTCCCAGTCGTCCGGTGGTCAACCCCCACCGGTCCATGAAAGAGAAGGAAGAACCGGCATGTCCGCTCTCCAGACCCTCGCCGCTGATGGCATCCACGGCTCCGTCGGCTCCATCGGTTACGGCCTCGCCGCGATCGGCCCGGGCATCGGCGTCGGCATCATCTTCGGTAACGGCACCCAGGCCCTGGCCCGCCAGCCCGAGGCGGCCGGTCTGATCCGCGCCAACCAGATCCTGGGCTTCGCCTTCTGTGAGGCGCTGGCCCTGATCGGCATCGTCATGCCGTTCGTGTTCGGTAAGTAATCACCCCTTACCAGCACGTATCGACGAAAGGCACTGATGTGATCGCCAACCTGGTGCAGCTGGCGGCCGAGGAGACGGGGCAGAACCCGCTCTACCCGGCCGGTCCCGAGCTGCTCGTCGGCACCATCGCCTTCGCCATCGTGTTCTTCTTCTTCTGGAAGAAGCTGCTCCCGAACATCAACAAGGTTCTCGAGGAGCGTCGCGCGGCGATCGAAGGCGGCATTGAAGAGGCCGACGCCATGAAGGTCGAGGCCCAGAGCGTGCTTGAGCAGTACAAGGCTCAGCTCGCCGAAGCCCGGCACGAGGCCGCGCGGCTGCGCCAGGAGGCGCAGGAGCAGGGCGCCACTCTCATCGCCGAGATGCGCGCGGAGGGTCAGCGGCAGCGCGAGGAGATCGTCGCCGCCGGACACGCGCAGATCGAGGCCGACCGCAAGGCGGCCGGTCAGGCGCTGCGGCAGGACGTCGGCCGACTGGCCACCGACCTGGCCGGCAAGCTCGTCGGCGAGGCCCTCGAGGACCACGCCCGTCAGAGCCGCGTGATCGACCGCTTCCTCGACGAGCTCGAGGAGAAGGCCGAGGCCGCGCGATGAACGGAGCGAGCCGCGAGGCCCTGGCAGCCGCACGTGAGCGTCTCGACGCGCTGACGGACTCCACGTCCGTGGACGCGACGCGGCTCTCCGACGAGCTGGCCGCCGTTACCGCGCTGCTCGACCGCGAGGCGTCGCTGCGTCGGGTCCTGACCGACCCGGCGCAGCCCGGCGAGGCCAAGGCCGAGCTGGTGCAGCGCCTGCTCGGCAGCCAGGTCGACGGCACGGCCGTGGACCTGGTGGCGGGTATGGTGCGTTCGCGCTGGTCGCAGCCGCGTGACCTGGTGGACGCGCTGGAGGAGCTGGCGAACCTCGCCGACCTCACCGCCGCCCAGCAGACGAACGCGCTGGACGATGTCGAGGACGAGCTGTTCCGGTTCGGCCGGATCGTCGCCTCCCACCCCGACCTGCGTGCGGCGCTGACCGACCGGGGCGCGGGCGCCCCGGCCAAGACCGAGCTGCTGCGGCGGCTGCTCGGGGGTCGTGCCCATGCCACCACCGAGCGTCTGGTGATGCGCCTTGTGACCGTGTCGCGGGGTCGTAGCCTGGAAGCGGGACTCGAGTCCCTGTCCAAGCTGGCTGCCGCGCGCCGGGACCGTCTGGTCGCCGTCGTTACCTCGGCCGTCCCGCTGAGCGACACGCAGAAGCAGCGCCTCGGCGCCGCTCTCGCCAAGCTCTACGGGCGCCGTATGCACCTCAATCTCGACGTGGACCCCGAGGTCGTCGGCGGGATCCGGGTGCAGGTCGGTGACGAGGTCATCAACGGTTCGCTCGCGGACCGGCTCGAGGACGCCGCCCGCCGCATGGCGAGCTGACGCAACTCGACAGCAGTACTACGGCCCGCGTTGGGCCGTGCAGAGGATTCCTGGGGGCCGCCCCCAGACCCCCATAGAAACTTCGGGCCCAACAAGGAGAGCAGGGAACCCAGATGGCGGAGCTCACGATCCGGCCGGAGGAGATCCGGGACGCGCTGGAGAATTTCGTCCAGTCGTACAAGCCGGACGCGGCCTCGCGCGAGGAGGTCGGTACGGTCACCCTTGCCGGCGACGGCATCGCGAAGGTCGAGGGTCTTCCCTCGGCCATGGCCAACGAACTGCTGAAGTTCGAGGACGGCACCCTCGGCCTCGCCCTCAACCTCGAGGAGCGCGAGATCGGTGCCATCGTCCTCGGTGAGTTCAGCGGCATCGAGGAGGGCCAGCCGGTGCAGCGCACCGGTGAGGTGCTCTCGGTCGCGGTCGGCGAGGGCTACCTCGGCCGTGTCGTCGACCCGCTCGGCAACCCGATCGACGGCCTCGGCGAGATCGACACCGACGGCCGCCGCGCCCTTGAGCTGCAGGCCCCCACGGTCATGCAGCGCAAGTCGGTGCACGAGCCGATGGAGACCGGCTACAAGGCCGTCGACGCGATGACCCCGGTCGGCCGTGGTCAGCGTCAGCTGATCATCGGCGACCGTCAGACCGGCAAGACCGCGCTGGCCGTCGACACGATCATCAACCAGCGTGACAACTGGCGCTCGGGCGACCCGAAGAAGCAGGTCCGCTGCATCTACGTCGCCATCGGCCAGAAGGGCTCCACCATCGCGTCGGTCCGCCGCGCGCTGGAGGAGAACGGTGCGCTGGAGTACACGACCATCGTCGCCGCCCCGGCGTCCGACCCGGCCGGCTTCAAGTACCTGGCGCCGTACACCGGCTCGGCCATCGGCCAGCACTGGATGTACCAGGGCAAGCACGTCCTGATCATCTTCGACGACCTCTCGAAGCAGGCCGACGCCTACCGCGCCGTGTCCCTGCTGCTGCGCCGCCCGCCGGGCCGCGAGGCCTACCCGGGTGACGTCTTCTACCTGCACTCCCGTCTGCTGGAGCGCTGCGCCAAGCTCTCCGACGACATGGGTGCCGGTTCGATGACCGGTCTGCCGATCGTCGAGACCAAGGCCAACGACGTCTCGGCGTTCATCCCGACCAACGTCATCTCCATCACCGACGGCCAGTGCTTCCTGGAGTCGGACCTGTTCAACGCCGGTCAGCGCCCCGCGCTGAACGTCGGTATCTCCGTCTCCCGAGTCGGTGGTTCCGCACAGCACAAGGCGATGAAGCAGGTCTCCGGACGTCTGCGTGTGGACCTCGCCCAGTTCCGTGAGCTGGAGGCGTTCGCCGCCTTCGGTTCCGACCTGGACGCCGCGTCGAAGTCCCAGCTGGAGCGCGGTCAGCGCATGGTCGAGCTGCTCAAGCAGAACCAGTACGAGCCGATGGCCACCGAGGACCAGGTCGTCTCCGTCTGGGCCGGCACCACCGGCAAGATGGACGACGTTCCGGTCGCCGACATCCGCCGCTTCGAGAAGGAGCTGCTGGAGTACCTGCACCGCAAGGAGCAGGGCCTCATGACCTCCATCAAGGAGGGCGGCAAGATGTCCGACGACACCCTGGGTGCCGTCGCCGATGCGATCGCCGACTTCAAGAGGCAGTTCGAGACGAGCGACGGAAAGCTGCTCGGCGAGGACACCCCGGCCGCTGCCGCCAAGTGACGTAAGGAAGGGACCTGACTCATGGGAGCCCAGCTCCGGGTCTACAAGCGTCGCATCCGATCCGTCAGCGCGACCAAGAAGATCACGAAGGCGATGGAGATGATCGCCGCCTCGCGCGTCGTCAAGGCGCAGCGCAAGGTGGCGGCCTCCACGCCGTACGCGACCGAGCTCACGCGCGCGGTCACGGCGGTCGGCACCGGTTCGAACACCAAGCACCCGCTGACCACCCAGGCCGAGACGGTGACCCGGTCCGCGGTTCTGCTCCTGACGAGCGACCGCGGTCTGGCCGGCGCCTACAACTCCAACGCGATCAAGGCGGCGGAGCAGCTGACGGCACGGCTGGAGCGCGAGGGCAAGCAGGTCGAGACGTATATCGTCGGCCGTCGCGGTGTGGCCCACTACAACTTCCGTGAGCGCCCGGTCGCGGAGGAGTGGACGGGTTTCACGGACGAGCCGACGTATGCGGACGCCAAGGCGGTCGCGGCGCCGCTGATCGAGGCCATCGAGAAGGACACGGTGGACGGCGGAGTGGACGAACTCCACATCGTCTACACCGAGTTCATCTCGATGATGACGCAGACGGCGAGCGACGCGCGCCTGCTGCCGCTCAGCCTCGACGAGGTGGCCGAGGAGTCGTCCGCCAAGGACGAGATCCTTCCGCTGTACGAGTTCGAGCCGTCGGCGGAGGACGTCCTCGACGCCCTGCTGCCGCGCTACGTCGAGAGCCGTATCTACAACGCGCTGCTGCAGTCGGCCGCTTCCAAGCATGCCGCCACGCGCCGTGCGATGAAGTCGGCGACCGACAACGCGGGTGAGCTGATCAACACGCTCTCCCGTCTTGCCAACGCGGCCCGCCAGGCCGAAATCACCCAGGAAATCAGCGAGATCGTCGGTGGCGCGAGCGCCCTGGCCGACGCGACCGCGGGGAGTGACAACTAATGACCACCACTGTTGAGACGGCCACGGCGACGGGCCGCGTCGCGCGGGTCATCGGCCCGGTCGTCGACGTGGAGTTCCCCGTCGACGCGATGCCGGACATCTACAACGCCCTTCACGTCGAGGTCGCCGACCCGGCGAACGAGGGCGAGAAGAAGACGCTGACCCTGGAGGTCGCCCAGCACCTGGGTGACGGCCTGGTCCGCACCATCTCCATGCAGCCCACCGACGGTCTGGTCCGCCAGTCCCCGGTGTCCGACACCGGCTCGGCGATCTCCGTCCCGGTCGGCGACTTCACCAAGGGCAAGGTGTTCAACACCCTCGGTGAGGTGCTGAACGTCGACGAGTCCTACGACGGTGAGCGCTGGCCGATCCACCGCAAGGCCCCGAACTTCGACGAGCTCGAGTCGAAGACCGAGATGTTCGAGACCGGCGTCAAGGTCATCGACCTGCTGACCCCGTACGTCAAGGGCGGCAAGATCGGTCTGTTCGGTGGCGCCGGTGTCGGCAAGACGGTGCTCATCCAGGAGATGATCTACCGTGTCGCCAACAACCACGACGGTGTCTCCGTGTTCGCCGGTGTCGGTGAGCGCACCCGTGAGGGCAACGACCTCATCGAGGAGATGAGCGAGTCCGGCGTCATCGACAAGACCGCGCTGGTCTTCGGTCAGATGGACGAGCCCCCGGGCACCCGTCTGCGCGTCGCGCTGGCCGGCCTCACCATGGCCGAGTACTTCCGTGACGTCCAGAAGCAGGACGTGCTGTTCTTCATCGACAACATCTTCCGCTTCACGCAGGCCGGTTCCGAGGTCTCCACCCTGCTCGGCCGGATGCCCTCCGCGGTGGGTTACCAGCCGAACCTGGCCGACGAGATGGGTCTCCTCCAGGAGCGCATCACCTCGACCCGTGGTCACTCGATCACCTCGATGCAGGCGATCTACGTCCCCGCGGACGACCTGACCGACCCGGCCCCGGCCACCACCTTCGCCCACCTCGACGCGACGACGGTTCTGTCCCGTCCGATCTCCGAGAAGGGCATCTACCCGGCCGTGGACCCGCTGGACTCCACGTCCCGGATCCTGGACCCGCGGTACATCGCGCAGGATCACTACAACGCCGCCATGCGCGTCAAGACGATCCTGCAGAAGTACAAGGACCTCCAGGACATCATCGCGATCCTCGGTATCGACGAGCTCGGCGAAGAGGACAAGCTCGTCGTCCAGCGCGCCCGTCGTGTGGAGCGCTTCCTGTCCCAGAACACCCACGTCGCCAAGCAGTTCACCGGCGTCGACGGGTCGGACGTCCCGCTGGACGAGTCGATCGCGGCCTTCAACGCGATCATCGACGGCGAGTACGACCACTTCCCGGAGCAGGCGTTCTTCATGTGCGGTGGTATCGAGGACCTGAAGAAGAACGCGAAGGAGCTGGGCGTCTCCTGAGCGAGCGCCTGAGGCGGGCCCCGAACAGGGGTTCGTGACAGGTACTGCCTCTTGGCGAGAGGGGTGGAGAAGTGTCCCGCGGTTCCCACCGCGGGGTGCGGTCCGCCCCTCTCCCCACGCCTACTAGAATTCAGACCAACACCCGGCACCCGCCGGGTGGTGACCCGAGGAGCCACCCTTGGCTGCTGAGCTGCACGTCGAGCTGGTCGCCGCCGACCGCCAGGTCTGGTCCGGCGAGGCCACCCTGGTCGTCGCGCGCACCACGTCCGGCGACATCGGCGTCATGCCCGGTCACCAGCCGCTGCTCGGTGTGCTGGAGTCGGGCCCGGTGACCATCCGTACGAGTGATGGTGGAACGGTCGTCGCCGCGGTGCACGGCGGTTTCATCTCGTTCGCGGACAACAAGCTGTCGCTGCTGGCCGAGATCGCCGAGCTGTCGGAGGAGATCGACGTCCAGCGTGCGGAGCGGGCCCTGGAGCGGGCGAAGTCGGAGGCCGACGCCTCCGCCGAGCGCCGCGCGGAGGTCCGACTGCGTGCGGTGTCGGCGCACTGACCCCGGCGGCGACCCCAGGCCCTTCGGGCCCGGGGGAGCGCCGAACTGATGATGTGACTCAGCCGCGGCTGGATCCGGAGCAATCCGGATCCAGCCGCGGCTGAGGTGGATGCGGGTGTTTTTTCCGTTCCGTTACCTAGGAGACGAGGAGGTCGGTGCCGATGGTCCTCGCTCTGACTGTGTGCGGAATCGTCGTGGTGCTCGCGGCGGTGGGACTGTTCGTCTTCGGTCTGCGCCGCAGGCTCATCCAGCGCTCCGGTGGGACCTTCGACTGCAGTCTGCGCTGGGACGTGCCGGAGAAGCCGGACACCGGCGGCAAGGGCTGGAGCTACGGCGTGGCCCGCTACAACGGTGACTGCGTCGAGTGGTACCGGGTCTTCTCCTATGCGCTGCGTCCCCGCCGCATCCTGGAACGCTCGGCGATCGAGGTGGCCGGCCGCCGTCTTCCCGAGGGCGAGGAGGAGATGGCGCTGCTCTCCGACGCAGTGATCCTCACCTGTCTGCACCGGGGCACCCGCCTGGAACTCGCGATGAGCGACGACGCGCTGACCGGCTTCCTCGCCTGGCTGGAAGCGGCCCCGCCCGGGCAGCGTGTGAACGTGGCGTAGACGTTGAAGAAGCTCCCCCGGACCCGGTCCGGGGGAGCTTCGGTGTTTCAGCGGGTGGTGCCCTGACTGCTACAGGTTGTTGCTGATGGCGCTCACCAGTTCACCGCTGCTGGTGTCACCGCTGAACTCCCAGAAGAACGCGCCGCCCAGCCCCTGGTTCTTGGCCCAGGCCATCTTGGTGGCGATGGTGCCGGGGGTGTCGTACGACCACCAGTTGCTGCCGCAGTGCGCGTACGCCGTGCCGGCGATGGTGCCGGTGGCCGGGCAGGACGTCTTGAGGACCTTGTAGTCCTCGATGCCCTGCTCATAGGTGCCCGACGCGGCGCCCGTGGCCTTGCCGCCCGGAGCGTCCTGGGTGACACCGGTCCAGCCGCGGCCGTAGAACCCGATGCCGATCAGCAGCTTGTTCGCGGGCACCCCGGCCGCCTTGTACTTGGCGATCGCGTCGGCCGTGGTGAAGCCGGCCTGCGGGATGCCGCTGTACGAGGTGAGCGGGGAGTGCGGGGCGGTGGGGCCCTGCGCGTCCCAGGCGCCGAAGAAGTCGTACGTCATCACGTTGTACCAGTTGAGGTACTGCGCGGCGCCCCCGTAGTCGGCGGCGTCGATCTTGCCGCCGGAGGTGCCGTCGGCGGTGACGGCCGCGGTGACCAGGGCGGAGGAGCCGAACTTGGCGCGCAGCGCGGAGGCCACGTTCTTGAGGGCCGCGGGGCCGCTGCTGTCGCAGGTCAGACCGCAGGCGTTCGGGTACTCCCAGTCGATGTCGATGCCGTCGAAGACATCGGCCCAGCGGGAGTCCTTCACCAGGTCGTAGCAGGACTGGGCGAAGGCGGTCGGGTTCTTGGCCGCGTCCGCGAAGCCGCCGGACCAGGTCCAGCCGCCGAAGGACCACAGCACCTTGATGTTGGGGTACTTGGCCTTCAGCTCGCGCAGCTGGTTGAAGTTGCCGCGCAGCGGCTGGTCCCAGGTGTCGGCGACGCCGCTGACCGACTCGGCGGCGGTGAACGCCTTGTCGTAGTCCGCGTAGGAGTCGCCGATCGCGCACTTGCCGCCGGTGACGTTGCCGAAGGCGTAGTTGATGTGCGTGATCTTCGCGGCGGAGCCGGACGTCACCAGGTTCTTGACGTTGTAGTTGCGGCCGTAGATGCCCCACTCGGTGAAGTAGCCGAGCTTGACCTTGTCACCGGTCGGCGGGGTGGTGGAGCCGCCGCCCGTGGTGTGCACCTTGACCGAGCCGCTGACCGGACCGGTCTGACCGGCGGTGTCACGGGCCTGGACGTTGTACGAGTAGTCGGTGCCGGGGGTCAGACCGGTGTCCGTGTACGAGGTCGTCGTCACGGTGGCGACCTTGGCGCCGTCGCGCAGCACGTCGTAGTTCTGGACGCCCTTGTCGTCCGTCGCGGCGCCCCAGCTGAGCTTCACCGAGGTGTCGGTGACGCCGGAGGCGGTCGGGGTGCCCGGCGCCGAGGGCGGGTTGTCACCGGGGACCGTGCTGCCGCCGTCGCAACTGCCACCGTTGAGCTTGCAGTTGGAGGGGGAACCGGATCCGGCGCCGTTGAAGCCGAAGGAGACCGACGCGCCGGGGGCGAGGCTGCCGTTGTAGGACTTGTTCTTGGCGGTCCAGTGGGTACCGGAGTTCGTCACATCGGCGTCCCAGGCCGAGGTGACGGAGGTGCCGGAGGGGAAGTCCCACTCGATCGTCCACGAACTGATCGCGGCCGTACCGGAGTTGGTGACCGTCCACTTGCCCTCGAAGCCGGTGCCCCAGTCCTGGGTCTTGGCATAGGTGGCGGTGGCCGACGCGGCGGCCTGGGCGGGGCCCGCAAGGCCGACCAGACCGGCGAGCGGGAGCAACAGGGTCGCAAACCCTGCCACGGCTCTGTGTCTGAAGCGCATGCTGCGCCTCCTCGATGTCTCGGGGGCGTGACTGAGCCTTCACGCCCACAGTGCCGCGAGAATAGAAAGGTCTGGACCACGGGTCAAGAGGTCTGGACCAGTGCTCAGTCGATCCGGCCGCTCCCCAACTCCCGTACAAGGACCGCGGCTTGCGCTCTGCTGCGCAGCTCCAGCTTGCCCAGCAACCGGCTGACGTGGGTCTTCACCGTCGACTCGGCCATGGAGAGCCGCCCCGCGATCTCGGCGTTGGACAGCCCCTCACCGAGGCAGGACAGCACCTCCCGCTCGCGCCGGGTGAGGACGTCCAGGACCGCCGGGTCGGCCCGGGGCCCGGGAGCCGCCCGGGCGGCGAACTCCGCGATCAGACGCCGGGTCACGGCCGGCGCGATCATCCCCTCGCCCCGGGCCACCGTGCGCACCGCCTCGATGAGGTCCCGGGCCTCCACGTTCTTCAGCAGGAAGCCGGACGCACCCGCCCGCAGCGCCCCGAACACATAGGCGTCGAGGTCGAAGGTGGTCAGCACCAGCACATCGGCCAGCTGCTCGGCCACCACCTGCCGGGTCGCCGACACCCCGTCGAGACGCGGCATCTGCACATCCATCAGGACGAGATCCGGCCGCAGCTCCCGGGCGAGTGCCACCGCCCGCTCTCCGTCCGGGGCCTCCCCGACCACCTCGATGTCGGGCGCGCTGCGCAGGATGAGGACGAGCCCGGCCCGTACGGCGGACTGGTCCTCGGCGACGAGCACACGGATCATGCGGGATCTCCTTGGGCGAGGGGAAGGTCGGCTCGTACGGTCCAGGAAGGGCCCTCGGGCCCGGCCTCGAAGGTGCCGCCCAGCAGCGCGGCCCGCTCCCGCATCCCGACGAGCCCGGCCCCGGAGCCGGGCGCGCGGGGCCCGGACCGCTCACCGTAGGGGCTGCTCACCCGGACGCGCAGGACCCCGTCCCGCTGCGCCAGCCGTATCGTGATCCGGCCGGGGC
The DNA here is from genome assembly GCF_008704995.1 of Streptomyces nodosus. Classification (NCBI taxonomy): domain Bacteria; kingdom Bacillati; phylum Actinomycetota; class Actinomycetes; order Kitasatosporales; family Streptomycetaceae; genus Streptomyces; species Streptomyces nodosus. Next base: position 5,107,342 of record NZ_CP023747.1, read on the forward strand.
GGGCGTGCTTGAGGGCGTTGGTCAGGGACTCCTGCACGATGCGGTACGCGGCCAGCTCCACCGGTACGGGGACCTCCTCCCAGGAGGCGTCGAGGACGATGTCGAGGCCGCCCGCGCGGGCCCGGTCGACCAGGGCGCCGAGGCCGTCCAGGGAAGGTGTCGCGGCGGGCTCCCGGGCGTCGGCGGTGGCGGCCCGCCCCGCCGGGCCCTCGGGGCCGGGGGCGCGCAGGATCCCGATCAGCCGCCGCATCTCGGCGAGGCCCGCCACGCTGTTCTCGCGGATGACGGCGAGGGCGTCCTTGGACGTGCCCGGGTCGTCGAGGGAGAGGGCAGCCGTGGAGTGGATGGCGATCGCGGACAGATGGTTGGCCACCAGATCGTGCAACTCCCGTGCCATCCGGGCCCGTTCCTCGGTGACGGCCTGGGTGCGATCCAACTCGGCGAGCAGCGCGGTCTGTTCGGCGCGCAGACGTTCGGCCACGGCGGTGTCGCGATGGTTGCGCACCACCCAGCCGGTGGCCGCGGGCCCCAGGCAGAGCACTGCCACGGCCGCGCCGATCAGCAGGCTCTGCGGGGTGCGCCAGAGCGCGAAGGGGACGACGGTGCCGAGCACCGTGAGCACCCCCGTGATCCAGGGGATGCGGCGGGCGGAGGCGGCCGAGCCGTACAGGACGGCCGCATACACCAGATCGGTGAACATCACCGTCGTGGCGAGGCTGCCCCGGGTGAAGAGGTCCGCGACGATCGCCACGGTCCCGGTGGCCAGCGCCGCCCGCGGGCGGGTGCGGCGCAGCAGTTCACAGCCCGCCGTCACCACCAGCGGGATCAGGATCGCCCAGCCCCGGTCGAGGACGGACGTCGGGTCGTGGCCGGTGCGGAGCCCCGCGCCGAGCAGCAGGAGCCCGCCGAGCAGCCCGCCGGCCGCGATCAGGACGTCGTCGCGGTGCGGACGGGGGAGTCGCGGGGCCATGGCTCCATCCAACAGGGCGGGCGGGCCCGGCACCTGATGCCGGAGGAGGGTCCGCGTGTACATCGAAGGATGCAGAGGGAGTTCGTCACCGCCGACGACGCCCGCGGTGCCGGCCCCCGGGACGCTGGAGGGGGGAACGAGAGGAGCGAGCCGTGATCGTCGCCTTGGTCGTCGCGTGTGAGGCCGGGTTCTGGGTGCTGCTGGCCGCGGGCCTGGCCGTCCGCTGTCTGCTGGGGAAGCGCCGTACCGGCGCGGCGCTGCTGCTGGGGGTGCCGCTCCTCGAGGTGGTCCTGTTCGTGGCCACCGCGGTCGATCTGAGGAACGGTGCGGAACCGGGCTGGGAACACGGCCTGGCGGCGCTCTACCTAGGCTTCACCGTCGCCTACGGCCCCTACACCCTCCGGTGGCTGGACGGGCACGCGGCCCACCGCCTGGGCGGCGGCCCGCCCCCGCCGAAGCCGCCGCGCCACGGCATGGCCCGCGCGGGACACGAGGCGAAGCTGTGGCTGCGGACCGTGGCCGGGGCGGCGGTGGCGCTGCTGCTGCTCCAGCTCGCCGTCCGGTACGTGGGTGACTCCGGTGACACCGGGTCGTTGCGCGCCTTCCAGGGGCTGGCCCTGCGCTGCGCAGGCCTCCACGGGGTGATCGCGCTGACGTATGTGCTCTGGCCCAAGAAGGCCCCGCCCCCGGCTCCGGCCCGAGCCCCGGCCCCGCATGAGGCCGCGCACCGGGACGGACGGGAGGCCGCACACGAGGAGCACGGCCGCCCCGCGACCGGCCGGTAGCCGCCTCGCCGCCCGCGAAAGGACCGGCGCGGCGGCCCAGGCTCCGAAGAGCGCGACGGCTCAGCGCTCTCCGCCGGGCACCCACAGCACGTCGCCGGTCTCCTTGTTGGCATGGCGGGCCAGGATGAACAGCAGGTCGGACAGCCGGTTGAGGTAGGCAGCGGTCAGCGGGTTCATCGTCTCGCCGTGGACCTCGAGCGCGGTCCAGGTCGACCGCTCGGCACGCCGCACGACCGTGCACGCCTGGTGCAGCAGGGCGGCGCCGGGCGTGCCGCCGGGCAGGATGAACGAGCGCAGTTTCTCCAGTTCGGCGAGGAAGCGGTCGCAGTCCGCCTCGAGCCGGTCCACATAGAACTGCTCGACCCTCAGCGGCGGGAACTCGGGGTTCTCGGCCACCGGCGTCGAGAGGTCCGCACCCACGTCGAACAGGTCGTTCTGCACGCGGGTGAGGACCTTGACGACCTCCTGGTCGAGGCCGCCCAGCGCGATCGCGGTGCCGAGCACCGCGTTCGCCTCGTTGGCGTCCGCGTACGCGGCGATGCGCAGGTCGGTCTTCGGCACCCGGCTCATGTCGCCGAGGTTGGTGGTGCCCTTGTCGCCGGTCCGCGTGTAGATGCGCGTCAGATTGACCATGCTGCCAATCTAGACCGTTCCTTCACCGGTGCCGAGGCGCGCCCCGGGGCGGCGGACCGGGCGCGTCCGAGGGCCCGTACGGGGCGTCGGTCCCGGAGCCGGGGCGGCGGGGGCCGCGGTGGCCGGGCGCCGTGAGCAGCACGGGGCAAGAGGGGTGAAGCCTCCCGTGAGGTGTCAATCATCGCGGAACCGTGCGGAATTGCCCCCGTTCCCGCCCCGGTCGGCGCCCCCGTGGCCAGGGCCGGAGACGTCTCCTGCCCCGGTGTGCGGGACGTGACACGTATCTCACGCTGTGAGACGTGACACGGGTTACTAAGCGCTCACACCACCGCTCACGAGCGCTAGGGTCCGGCCGAGAGGCATACCAACCGCGCGTCAGGGGAGTCGCACAGTGGCACGGAAGCTTGCCGTCATCGGAGCCGGACTCATGGGTTCCGGAATCGCCCAGGTATCGGCCCAGGCCGGTTGGGACGTCGTGCTGCGCGATGTCACCCAGGAGGCGCTGACGCGGGGCACGGACGCCATCAAGGCCTCGTACGACAGGTTTGTGAGCAAGGGCCGGCTGGCGGCGGACGACGCCGAGGAGGCGCTCGCCCGGATCACCCCGACCACCGATCTCGACGCCGCCGCCGACGCGGATGTCGTCGTCGAGGCAGTCTTCGAGAAGCTCGAGGTCAAGCACGAGATCTTCCGGACGCTGGACAAGCTGGTCCGGGAGGACGCCGTGCTCGCGTCCAACACCTCCGCCATCCCGATCACCAAGATCGCGGCGGTCACCGAGCGGCCGGAGCGGGTCGTCGGGGTGCACTTCTTCTCTCCGGTGCCGATGATGCAGCTCGTGGAGCTCGTCCGCGGATACAAGACGAGCGACGCCACCCTCGCCACCGCCCGTGAGTTCGCCGAGTCCGTCGGCAAGACCTGCATCGTCGTCAACCGCGATGTCGCCGGCTTTGTGACGACCCGTCTCATCTCGGCGCTGGTCGTCGAGGCCGCCAAGCTCTACGAGTCGGGCGTGGCCACCGCCGAGGACATCGACCTCGCCTGCAAGCTGGGCTTCGGTCACGCCATGGGACCGCTGGCCACCGCCGATCTCACGGGCGTCGACATCCTGCTGCACGCCACGAGCAACATCTACACCGAGTCCCAGGACGAGAAGTTCGCCCCGCCTGAGCTGATGCGCCGGATGGTTGACGCCGGTGACTTCGGCCGCAAGAGCGGGCAGGGGTTCTACGCGTACTGAAACCGCACGCGCCTCTGGGGGCCCACCCCATGGGGTGAATTCGGTATCGGTTCGCTTACAGACGGCAACCGGATCGTCCTCTGGGTAGTCAGAGGTTGTCAGAGGTTGCGCAACCTTGACGCGGAGTACGAACGACGCATTCTCGGGGAGCACATATGTATATCAGGGGCGACCACGCCGAGCTGGTCGTCGGGGGCCGCCTCGACGTCCGCAGCGCGGCGGACGCCCGTACGGTCCTGCACGCGGCCGTCGACGACGGCGTGGGCGATCTGGTCCTCGATCTGTCCGAACTGGACTCCTGGGACGCCACCGGACTCGGGGTGATCATGGGGGTCCACCGGCGCGCCGGCCGATGCGGCCGGCGGCTGGTGCTGCGCGATGTGCCGCCGCAGATGCAGCGCCTGCTGGTGGCCACCCGGCTGCACCGGATCCTGGCCATCGAGGGCGGTATCGGGGTGGAGTCACTGCCCCGCGTGTGAGCCGGGGACGCAGGACTCACCGAGGGGGCGAAGACCGGCGAATCGCACGTCGTGCCCAATCATCACGAGATCGTGACGTCTCGGACGGCGCGGTACCCCGGCCTGTCGGAGACCCGGTGCGAAGGTTTAGGGTTCGGCTGCCCATCACCCGACACCTTTGAGCGGGCGCCGGACCAGAAGCGACAGCGCGATGTGCAGCAAGGCCGGGAGGGGCTCAGGCACACGACGCTTTTGGGGGCTTGGACCTATGGACCCGAACAGCACGGGACCCGAGGAGTACGGCCGAGGGGGCACCGGCGGCATGCCGCGTCAGCGCCCGCCGAGGGACCCCCTCACCGCCGACTTCGGGCAGCCGTCAGCGGTGCCCGCCCGCACCGCCCGGATCGTCTCGGGCGACCACCTGCTCACCGTCAACCCCGTGGACGGCAGCGAGATGGAGGTCTGCCCGCCCGGTGAACGGCCCGAGCGGCCGGTGAAGTACACCGCACAGCAGCGGGCCGAACGCGCCCGCGCCGCCCGGCCGCCCGCCCCGGCCGGTCCCGACCGGCCGGAGACGCCGCCCTTCGAGCCCAGGGAGGAACGCGAGCGGCTGGTGCGGCTGCTGGCCCGCGGCCGCTCGGTCCGCCTCACCGGACCCGCGGGTTCCGGCCGCAGCGCGCTCCTTGACGCCGTCGCCGAGGACTGCACCGACATAGCGCCCGACGGGGTGGTGCGGCTCACCGGCTTCCACCGCACCGCGGGCGACCTGCTGCACGATCTCTTCACCGCCGTCTACGACGCGCCGCTGTACCGGCCGGAGCGGGACGAACTGCTCCGGTGCGTCCAGGAGATCGGCGCCGTCGTCGTCCTGGACGACCTGGAGATAGGCGGCAGCGCCCTGGACGAACTGCTCGACGCGACACCCGAGTGCGCCTTTCTGCTCTCGGCCACCCCCGAGGTGCCCGCCCCGTCCTCCGACGCGCAGGTGGAGGAGGTCTTCCTCGGCGGACTCGACCGCGCGGCCTGTCTGGAGCTGCTGGAGCGGGCCGTCGAACGGGCCCTCACCGACGAGGAGGTGAACTGGGCGGGCGACCTGTGGTTCGAGTCCGAGGGACTGCCGCTGCGCTTCGCACAAGCCGGGGCGCTGCTGCGGCAGCACGACCGGCAGCGGGCCGAGGAGCAGGCCGTCGACGAGTTCGGCGTCTTCCAGGACATCTCGGTGGACGTGCCCCTCGACACCGCGGAGGAACGCAGACCTCCGCTGCCGTCGCTGGCCGAGGCCGCCGCGGCCGCCACACTCCTCGCCTCCCATCTGAGCGCGTCGGCGCGCGAGACCCTGAAGTTCGCCGTCGCCCTCGGCGGTGAGGTGCCCCAGCAGACCCATCTGCCGGCCCTGCTCGACGAGACCCACGCGGACGCGACGCTCGCCGAACTCGTCGGCTGTGCGCTGGTCTCCCCGGTCGGCTCCCGCTACCGCCTCGCGGCGGGGGTGCTCGCCCAGCTGGAGGCCGCCGGATACGCCGACGACGCACAGGAGTACGCGCTCAAGGCCGCCCGGCACTACGCCTGGTGGGCCGGGCACCCCTCGGTCACCCCGGAACGTGTCTCCGCGGAGGCCGACGCCGTGCTGGCCGCGCTGACCGTCATGGTCCCGCTCGCCTCCACCGCCGCCGCGGACCCCGACGAGCAGGAGGAGACCTCCTCGCCCGCCGAGGAGGAGGAGAACCTCGCGGTGCGGCTGGCCCGGCAGTCGGCGCCCGCGTTCGCCGCGGGACTGCACTGGAGCGCCTGGGAACGGGCGCTGCGGTCCGGGGTCGAGGCCGCCCGGCTCACCGGCTCGGTCGCGGAGCAGGCGTACTTCCACCACGAGTTGGGCATCCTCGCGCTCTGCTGCGGCCAGTTCGACCGGGCCCGCGCCGAGTTGGAGGCCTCCATCGGGCTGCGGGGCGCCCTGGCCGACAAGCGGGGCACCATCGCCGGACGGCGCGCTCTCACCCTGGTCGCCGACCGCTCCCCCGAGGCCGCGCCCGAGGAGGGCACGGCGTCGGCCGAGGAGGCGCCGGAGACCCGGTCCGAGGAGATCACGGCGCCGCTCAACCTGCCGGCCGTCTTCGGCTCCTCCGACCCGCTGGGGGAGACCACGATCCTGGCCGCGCCGCTGGTCGCGAAGGAGCCGCGGCGCCCGGCCGTCACACCCCCGGCCAAGGGGCTGCGCGGCGTGATGAGGGGCACCCGGCGCAATCTGGTGGCCGCGGGCGCGGGAGCCGCACTGGTCGCCGTGCTCGGCACGGTCGTGACCCTCGGCATGACCTCCGACAACGAGGACAACACCCCCTCGGGGAACGTCCAGGTGGACCCCGCCACGAGTCAGGACGCCGACGAGTACGGCCTCGACTCCGACCCGGCGGAGGAGCCGGGCGGCGGCTCGGACGGCACGGGCCGGGCGGGCGCCACCGCGGGTTCGGGCACACCGAACGCCCCGAGCCCCACGGACCCCGGTCCGGACGGCACCTACGGCACCGCGGACGACCCGACGCCGAGCAGCACCGGCGGGCGGCCGCCGGGCAGTTCGAGCACCCCGGGTTCGACCTCGTCCCCGTCCTCCTCGTCGCCGTCCACCTCGAGACCGCCGAAGTCGACGCCGCCGGCGTCCACGACCAAGCCGACCAAGCCGACCAAGCCGGGTAAGCCGACGACCGACGCGCCCCCGACCACTCCGACCGAGCCGGACACGGAAGAGCCGTCGGAGACCCCGACCACGTCCACCACGGCCAGCGGCCCGACGTCCTCCGTGCCCGCCACCACGACAGGTTCGGCGAGCGCGCCGGTGAGCGGCGTGTCGGACACGCCGAGCGGCTCCGACACGGTGATCTGAGGGCCCGTCGACGGAAAGGGCCGGGTCCGCTGTCCGGACCCGGCCCTCGTCGTCGTACCGTCCCTCAGAACAGGCGCAGCTTGTCGTCCTCGATGCCGCGCAGCGCGTCATAGTCCAGGACGGCGCAGCCGATCCCCCGGTCGGTGGCCAGAACACGGGCCTGCGGCTTGATCTCCTGCGCCGCGAAGACGCCGCGGACCGGGGCGAGATGCGGATCGCGGTTGAGCAGGTCCAGATAGCGGGTGAGCTGTTCCACCCCGTCGATCTCGCCGCGCCGCTTGATCTCCACGGCCACGGTCCCGCCCTCGGCGTCCCGGCACAGGATGTCCACCGGCCCGATCGCCGTCATGTACTCGCGGCGGATGAGGGTGTAGCCCTCGCCGAGGGTCTCGATGCGGTCGGCGAGCAGTTCCTGGAGGTGTGCCTCCACACCGTCCTTGATCAGGCCCGGGTCCACGCCGAGTTCATGGCTGGAGTCATGGAGGACCTCCTCCATGGTGATGATCAGCTTCTCGCCCGCCTTGTTGATGACGGTCCAGACGCCCTCCTCCTCGCCCGCGCCCTCCTTCAGGGTGCAGGGAGGGGACATCCAGTTGAGGGGCTTGTAGGCCCGGTCGTCCGCATGGATCGAGACGCTGCCGTCCGCCTTCACCAGGATCAGACGGGGCGCGGAGGGAAGGTGGGCGGTGAGCCGGCCCGCGTAGTCGACGGAGCATCGGGCGATGACGAGACGCATGGTCGGCAACGCTACTCGACTCCGCACCCCCCGCGCGATTCGCCCTCGGCGGCCGCTCCGTCCCGGGGGCGCCCCCGGGGTCCGCCGGGCGTGATCTCTCGGCCGTTCCCGCGGGGCGCGCACCGATGCTCCCCGAGCGCCCCTCCGGCCGCCCGTGCGCCCCGGACACCCTTCGGGCGACCCTTCCCGCGCGCGGTCCTCCCTCCGGGCCCTGGCCACTCCCGTAAGCCTCGGCGGGGCCTGTCCGGCGGCTGTGCGCCGGTCCGTCCGGGCTCGTTCCCCGGGGTCTTCGGGCCCGGTGCGGCCGTCTCTCGGGGCCTCTCCCTTTCACCCGGGATGCCCCTGTTCGTCTATGGCTGGTTGTGTGCCGTACGGGGTTTCACTGAATACGCATTCTTGTGGTGTCGTCACCGGCTGTTGCCTACCGTAGTAAACGGGAGGTCGCGCACCGTGTACTCAGCGTGTTCGACGGCGCGGGACTCCCCTATCTGTCCATCAACCCCTGTTGTCTCGGGGTGCGAGAGGAGTACCCATGTCGCTCGACGTCTCACCGGCCCTCCTGGAACAGGCCGAGCGAGGCGAGGTCGACGAAGCGGAATTCGTCGACTGCGTCCGGACCTCCCTGCCCTTCGCATGGGAGATGATCAGCTCCCTGGTGGCCCAGCTGAAGGTGGACGGCGGTACGTTCGCCGACAACCAGACGCCGCCGCCGGACGAGCAGGCACGTGGGCAACTGCTGCGTGCACTCGCGAGCGACGCGATACGCGGCGCCCTGCAGCGGCACTTCGGAGTGCGCCTGGCCTTCCAGAACTGCCACCGGGTGGCGGTGTTCCCGCTGGACTCCTCGGTGGACGACACGCTGGCCCGCTTCACCTCGGTCCGCAGCCAGGTGCTCAACCAGTCGCCGGAACTGCGCGACTGCTGAGCGCGGACCAAGCCGCCGGGCTTGCCGCTCCGTACACGGGAGGCGCATTCCGTGGCCGGGCGGCAAGCTCCCGTCGGCGGCCCGGGGGAGGGGTCGTGCGCGGGTGGACTCAGCCGAGTCGGGGAAGCACATCGGTCCCCAGCCTGCGTACGTTCTCCTCCGTCGCCGGCAGATCGCCCGAGCCCTCGACCAGCAGGGCGAAGCGGGTGATACCGGTCCGCTCCGCCGTCGCGGAGAGCCGGTCGACGCACAGCTGCGCGGTGCCCACCGGGTGCAGATCGCAGAGCAGTTCGGTGTAGGAGAGCGGGTCCCGCATCGCACGGTTCCGGCCGTCGATCGTCACATGCGCGGCGAGGCCCTGTTTCAGCCAGCCCGGCATGGCCTTGGTCAGCGCCTCCACCGCGTCGGACCGCCGGTCCGCGATCTGGCAGACACCGGCCGAGACATGCTCCGCGGCGGCGATCACCTCGCCGTCGACCCCGGCCGTGCGCGCGCAGCTCCGCCACAGTGCGACCATCTCCGCCTTCTCCTCGTCCCCCGCATGCATGCCGAGCAGCATCGGCAGGCCCCGCTCCGCCGCCAGGCGTACGCTCGCCGCCGAGGTGCAGGCGACGACGACCTCGGGCTGCCCGGTGTCGTCGAGCGCCTCCCGTGGCCGGGGGACGACCGGGACCTCGCGGAAGCTGAAGCGCTCCCCGGTGGCGGCGACGGAGGGTTCGCGCAGCCAGCGCACCAGCAGATCGAGTGATTCGGGGAAGCCGGTCTCGTACGCCTCGAGGCCCGAGCCGAAGACCTCCAGATCCACCCAGGGTCCGCCGCGCCCCACCCCGAGCGAGAGGCGCCCGCCCGAGGTGACGTGCAGCAGGGCCGCCTGCTCGCCCAGCGCCACCGGGTGGACGGTGGGCAGCACGCTCACCGCGGTGCCGACCCGGATGCGACGGGTGCGGCCCAGCAGCAGCGCCGCCAGGGTGATCGCCGACGGGCAGGTCCCGTACGGCACGAAGTGGTGCTCGGCCAGCCATACGGTGTCCAGTCCCGCCTCCTCGGCGGCCTCGGCCGACCGCACCGCGCGGTGCAGCGCCTCCCCCTGGCCCTGGCCCGGAAACTGGGCGGCCAGCACAAAACTTCCTACGCGCATCGCAGTTCCTGCTTTCCTGGCTCCGACACGGAGCTCCCCCGCTCGGCATAACTGCGTGACAAGTGCCTAAGTCACGGCGTGACGGCGGGATTTCCGGATTGTCTGCAGAATGAACCGATGAAGACGGGTTCTGTCGGAGACGGTGACGAAGATGACCTCCCGCCCGCTCCGCGTACGCTGGAAGCGGTCCCTGCTCCCTACGGCCCGTGAGGTGTTCTGTGTCCCCGCGTCGCAACCGACCCAAGGGCGCCGGTTTCTCCGGCCGGAACGCGGACGACGACGACAGGTCCCGTTACGGCGGCCTCCAGTTCACCGAGAGCTGGGGCGGCGAGCAGTGGTGTGTGCGTCATGTGGCGGGCGGCAGCACCGAGGGCAAGAGCTACCGCTGCCCCGGCTGCGACCAGGTGATCCCCTCGGGCGTTCCGCATGTGGTGGCCTGGCCCGAGCACTCGGGCGTGGACGAGCGCAGGCACTGGCACAAGGCCTGCTGGAACGCGAAGGACCGCCGCACCACGCGGGCGCAGCGGTCCCGTAACGCGCCGAAGTACTGAACCGGCCCTACACGTCCCGCTTCTCCAGCAGCAGATAGGCACCGGCGAACGTCACGACCGTCACGCCCAGGGCGATCCACAGCGGGTCCCAGCCGGACGGTCCTGAGTCGCTCAGCGAGTTGGAGTAGAAGATGCTGAGCTGGTTCGGGATCGAGTACTCGAACAGCGCCTGGCGTACGCTCTCGAGCGACTGCGTGACCATGAACAGCGCGATGACCAGCGGGGCGAGTACCGTCCCGATCATGATGGTGATGGCGCCCGCGGAGTGCCGCACGATCGAGCCGACGAGCAGCGAGAGCAGGCCGAGCAGGGCGATGTAGAGCGAGATGCCGACGGTGCCCTTCAGCCACTCCGCCCTGGTGGGATCGGTGATGCCGTGACTGCCCAGCATGGCGATCTGGGCGAGGGCGACCACGAAGGCCGCCACCAGGGTGACCACGAAGGAGACCAGGAAGAAGACGATCGCCTTCGCCGTGAGCACCCGCCCGCGGCTGGGGCACGCGGTCATCGTGGTGCGGATCATGCCGGTGCCGTACTCCGACGAGGTGGTCAGCACGCCGAGCGTGACGATGCACATGGAGCCCAGGAGCAGCCCGAAGAACCCGAGGGACAGCGGTTGCACCCGCTGGCCCTCGTAGGTGGAGTGCGCGACCACCGCACCCGCTGCGAGGCCGAGGCCGATCACCAGCAGGACGAACACCCCGAGCGTCCACATCGTGGAGCGCAACGATTTGATCTTCGTCCACTCGGAGGCGATGGCGTGACCGAGGTGGGTCCGCACCACCGGGATCGGCGAGACATAGGTGGGGTACGCGGATCCGGGCGCCGCCTGGATGACGGGCTCGGCCTGCGGCATCGGGGGCTGGGGCGTGCTCATCGGGCGTCCTCGGACTCGGTCGGGGCGGCGGTGGCCTCCGGCTCGTGCGGTGCCGAGAGCTCGGGGGCGGCGGGGGAGGGCGGCGCGGACGGCTGCTGAGGCGCGGGCGCGGCCGGCGCGGCGGCGGGCTCCGCGGGCGCCGGCCGGGCGTGCGGGCCGGGCTGCCCGGCCGCGGGGCCGACGGGCGCCACAGGGGCGGCGTAGGGGTTCGCGGGCGCCTGCCCGGGCCCTCCCTGCGCGGTGGGCGCATGACCGCTCTGCTGGGGCGGCGGAGGGGCGTACCAGCCCGGCTGGCCCTGTCCCGGCACCGGCATGGGCAGGGGCGGCAGGGCGCCCGGCGGCAGCGGCTGCATCAGCCCCGCCTTCTGGTCGGTGGTGGAGCGGTAGTCGACCGCGCCCTGCGTCATCCGCATATAGGCCTCCTCGAGCGAGGCCTGGTGCGGGGAGAGCTCCCACAGCCGGACGTCGACGTCATGGGCCAGATCGCTGATGCGCGGCAGCGGCAGCCCGGTGACGCGCAGTGCGCCGTCCTGTTCGGGCAGTACATGGCCGCCCGCCTCGGTGAGCGCGGCGGTCAGCTTCTCCCGCAGCTGGGGCTCGGTGTCGGGGGTGCGGACGCGCGCGAAGCCGGCGGAGTTGGCGGAGATGAAGTCCCGGACGCTCATGTCGGCGAGCAGCCGGCCGCGGCCGATCACGATCAGATGCTCGGCGGTCAGGGCCATCTCGCTCATCAGATGGGAGGAGACGAAGACGGTGCGGCCCTCCGCCGCGAGGGACTTCATCAGATTGCGCACCCAGAGGATGCCCTCGGGGTCCAGGCCGTTGACCGGCTCGTCGAACAGCAGCACCTGGGGGTCGCCGAGGAGCGCGGCGGCGATGCCGAGCCGCTGGCCCATGCCGAGTGAGAACCCCTTGGAGCGTCTTCGGGCGACGTCCTGGAGGCCGACGACCCCGAGCACCTCGTCGACCCGGCGCGCCGGGATGCCGGAGAGCTGGGCCAGGGACAGCAGATGGTTGCGGGCGGACCGGCCGCCGTGCACGGCCTTGGCGTCGAGCAGGGCACCGACCTGCCGGGCCGCGTTGGGGAGCTTGCGGTACGGATAGCCGCCGATCGTGACCCGGCCCGCGGTGGGGTTGTCCAGGCCGAGGATCATCCGCATGGTCGTCGACTTGCCGGAGCCGTTGGGCCCCAGGAAGCCGGTGACGGTACCCGGGCGCACCTGAAAGGAAAGGTTGTCCACGGCCGTCTTGTCGCCGTAGCGCTTCGTCAGGCCGACTGCCTCGATCATGCTCCGCACCCATCGAAAGGTTCAGGACGTCGGGGCCCACACTGCCCCCGTAAGGGTTAGGAGGATAACCGGGGACTGACGGTTCCACTCAAGAGAGGGCAAAAGTTCGCAGGTCGTGCGGGGGAGTCCGGCCTTGACGCGGTATATCGCGGGGCGGGAGGGATCTTTCCTGGTCAGAGGCGGTCGGGCGGCCCGGTTCCACGGCGGGGCGGGTTCGCCGGCCGGAGCCGTGATCGCGCGGGGCGCCCTGGCGCCCGGGCCGGGCTCGCGATCCGCGAAGCCCTGTGCCACCAGATGACCGGTGGCACAGGGCTTCGCGGAGGTCGGGATGCTACGGGCGCGGAGCGTCAGCGGGACTGCTGCGCGGGAACCCCACGGGTGACCGGCTCGTCCTCGACCGGCGCGCCCGCGGCGGCGACAGCGGCGCCGGTGAGCGTGGCGAGCATCTCGCGGACGTTGGTGAGCTGGGCGTTGATGGAGTCGCGACGGTTCGTCAGCGCCGCCAGCTCGCGCTCGGATTCCGAGCGGATGCGGTCGGCCTTGGCGTTCGCGTCGGCCACGATGTCCTCGGCCTGGCGCTGGGCCGTCTCCACCGTCTGGCGGGCGCGGCGCTCGGCGTCGGTGCGCATCTTCTCGGCCTCGAGACGCAGCTGCTCGGCGCGGTGCTCGATCTCGGCGAGGCGCTTCTCGGCCTTGGCCTGCCGGGAGGCCAGATCACGCTCGGACTGCTCGCGGCGCTTGGCGAGGTTGGTCTCGAAGTCGGCGGCGGCCTGCGCGGCCTTGGCGCGGGTCTCCTCGAAGAGAGCGTCCGCCTCCTCGCGCTTGGACTGTGCGTCCTTCTGCGCGTCGCTGCGCAGCTGCGCGGCGTCGCTCTTGGCCTTGTCGACGATCCGGGCGCCCTCGTCCTCGGCCTTGGCCTTGCGCTCCGTGGCGAACGACTCCGCGTCGTTGCGCACCTGCTGGGCGGCCGACTCGGCCAGCTCCCGGTGCTGCTCGGCGGCGCGGCGGGCTTCCTCACGCAGCTCCTTGGCCTCCTCCTCGGCAAGACGGAGGATCTTCTCGACGCGCGCGCCCAGACCCGCGTACGACGGCTCGGCGTCGCTGACGGCGGCTTGGGCGTTCTGCGTCTCGAGGTGGAGCTCCTCGATGCGCTTTTCCAGAGCGGTGATGCGGGTGAGAGCACTGTCACGGTCGGAGACGAGCTTGCCGATGCGTTCGTCCACCTGAGCGCGGTCGTACCCACGCCGCACAAGCTCGAAGCCGTAGGGGGAAGTGTCGCTCATGGGGTTCCTGTCGAAAGAGACCGGTGAGGTGATAGGGGAATCCTAGGGGGCAAAGCGGCGTGTCATCGAGCGGATACGTGTTTGATCTGGAGAATGACACCCCTTTTGGGTGGCTGAGTGTCAGAGGGCTTGCCAGGACCTGTACGAAAAGCCCCGGCAAGCCCCGAATGGGCGTTTCGGCTAGCCCTCTGACGTCTTGCCGCCCGAACGAGGCGCCCCGACGGTCGCCCCGGCCTTGACGCCTCCGTCCTTGCCTCCCGAGGGGGCCTCGAAGGACTCCAACGCCTCCAGGACGTCCTGGACACGGGAGATCTCGGCATTGATGTCCGCGCGCCGGCGCACCAGGACCTCGAGCTCCTGCTTGCCCTCCTCGACGGCCTGCCGGGCCTCACGGACCGCCTCGGCCTTGATGTTCTCGGCCTCGGCGACCAGCTTCGCCTTCTTCTGCTCGGCCTCCTTGAGCAGCGCCTCGGCCTTCTTGACCGCTGCGATACGGACCTTGCTGGCCTCGGAATCGGCCGCCGAGGCGGTCTCCTTCGCCTGCTCCTTGGCCTTCGCCAGCTGCTCCTCGGCGGCCTTGATCAGCGCATCGCACCGCTCGCCCGCCGACTTCATCGCCTCGGCCGACTCCCGCCGCGCCCGGTCGTGCAGCTCCTCGATCTCGCTGGTGATGCGGTCGCGCAGCTCCTCCGCCCGCTCCCGGATCGCGGCGGCGTCCCGGCGCGTGCCGGCGAGCAGCTCGTCGGCGTCCGCACGGGCCCGCTCCACCAGGGTGTTGCCCTCGACCGTCGCCTCGGCGACCAGACGATCGGCCTCCGTGCGGGCCGCGCCCACCATCGAGTCGGCCTGGGTCTCGGCGTCCGTCGTCGTACGGCGCGCGGTCTGCTGCGCCTCCGCGAGCAGCTTGTCGGCCTCGGAGGCGGTCTCCGTGATGAGGGTGTCGACCTGCTCGGCCGCCTCGGAGCGCCGCTTGTTGGCCTCCTTGCGCGCCTCGTCCAGGGTGTGCTCGGCCTCCTCGCGGGCGGCCGTGGTGACCCGCTCGGCCTCGGCCTGCGCCTCGGACCTGAGCCGCACCGACTCGCTGCGCATCCGCTGGGCGTGCTGCTGCGCCGACCCGACCGTCTCGGCGGCCTCGGCACGCAGCCGCTCCGCCTCGTCGCCCGCGTCCGACAGCAGCTTCTCGGCCGCGTCCGCGGTCTCCGACGTCAGCCGCTCTGCCTCCGACCGCGCCTCGGTGATGAGGGTGTCGGCCTGCACGGCCGCGTCCGAACGGATCCGGTTGGCGTCCTGGCGCGCCTCCGCACGGGTGCGCGTCGCGTCCTGCTCGGCGCCCGCGATGGCGTCGGAGGCCTCCGTCCGCACCCGTCGGGCGTGCTCGGCGACGTCCGAACGGATCCGGTCGGCCTCGGCGATCGCCTCCGAAACCGTGCGCTCCGCGAGGGACTTGGCGGCACCCGACTCCTCGGTGGCCTCCCGCCGCAGCCGCTCCGCGTCCTCGGTGGCCCGCTCGCGCTCCGCATGAGCGTCGGCACGGACCCGGTCGGCCTCCTCCTGCGCCTCGGTGCGGGTGCGCTCCGCGGTGTGCTCGGCGGCCGAGCGCAGCCCGGAGATCTCCTCCTGCGCCTGGTCGTGCAGCCCGGCCACGGAGTCCCGGACCTGCTGGGCGTGCTGCTCGGCGGCGGACACCATCTCGGTGGCGCGCCGGTCGGCCTCCTCGACCAGCCGTACGGCCTCGGCCTGGGCCTCCTCGACCCGGGCGCGCGCCACCGAGAGCAGCTCCTCGCTCTGCTCGCGGGCCCGCTCGCGCTCCTGGTCGGCCTCCTGACGGGCCGAGCCGAGGAGTTCCTCGGCCTCGCGACGGCGCCGGGCGGCCTCCTCCTGCGCGGCGGCCAGGGTCTCGGTGGCCTCGGCACCCAGCCGCTCGGCAGCCGCCTGCGCCTCGGCGCGCACCCGGTCGGCGGTGTCCTGCGCCTCCGACTTGAGCCGCTCCGCCTCGGCGGCGGCCTCCGAGCGCAGCCGTACGGCGACGGACTCGCCCTCCGCACGGGAGGCGGACGCGTCCGCGGCGGCCTCCGTGCGCAGCCGGTCCGCCTCGGCCTCGGCCTGCGCCTGAAGCGTCCGGATCCGCTCCGCGGCCTCGGTGCGCAGCCGGTCGCTCTCCTCGACGGCCTCCCGGCGGATCCGCTCGGCCTCCGCACGGGCCTCGTCGAGCGCCTGCTCGGCGGAGGCGAGCCGCTGCTCGGCCTCGGTCCGCAGCCGGGTCAGCTCCTCGGCGGCCTCCTCCCGGCGGGCCTCGACCGCACGCTCGGTGTCCTCCCGCAGGGCGAGGGCGTCCCGCTCGGCCTCGGCCTTGGTGGCCTCCGCCTGCTTCTCGGCCTCCTCGCGGTGCTTCTCGACCTCCTTGCGGGTGCGCTCCAGGGTCTCCTCGGCCTGGCGGCGCAGCGTCGTGGCGCGCTCGATGGCCTCGGTGCGCACCTTCTCGCTGTCGTTGGTGGCCGCTTGGCGCAGCTCGTCCGCGTCGGCCTTCGCCTTGGCCAGCAGTTCCTCGGCGGTCCTGGCCGCCTCCTCGATCTGCTGGACGGCCTCGCGCCGGGCCTCGGAGCGGATCCTCTCGCCCTCGGCGACCGCCTCGGCCCGCAGCTGCTCGGCCTCGCCGCGCAGCCGGCGCGCCTCCTCCTGCAGCTCGACCGTCTTGGCGCGGTACTCCTTGGTATCGTCCTTCGCCGCGCCCTTGAGCTGCTCGGAGATGTCCTGCGCCTCGGAGCGCAGCCGGTCCGCCTCGGCCTCGGCCTCCTTGCGGATCCGCTCGGCCTCCTCGGAGGCCGCCCTGGTCGTCGCCCTGGCGTCCTCGGAGGCCTTGTTCAGGACCTCCTCGGCCGTACGGGCCGTCTTGGCGAGCTGGGAGGCGCTCTCCTCGGCCGTGATGGTGCGGGCCTTCTCGGAGGCCTCCGCGAGGATCTTCTCGGCCTCGGTCCTGGCGTCCGCCACCGACTGCTCGGCCTCGGCCTTGGTGGTCTCCGCCTCCTTGGTGGCCTCGCCGACCAGCCGGGCGACCTGCTCCTTGGCGGTGCGGGTGCGCTGCTCGTTCGCCGACTCGGCGGAGGCGAGCGACTTGGCCGCGGCCTCCTTCGCCTCGGCCACCACCTTGTCGGCCTCGGCGCGCGCCGCGCGCAGCGCCGCCTCCGCCTCGGCGATCCGCTGCTCGGCCGCGCGGCTCACCTCGGCCGCCTGCCGGCGGACGGCGTCGGACTCGGCCGCGGAGCTTGAGCGCAGCTGCTCGGCGTGGTCCGTGGCCTCCTGGGCCTGGCTGGACGCGGCGTTCAGCAGCCGCTCGGCGTCCGCGCGGGCCCGGCGCAGCAGCTGCTCGGCCTCCGCCCGGGTGGCCTCGGCGTCGCTCTGGAGCCGCTGTCTGGCCTCCATGGTGAGCCGCTCGGCCTCCGCGCGGGCGGCGGCGAGCGCCTGCTCGGCCTCGGCGCGCGACTCGTCCACCAGACGGCGGGCCTGCGCCTCGGAGCGGGCCCGCAGCTGCTCGGCCCACGCCACGTTCTCGTTGACGTGGGACTCGACGGTCTGCCGGCGCTCCGCCAGCTCCTGGTCGAGCTGCTGGCGACGGGTGACCGCCTCCGAGTGCAGCTCGGCCTGGAGACGCGCGGTCTGTTCGGCGTGCTCCTGGAGGATGCGCTGCGTCTGCGCGCGGGCCTCGCTCAGCTCCCGCTCGGCGTCGGACCGCATCTGGTCCGCCTGCATCTGCGCATTGCGCAGCATCTGCTCGGCCTGATAGCCGATGTCGGCCCCGTCATAGGAGGGACGGGTCATGAGGGTGCGTCGCGCCTCGTGCAGCTTGGCGCGCAGCACCTCTACCTGGTAGCCGAGGTCCTCGGCGTGCTGGATCGCCTTTTCCCGCTCGGTCTTCAGCCGCTCCATCTCGGCCTCGAACCGAGAGAGGTGGTCGACGTCAGCCGCCGGCTCTCGCTCCTGGCGTTCGTAGCCCCGCACTGCGCGGTCCCATCCGTCCCCTGGTCGCAAGCTTCTCCAAACGAGCTCCGTCCATCCGCCGGACGGGGCCCCCGGGGAATGGTGTCAGATCAACGGCGGAGCACGGGCAGCCGCCCCGGTGCTCTGTCCCCCGAAAACACGGACCCCGGCCACAGGCCCTGTCGTCGAACTCCCGTCTGCCCGGCGGACAGAGGGCGGGAATGGGCCGACAAGGCCTGGCGTCCCACCGGTCAGGCAGGACGCGGTCACCCTGGTGCAGCGGCGACCGCCCCCAACCCTACCGGCCCTTATGTACGGGAGTCAGTGCTCAGGTGACTCAACGGCCGCGGATGTGACCAGTTCTGTGAGAACTCCGTGACAATCCTTGGGGTGCAGAAAGGTGATCCGGGACCCCATGGAACCCCGTCGTGGCTCGTCGTACAGCACGCGCACGCCCTTGTCCCGGACGGCCTCCGCGTCCCCGTCGACGTCCGCCGTGCCGAAGGCGATGTGATGTACGCCCTCCCCGTTCTTGGCGAGCCACTTCGCCACGGCGGAGTCCTCGCGGACGGGTTCCAGCAGCTGGAGGTAGGAGGCCCCGCCGTCGCCCGTGTCATTGATCTTCAGCATGGCCTCGCGGACGCCCTGTTCCTCGTTGATCTCGGTGTGGAACACGGAGAAGCCGTAGGTCGAGGTGTAGAACTCGACGGTCTTCTCCAGGTCGAAGCAGGCGATCCCGATGTGGTCGATTCGCGTCAGCATGGAGTCAGTGCAACGCTCTCCGGGCGGTTACGCAACGTGCGCGCGATCACACCGACGGCTTGATGACGGGGTGGACCGCCGGTCAGTACATTCGAAGTAAACCCTCGTTCACTCCTCGGCCGTCCAGGCCGGAAGGGGATCGCAGCTCATGTCTGGAACGAACAGCTCCACCTCCGTGATCGTCGCCGGAGCCCGTACCCCGATGGGACGGCTGCTCGGCTCGCTGAAGTCCTTCTCCGGGGCCGATCTCGGCGGTTTCGCGATCAAGGCCGCCCTCGACCGTGCGGGGATCGGCGGCGAGCAGGTGCAGTATGTGATCATGGGTCAGGTGCTGCAGGCCGGGGCGGGGCAGATCCCCGCACGCCAGGCTGCGGTCAAGGCGGGCATTCCGATGAACGTCCCGGCCCTGACGGTCAACAAGGTGTGTCTGTCGGGCCTCGACGCGATCGCGCTGGCCGACCAGTTGATCCGTGCGGGTGAGTTCGATGTGATCGTCGCCGGCGGCCAGGAGTCCATGACCAACGCCCCCCATCTGCTGCCGAAGTCCCGGGACGGCTACAAGTACGGCGCCGTCCAGATGGTCGACGCGATGGCCCACGACGGCCTGACCGACGCCTTCGAGAACATCGCCATGGGCGAGTCGACCGAGAAGCACAACACGCGCCTCGGCATCACCCGTCCGGAGCAGGACGAGATCGCGGCGCTCTCCCACCGGCGCGCCGCCGAGGCCCAGAAGAACGGCGTCTTCGAGGCCGAGATCACCCCGGTGGAGGTACCGCAGCGCAAGGGCGATCCGGTTCTCTTCAGCCGTGACGAGGGCATCCGCGGCGAGACCACGGTGGAGTCGCTCGCGAAGCTGCGCCCGGCCTTCACCAGGGACGGCACCATCACGGCAGGTTCCGCCTCGCAGATCTCGGACGGTGCGGCGGCCGTGGTCGTGATGAGCAAGGCCAAGGCCCAGGAGCTCGGCCTGGAGTGGATCGCGGAGATCGGCGCCCACGGGAATGTGGCGGGACCGGACAACTCGCTCCAGTCGCAGCCCTCGAACGCGATCCTCCACGCGCTGAAGAAGGAGGGCCTGGAGGTCTCGGACCTCGATCTGATCGAGATCAACGAGGCGTTCGCGGCGGTGGCCGTGCAGTCAATGAAGGACCTGGGGGTTTCCACCGAAAAGGTGAACGTCAACGGTGGTGCGATCGCCTTGGGTCACCCGATCGGGATGTCCGGCGCCCGGCTCGTCCTCCATCTCGCCCTGGAGCTGAAGCGGCGCGGCGGAGGCGTCGGCGCGGCGGCCCTGTGCGGTGGCGGCGGCCAGGGCGACGCGCTGATCGTGCGGGTGCCCAAGGCCTGAGCGTCCGTCTCCCCGCCTCCCGAACCCGAACGGAGCTGTGATGCAGGACGTCTCCTCGCTGGTGGCCCAGGCCCGGGAGGGCGGGCCGCGGGCCGTGGCACGGCTGATCTCCCTGGTCGAGGGGGCGTCCGAGCAGCTCAGGGAGGTCATGGCGGCCCTGGCGCCGCTGTCCGGCGGGGCGTATGTGGTGGGCCTCACCGGGTCGCCGGGCGTCGGCAAGTCCACGTCCGCATCGGCGCTGGTGACGGCCTACCGCAAACAGGGCAAGCGGGTCGGGGTGCTGGCCGTGGACCCGTCCTCGCCCTTCTCGGGCGGTGCGCTGCTCGGTGATCGCGTACGGATGTCGGAGCACGCCTCCGACGCCGGCGTGTACATCCGGTCGATGGCCACGCGGGGGCATCTGGGCGGCCTCGCCTGGGCCGCCCCGCAGGCGATCCGGGTGCTGGACGCGGCGGGCTGCGAAGTGATCCTGGTGGAGACCGTCGGCGTCGGCCAGTCGGAGGTCGAGATCGCCTCCCAGGCCGACACCTCGGTCGTGCTGCTGGCCCCGGGGATGGGCGACGGCATCCAGGCCGCGAAGGCGGGAATCCTGGAGATCGGCGATGTCTATGTCGTCAACAAGGCCGACCGGGACGGCGCGGACGCCGCCGCCCGTGAACTGAACCACATGCTGGGCCTCGGCGAGGCGCGGGCCCCGGGTGACTGGCGTCCGCCGATCGTGAAGACGGTCGCCTCCCGGGGCGAGGGCGTCGAGGAGGTCGTCGAGGCCCTGGAGAAGCACCGGGCGTGGATGGAGGAGCGGGGGGTGCTCGCCGAGCGCCGGCTGGCCCGCGCCGCCCGCGAGGTGGAGACCATCGCGGTGACGGCCCTGCGGGAGCGCATCGGCGATCTGCACGGCGACCGTTACCTGGGTGCGCTGGCCGAGCGGATCGTGGCGGGCGAGCTGGACCCCTACCGGGCGGCCGACGAACTGGTGGCGGGACTGACCGAGGGCTGACGGGGCCGCGACGCACGGCCCCGGCCGGTGCCACACGGCCGGCCGCCGGGCTCTGCCCCGGGCGAGCCGGGCGTGCCGTCGAGGGCCCCTGGTGGCGCGGATGCGTCCGCCCGGCCGCGGGGAGCAGCCGGGCGGGTCGGGGTCATGCGCTGGGGCGCGGCGTCACGGCTTGCCGCGCTGGCACCTCAGGTGTTCGGCGATCGGGCGCAGGGACCGGTGTACCTGCTCCAGGTCCTCGGGGGACATCAGATCGATGAAGTGCCGCCGTACGGAGCCCACATGGTGGGGAGCGACCTTCTGCACCGTCTCCCTGCCGTGATCGGTGAGGACCGCGTACAGACCTCGCCGGTCGGACTCGCAGTTCTCGCGGCGGACCAGGTTCGCGTTCTCCATCCGGGTGATCTGGTGCGAAAGGCGGCTCTTGGACTGGAGGGTGGCCGCCGCGAGGTCGCTCATCCGCATCCGGCCGTCCTCGGACTCCGAGAGGTTCACCAGGATCTCGTAGTCGTTCATCGTCAGGCCGAACGGCTGAAGATCCTTCTCCAGCTGGTACATCAGCAGCCGGTTGACGTCCAGAAGGGTGCGCCAGGCGCACTGCTCCGCTTCGGTCAGCCAGCGCGTTGCCGTCTCGGTCTCCATGAATCAAGTCTACCTAAAAAGTTGAAAGGCGAACTAGTGAGGGTGGTGTGACAGTGCGCACGCGTTCGACGTCACACTCCGCAGATTACCGTTCACAGCCCGAAGCGACGCTGGAGGTCTCCCGGCTGTCCGGGAAGGTGCGGTGCCCCCGACGCGCCCCGGTGGCCGGGTGTTCCGCCGCCGCCCGGCACCCCGGGTTCCTCCGGGACCGCCCCCCTGTCCAGCTCGTCCATCAGTTTCTCCGAGGACTGCAGCAGGACGGTGCCCGCTCCGACGAACTCGAACTGGTGCTCCTCCCCGGAGGCCCCGCCGAAGCCCGTCAGCCCACGTAGACCACCCCATACGCCGGTCAGATAGGCATGGTCGTAGTGATGGCACGGGGACGGGCAGTCGGCCCAGCCGACCAGGGCCTGGGGGTCCACCCGGATCGGGGGTTCCATGAAGACCACCGGGCCGTTGGACGCGGCCACGAACTTGCCGGTGCCGATCAGCGTCAGAAAGCCGGGAATGATCGACTGCTTCAGCGAGAGACTTGGCTGAAAAGCAAGCAGATTGCCCGAGCGAACGGTCAGATTGCCGTCCTCCAGGTCGAAGGAGTTCACATCGAAGGCCCGGTCGGCGAGGAGCATCCGGCCCGAGCCCTGCGCCACCACCCAGTCGCTCGCATGCAAAGGCGAATGGAAGGACGCGCGGACGAGATGGTCGAGGGGGCCGTGTCCGATGCCGTTGAACTCGATCGACCCGTAGTAGGCGATCATCTTCCCCTTCTGCAGGAACCACTGGCTCCCCTTGAGCTCCACACAGAAGGTGTACTCGTTGACGTTGTCGTCGGCCGGCAGTGTCATCGGGTCGAAGACCACGGGACCGGCTCCCGTTCCCGGGTGGGTGCTCACAGTTTTTCCTCCGACGCCTGGACGTAGACCACACCGCTGCCGCTCAGCTCCAGCTGGAACGCCTCGCCGGAGCCCCGGCCCACCATCTCCCGCCAGCCGATCGCCGTGGTCAGCTTGTTGCGGACCTCGCCGTGGTGCGCGACATAGGCCTGGGGGTCCACATGGACCGGGCGCTGCGGGGTGATCGGCACCTCGAAGACCCCGCCGTGCGCCATCACGGCGACCGCGCCGTGCCCCGCGAGCGTGGTGGTGAACAGGCCCTGGCCCGTCACCTGGCCGCGTACCAGGCCCATGACGCCGCCCTGCGAGCCCATGAACATGGTGCCCTGCTGGAGGGTGCCCTCGAAGGCGAGCAGCCGGTCCGCCTCGACGTACAGGGTGTCGCCCGCGAGCTCGATCACCTGGACATGGTGGCCGCCGTGCCCGAACAGCACCGTGCCGCTGCCCTCGACCGTCATCAGCGGCGTCGCCTCGTTCGCCACCCGGCGGCCGATCATCGACATCACCCCGCCCTGGCCGCCCTGGATGCTGGGGGTGAAGGAGACGTCGCCCCGGTAGGCGAGCATCGCCCCCCGCTGGCTGAACAGACGGGTCCCGGGCACGACCGTCGCCTCGATCATCTTCGAGTTCACTTCGCGGAAGGCCATGTCAGAGGTTCCCCGCGATCGTGTTGCGCTCGCTGGGCTGGACATACACCAGTCCGTCCCCCTCGAAGCGGATCTGGAAGGCCTCGCCGCCGCCCTCGCCGAGGAAGGTGCGGAAGGTCACCCCGGCCTGGAAGGACTGCCGTACATCGCCCTGGTGCGCGATGTAGGCGCCCGGGTCGACGGTCAGCGGGTACTGCGCGCTCACCCGCAGCACCACCGCATGGCCGTCCGACATGATCGCCGCTTGGCCGTGGCCCTCCACGGTCGTGGTGAACAGGCCGTTGCCCTGGGAGGCGCCGCGCACACCGGTGAACGTGGTGCCCGTGCGCAGGCTCGCGTCCGTCGCCAGGAGATTGCTGGACTCGACGTACAGCTTGTCGCCCCGCAGGTCCACCAGGTTGATCTCGCTGGCCCGGTCCGCGAACCAGCAGGTCCCGTGCCCCTTCACCTCCATCACGGTCATCTGTTCGCCGGTGAGCCGCCGGGTCACCATCCCGCGGATCCCCTCACCGCCGCCGGTGAGTCTCTTGAAGGTGAGCTGTCCGTCGTAGGCGACCATGGAGCCGTTCTTCGCCTTCACGGCGTCCCCGGCCAGGTCGACGGCCAGCACCTTGCTCTCTTGGAGTCGGAACATCGCCACGGGGCGACGGTAGCGGCCGGGCGGCCGGCACGGACAGAGCCGCGAGGGGGATCCGACCCTGACGGAACCCTCAGAGGGGACGGGCGCGGGACGGCGCCCGCACCGGCCGTCGCCGACACCCGCACCCCCGTCCAGAGTCCGCCACGTCCCGGATGTCACAATGGGCGGGCGCTTGTGCATGTGTTCACAAAGCGTCGACGACCCTCCCCACCGAAGGTGACCCCGTGGACATAAAGACCGCCACCGCCCTCCGCAGGCTCCGCCTGGTCTCGGCTCCCGAGGCCGTCTCCTTCCTGCTGCTGCTCGTCTGCTCGGTGCTGAAGCGCACCACCGACTTCAACGCCGTGCCCGTGATGGGCGCCATCCACGGCGTCCTGTTCATCCTCTATGTGATCTTCTGGGTGGACGCCTGGAACCGCGCCAGGTGGCCGCTGGGGACCGCGGCCCTCTACTTCGTCCTGTCGGTGCTGCCGACCGGCGGTTTCTTCGCCGAGCGCAGGCTGCGCCGGGAGGCCGAGGACTCGGTCATCGCCGCCCGCGCCCGCAAGGAAGGGATCGTGAACGCGTGATCGTCGCCTTCTCCGTGACGCCCCTGGGTGTCGGCGAGGACGTGGGGGAGTATGTCGCCGACGCCGTCCGGGTCGTACGGGAGTCGGGTCTGCCGCACCGCACCGACGCCATGTTCACCTCGATCGAGGGGGAGTGGGACGAGGTCATGGACGTCGTGAAGCGGGCCGTCGCCGCGGTCGAGGCGCGCGCCCCGAGGGTCTCCGTGGTCCTCAAGGCGGACATCCGCCCCGGTGTGTCCGACGGGCTGACGTCCAAGGTGGAGACGGTGGAGCGCTATCTGTCCGGCGCCTGAGGCGCCCTTCGCCGTTCTTCCGGCAGCTGAGAACCCCGGCCCGGGCGCCGGGGTTCTCCCATGTCCGGGTGCCGGCGCGCCCTCTCCCGCCCCGGAGGTTCGAGCAACTGGAGTCTGGCCGAGAGGGGTTTGAGCGGTCGCTCAAATCTGTTGTAGTGTCAGAACCGGTTTGAGCGATCGCTCAAACCGGCTCATCGTCGGGGGGATTCGGCCATGGGGATCTATGTGGAGGCACATATCCGCGACGACCTCGACCGGATATGGGCACACACCCAGGACCCCGCGCGGCGCCGGCGCTGGGACCTGCGCCTCACCGAGATCGACTGCCTTCCGCACCCGGAGGGCGAACCACGGCGCTTCCGTTACGCCACCCGCGTCCTGCCCTTTGTGACGGTCTCCGGGACCGGGGTCTCGGCGGGGGAGAAGACGGCACCGGACGGGACGCGCACCTCCGCACTGCGCTTCGCCTCCCCGCATCCGCTGTCGCCGGTCACCGAGGGCGGCAGCTACTGGCGGTGTGTGCCCGACGGTGACGGCATCCGCCTTCTGACCGGCTACGACCACCGGCCGCGCTGGGGCCGCGCGGGCATGCTCGTGGACCGCGTCCTGCTCCGCCCGCTGACGGGCTGGGCGACCGCCTGGTCCTTCGACCGGCTGAGGCTGTGGCTGGAGCGGGGGATCACCCCGGAGCGCGCCCTGGTGAACTGGCTGGTGGAACTGGCCGTCCGCGCCCTGGTCGTGGCCGCCGCCGGCACCGGTCTCGCCCTGGACTCCTTCGCGCACCTCTTCGGCCCGCTCGCGGCGGCGATGGCGTATCTGTGCCCGCTCCTGCTGGCCGTCGCCGTCGCGGTGGCCCTGTCCTCGTCGCCCCGCTCCTGCACCCCGGCCGCGCGGCGCTGTCTGCGCACCCCGCCCACACGGGCGGCCGCGCCCCGTCTCCTGGCCACCCTGGAGCGGCCGTCATGACCCCGGTGCGCGGGGTGTGTCCCGGCTCCGGCCGGTGCGGGAGGAAGGAAGGGCGCGCATGAGTGCGGCGACCAGGACGAAGCTGCTGGAGGGCGCGCTGCGGACGCTCACCGAGCAGGGCATCGCCGGGACCTCGGCCCGGACCGTCGCGGCCGGCGCCGGCGTCAACCAGGCGCTGGTCTTCTACCACTTCGGTTCGGTGGAGGAGTTGCTCGCGGAGGCATGCCGCTACGGCACGGAGCAGCGGGTGGCCCGGTACCGGGAGCGGCTGGACCGGATCGACTCGCTCGGCGAACTCCTCGTGTTCGGGCGGGAGATGCACGAGGAGGAGAAGGCGGCGGGGCAGGTGGCCGTGCTCGGCCAGCTGCTGGCCGGCGCCCAGGCCCACCCCCGGCTGGCCTCGGCCACGGCGGCCGGGCTCGACCTGTGGATCGTGGAGATCGAGCGGGTGCTGGAGCGGGTGCTGGCCTCGACGCCGCTCGCGGAGTTCGCCGATCCCGCGGGGCTCGCCCGCGCGGTGTCCGCCTCCTTCGTGGGGATCGAGCTGTACGAGGGGGTGGACGAGGAGGGCGCGGCCGCCGCCCTGGCCGCCCTGGAACAACTGGCGTCCCTGGTGGCGGCCCTCGACACCCTGGGCCCCGTGGCCCAGCGCGCCCTCCGCCACACCCTCCGGCGGACCTCCGGCAGTACCGGGGTCACCGCTCGTGTTCGACGTACTCCTTGAACTGCTCCAGATCGGAGCGGACGATGCGTTCGATCGCGTTCGCCTGGGCGAAGCCCTTGGGGCCGCCGAACGTCTCCCGGACGGCGCCGGGGTCGTACTCGAGGCGTATCTGGACCCGGGTGCGGTCGCGGCCGAGCTCCTGGAGGGAGAAGGAGCCCGTCAGCGGGGGACCGCCCGTGGTCCGCCACTCCATCACACGTTCCCCGCCGCGGTCGGAGAGCTCGGTCTCGAACTCACGGGACCGGCCGCCCGCCTCGACGTCCAGACGTGCCCGGCCCTCCGTCTCGGAGCGGGCCTCCCGTACCCCCTCCACAAAGCGTGGATAGCCCTCCACGCGATGAAGGCTGTTCCAGGCCGTGTCGATCGGAACTCCTACGTCCACATGCTCTTCGAGGGTGCTCATGGTCCACCTCCACGTTCGGCTCAGGGCGTATGGCCTTGCTCTTCCAGTGTGCGCCCGAGGGGGCCGGCCGCCCGAAAGGCGAGACGGGGCTGACCAGCATGTGACCGGCCGGTAAGGTCGATGCCGTGCCGAAGCCGCTCAGCCTCTCCTTCGACCCCATCGCCCGCGCCGACGAGCACTGGAAACAGCGATGGGGCAATGTGCCCTCCATGGCCGCGATCACCTCGATCATGCGGGCGCAGCAGATCCTGCTCGCCGAGGTCGACGCGGTGGTCAAACCGTACGGACTGACCTTCGCGCGGTACGAGGCGCTGGTGCTGCTCACCTTCTCCAAGGCCGGCGAACTACCCATGTCCAAGATCGGGGAGCGTCTGATGGTGCACCCGACCTCGGTGACCAACACGGTCGACCGCCTGGTGAGGTCCGGTCTGGTCGCCAAGCGGCCCAACCCCGACGACGGCCGCGGCACCCTCGCCTCCATCACCGACAAGGGCCGCGAGGTCTGTGACGAGGCCACCCGCGACCTGATGGCGATGGAGTTCGGGCTCGGTGCCTATGACGCCGAGGAGTGCGCCGAGATCTTCGCGATGCTGCGCCCGCTGCGGGTCGCCGCCGGGGACTTCGAGTCCGCGTAGACACGCGCCGTATGCGCCCCGTACGCGCCGGTCCGCCGCCGGGGGTGCCCGAAGATCGCCCGGAACCTGCGGTTACGCTCGTCCCCATGAAACGAAGCGTGCTGACCCGCTACCGCGTCATGGCCTATGTCACCGGCGTGCTGCTGGTCCTGCTGACCCTCGGTGTGATCGCCAAGTTGCTGGACATCAACGGCGCCGCGGACTTCACCCGGGTCGTGGGCATCGCGCACGGCTGGCTGTACGTCGTCTATCTGGTCTTCGCCTTCGACCTCGGCTCCAAGGCGAAGTGGCCGGTCGGCAAGCAGCTGTGGGTGCTGCTGGCGGGGACGATCCCGACGGCCGCCTTCTTCGTGGAGCGCAAGGTCAGCCATGAGCTGGAGACCAAGCTCGCCGACGCGACACCGGCGGTCGCCAAGGCCTGAGGCGGGTCGCCACCGCCGTACGCCCGCGGGAGCGGGGTACGGCGGTTTTCTCGTACCCGGTCGGAGTCGGGCGGCCCTGTAGCGGTCGACATTTACTAGGACGTCCTAGTAAATTCGACGGTATGGACGCTGACGCCATCGCGGAGGGCCGCCGACGCTGGCAGGCCCGTTATGACGCCGCACGCACGCGTGAGGCGGCCGGGGGCTCCGAGGCGAAACCCCCGAGGAGCTGGACGCGCACCACGCTCTCCGGCGACCCCGTGGAGCCCGTGTACGGGCCCCGGCCCACCGACAGCTACGAGGGCTTCGAGCGGATCGGCTGGCCGGGCGAGTACCCCTTCACCCGCGGTCTGTATCCGACCGGCTACCGGGGCCGGAGCTGGACCGTCCGCCAGTTCGCCGGGTTCGGGAACGCCGAGCAGACCAATGAGCGCTTCAAGGCGATCCTGGAGGCCGGCGGCGGAGGCCTGAGCGTCGCCTTCGACATGCCGACGCTGATGGGCCGCGACTCCGACGATCCGCGCTCCCTGGGCGAGGTCGGGCACTGCGGGGTGGCGATCGACTCGGCGGCCGACATGGAGGTCCTGTTCCAGGACATCCAGCTGGGTGAGGTTACGACCTCGATGACGATCAGCGGTCCGGCCGTCCCCGTCTTCTGCATGTATCTGGTCGCCGCCGAGCGGCAGGGCGTCGACCCGGCCGTGCTCAACGGCACGCTCCAGACCGACATCTTCAAGGAGTACATCGCCCAGAAGGAGTGGCTCTTCCGGCCCGAGCCGCATCTGCGTCTGATCGGCGACCTGATGGAGCACTGCACGGCCGGCATCCCCGCCTACAAGCCGCTGTCCGTCTCCGGCTACCACATCCGTGAGGCGGGCGCGACGGCCGCACAGGAGCTGGCGTACACCCTGGCGGACGGCTTCGGATATGTGGAGCTGGGGCTCAGCCGCGGGCTCGACGTGGATGTCTTCGCCCCGGGGCTGTCCTTCTTCTTCGACGCGCATGTCGACTTCTTCGAGGAGATCGCCAAGTTCCGGGCCGCGCGCCGCATCTGGGCGCGCTGGATGCGCGAGGTGTACGGCGCGCGGAGCGACAAGGCGCAGTGGCTGCGCTTCCACACCCAGACCGCCGGGGTCTCGCTGACCGCCCAGCAGCCGTACAACAACGTGGTGCGTACGGCGGTGGAGGCGCTGGCGGCGGTGCTGGGCGGGACCAACTCGCTGCACACCAACGCACTGGACGAGACGCTGGCGCTGCCGAGCGAACAGGCGGCGGAGATCGCGCTGCGCACCCAGCAGGTGCTGATGGAGGAGACCGGGGTCGCCCATGTCGCGGACCCGCTGGGCGGTTCGTGGTACGTCGAGCAGCTGACGGACCGGATCGAGGCGGACGCGGAGAAGATCTTCGAGCAGATCAAGGAGCGGGGACTGCGGGCGCATCCGGACGGTCGGCACCCGATCGGCCCGATGACCTCCGGCATTCTGCGGGGGATCGAGGACGGCTGGTTCACGGGCGAGATCGCGGAGTCCGCCTTCCGCTATCAGCAGGCCCTGGAGAAGGGCGACAAGCACGTGGTGGGCGTCAATGTCCACACCGGATCGGTCACCGGGGACCTGGAGATCCTGCGGGTCGGCCACGAGGTGGAGCGGGAGCAGGTGCGGGTGCTCGCGGCGCGCCGGGCGGCGCGGGACGAGACCGCGGTGCGTACGGCGCTCGACGGCATGCTGGCGGCGGCACGCGACGGCACCGACATGATCGGCCCCATGCTGGACGCGGTGCGCGCGGAGGCGACGCTCGGCGAGATCTGCGGGGCGCTGCGGGACGAGTGGGGGATCTACACGGAGCCGCCGGGCTTCTGAGACGGCCACGGCCGGGTGGCCGGTGCCGTCAGGCCCCCCAGCAGCACCCGGGTGAAGCCGCGGACCCACTCCTCGTCCGCCGGGCGGGCGCTGACCAGGGTGCGGTGGAGCACGGCACCCGCCACCATGTCGAAGATCAGATCGACGGTGCGGGCCGCCTCCCCGGCGTCGGCCGCGGGAGGCAGCTCGCCGCGGGCCGTCGCCCGTGCCCGGCCCGCCAGCACCAGACGCTTCTGGCGGGCCACGATCGAGGTGCGGATGCGTTCGCGCAGCGCGTCGTCCCGGGTGGACTCGGTCATGACGGCCATCAGGCCGCTCTTGGCCTCCGGGCGGTCCAGGATCGCCGCGAACTGGAGCACCACGCCCTCGATGTCCGCGGCCAGGCTGCCGCGGTCGGGCAGCTCCAGTTCGTCGAAGAGGGCCGCCACCGCGTCCACCACCAGCTCGTTCTTGCCCGCCCAGCGGCGGTAGAGGGTGGTCTTGGCGACCCCGGCCCGCGTCGCCACATCCTGCAGGGTGAGCTTCGACCAGCCGAGTTCGACCAGGGCCTCCCGCGTCGCCTCCAGGATCGCGGCGTCCGCGGCGGCGCTGCGGGGGCGCCCCGTACGGGAGCTGTTCTGCATGCCGGTGACCCTATCCGTCTCCTCCGGCGCCGGACCGGGTCGCGCCGGGAAGGGGCGGCGCTGTGAAGGAGTGAGGGAGATCACGAAAGAGGGGGTACGAGGGGGTCCCGGAGGAAGTTACGCTACGAGCCGTAGCGAAATCGTGCGCGGCCCCTCCGGTGTGCCGTGTGCGTGAGCGACAACCACCGGCGCCGGGTGGGGACCCGGCGCAGAGATTCACCGGCCCGGGCCGGATTTCACAGCGTTTTTCACAGCGGTGCGCGGAAGGGGGAGGATGTACTCATGCAGCCACGGAACATGTCCATGAGCGGAGTCGTCGACCTCGCCGCGGTGAAGGCCGCCCAGGAGGCCAAGGCGAAGGCGGAGCAGGCGCGCGCCGAAGCGGCCCGGCAGGGTGGGGGAGGAGCGGTCACCCCGGCCGCCCTCGTCATCGACGTCGACGAGGCGGGGTTCGAGCGCGACGTCCTCCAGCGATCCACCGAGGTGCCGGTCGTCATCGACTTCTGGGCCGAGTGGTGTCAGCCGTGCAAGCAGCTGAGCCCGGTCCTGGAGCGGCTGGCCGTCGAGTACAACGGCCAGTTCGTGCTCGCCAAGATCGACGTCGACGCCAACCAGATGCTGATGCAGCAGTTCGGCATCCAGGGGATCCCGGCCGTCTTCGCCGTCGTCGCCGGGCAGGCACTGCCCCTCTTCCAGGGGGCCGCCCCCGAGCAGCAGATCCGCGCCACCCTCGACCAGTTGGTCCAGGTCGCCGAGCAGCGCTTCGGGCTGACCGGTCTGACCGTTGACCCGGACGCCCGGGCGGACGACGCCGAGGCCGCACCCCAGGTTCCCGTCGGCCCCCATGACGCGCTGCTCGAGGCCGCCGTGCAGGCGCTGGACGCGGGCGATCTGGGCGGCGCCGTCCAGGCGTACAAGAATGTGCTGAGCGACGACCCGGGCAACACGGAGGCCCGACTGGGGCTCTCCCAGGCGGAGTTGCTCCAGCGGGTGCAGGACCTGGATCCGCAGCGGGTGCGCAAGGAGGCCGCCGAGCAGCCGGGCGATGCGGAGGCTCAGATCGCCGCCGCCGACCTGGATCTGGTGGGCGGACATGTGGAGGACGCGTTCGGGCGGCTCGTCGAGACCGTCAAGCGCACGGCGGGGGAGGACCGCGAGGCCGTACGGCTGCGGCTGCTGGAGCTCTTCGAGGTGGTCGGCGCGGACGATCCCCGCGTGACCGCGGCCCGCAGGGCCCTCGCGCGGGCCCTGTTCTGACGGGCCATCAAGCCGCGGGCATGTGATGCCCGAGTGAAGGATCAGCCGACAGGGGCACCGGGCGGCCGCGCTTTGCCAAATCTTGGCAATCGCGGCCGCTGTTACTCGGAGTAGGTCGGGGCCGTCCGCTCGGATGGTTCTGTACCCTCTTCGGTTGTTTTGTCATCCCCCTTTGCGCCACGAAGAGTTGCCGGGCGATGCCGCTGTGTCGGCCTTCGATTGCCCGGCCGTTACCAGTGAGTAACGAACCCCCTTGCGGGGGCGGCGAGAATGCACCACGATCGGCGACGCCCGGTCCATCGCCGTACCCGACAAGCCAGCCGGTCAACGGATTTTCATGGAACCCCACCGGGCAGGAGCCGACTGCGGTGATGCCGGCTCCTGGACAGGGGGGTCTTCGCTGCGGCGGAGCCTGTCCGGCAGGTTGTGCGTGATGCGTGTCAGGCGCGACCAGTGGTTGTCGCTCGGGGGTGATCGCCGGTGATTCGGGCGCGGTTGGCGCCTTCGAGCGCAGGCGCTCTTCTTCCCGAGGACGTAGCACTTCTCCCATCCCTGCCCCGGCCGAGCCGCCCACCGGCAGTGAGCCGGGGGCAGGAGATGTACGTCCGAGAAGGAGGAAAGATGGAGTCCCAGGTGCGTGGCGGGACCAGATGGAAGCGGTTCGCTGTGGTCATGGTGCCCAGCGTGGCCGCCACGGCGGTAATAGGTGTCGCCCTGGCACAGGGCGCGCTCGCCGCGTCGTTCAGTGTGTCGGGGCAGTCGTTCAAGGTGACGGCGAAGGAGCTCAACGGCAACGGCTTCTCGCAGTACGGGGCCATCGACGCCGGCACCACCCTCAGCGGTGGCAGCACGGCCCACCCCGTGGCGGTCTCGGCGTTCTCCAGCGCCCATATCCAGAGGATGTGTCAGTCGGTCGTCACCCCGAACATCCCGGTGCTCGGGTCCGTCACCCTGAAGCTCACGGCGGGTGACAGCAGCAAGGAGGAGAAGCAGGTCTACGCCGAGAACCTGTACATCGACGTCGAGGACCTCGGCGCCGATGCCACGTTCAAGAACATGGAGATCGGTGTTGCCGCCGGGGACCTCGCCGGGAACGGCACCAGCCCCGGTATGAAGGGTGGCGAGGAGCAGGCCAACCGCAACGGGTTCGCCCAGCGCGCCACGGAGGCGAAGCTGACCGACGTGAAGCAGACGGCGTGGGCGACCACCGCGGGAACCTTCCGGCTCCCCGGTCTGCACATGGGGCTGTCGGTGGGTTCTGGTCCCGACCACGAGTGCTACTAGCGCTCCGACAGGCAACGTTCGCCCCGTCGCGGGCCGACGTTGCCTGCCGCGCCACCGGGCACTCGGTGACGGGCGGGGGCGCCCAGGCGTCCCCGCCCGCCCCCTCTCCCCAGGGCTCGCCCTCTCTCAACGCACCACCATCAGCACAGCAACGCCGCACCAGGGAGCTGTTTTCCATGAGCGCCGAGACCTCTGCCATATCCGGCCAGATCGTTCGCCGGAGGTCGCAGTTCCGCGCCTGGCGGGGCACCCGCCCGTTCTGGGCCGGGCTGTACGTCCTCCTCGGTGGCTTTCCGATCATGTACTTCCCGTACGCGCACCTCCAGTTCGGCCATCTGACGCTGGCGATGTCCACCACCGCGGGCGCCGGGTCCCTGATCATCGGGGTGCTGCTCATCGTGCTCGGCATCAGCCTGTGGTTCCAGAAGCACATCCAGATCTTCGCGGGTGTCGCCGCGATCCTGCTGGCGCTGGTGTCCCTTCCGGTCTCCAACTTCGGCGGCTTCCTCATCGGCTTTCTGCTGGCGCTGATCGGCGGGGCGATGGCCGTCTCCTGGGCCCCGGGTGTGCCGCCCGGGACGCAGGAGCGCGGGGACGCCGGGCAGGACGGCAGAACGCTCCGGAGCGCGGAGGCGAGAGCGGCGACGGAGGCCGCGCCGGAAGCCGTGACGGAAGCGGCCGGCGGGACGGGCGAGCCGAATGAACTGTCCGAGACCAACCCCGCCGACGGGGCGAACGGGAGGCACAGTGCCGGCTGACGAGGTGACCCATGGGGCGGACGCGGACGCGTCCCGTGGGAGAACCGGGCCGCGCCATGCGGCCCCCAGGAAGCCGCTGTTCACCAGGTTCCATATGCCGGCCGGCAAGGCCATGGCCCTGGCGGCGATGCCCACCGCGGTCTTCATCGGGCTGGGTCTCAACGGGCTGGCCCGGGCCGACGACCATGCCTCGGCCACGAGCCTGACGGTCGACGAGTACCAGAAGTGCGTGGAGGCCCTGGAGGACTCCGAGGACTCGGCGGAGGCGTCGTCCTCACCGTCGCCGTCCGCCTCGGCCACCGCCTCCCCGACCGCCGACGACCAGGAGCAGGTGGATACGGCGTCTCCGGCGGGCGCCGACAAGGCCCCGGAAAAGGTTCCGGACAAGGCCCCGGGCAAGGCACCGGACCGGACGTCGGGCAATGCGTCGGACTCGTCCTCTTCGTCGGATTCAGGTTCCGACGACAAGGCCGCGCCCACGCCGCCCGCGCCCCCCTCCGCGCCCTCGGCGGACACGCCCGGCAAGGGCGCGGAGGCGCCCGCTCCGAGCACCTCGGCGCCCACGGGCGGCGGCGGGCTGCTGGGGGGCATCGGCGACGCGCTCAAGAACGTCCTCACGCCCGGCGGGGCGTCCCAGAAGGCCCCGGAACCGGCGGCACCGCCGGCCGCGGAGCAGGAGACGGCGAAGCCGCCGGCCCAGGAGACCGCGAAGGAGACGGCCTCCAAGCCGGCCGGGGAGACCGTGAAGGACACGGCGAAAGACGCCTCTTCCGCCGTGACCGACACCGCGGGGAAGGTCAGCGGCGCCGCCGGGAAGGCCGCCGACACCGCGGGGGACACGGCGCGGGGCGCCGCGGACCAGGCGGCCGGGGCGGCCTCCGAGGCCACTGGGACCCCGGACGCCACGGCGGAGGCCGAGCCGTCGGACGACCCGAGTCCGTCCGCCGACGAGGACGCGCTCGCCGAGGACTGCCCCAGGGCCACCGACGCGGAGGGCGGCGTCGAGGACATCGTGGCCCTGCCCGACGAGCCGTGGCACCTGGAGGCCAGCTCGCTGCTGCTCAAGGGCGCCAGGTACGAGGGCATCGTCAAGGTGCGCACCGCCGACGGCACCGTCAAGCGGGTGCTGAAGTATGTGATCTCCGACGGCACCGACATCGGCGATCTGCACCAGATCGTCGCCGGTCAGCGGGGCGAGACCTATCATGTGCAGGCGGCCAAGGGCTCGGTGTCCACCATCCGTGACGGCAGGACGGTGATGTACACGGAGAGCATCTCCGGCAATCTGCTCGGACTGATACCGGTCACCTTCACCCCGGACAAGCCTCCGCCACTGGACATTCCGGTGATCTACTTCACCCATGTGAAGGTCGTTCAGGCCGGACAGTTCGGCGGGACCCTGCATGTGCCCGGCATGCACCAGTACGTCACCGGGGGGAACTGAGCACCGCCCGAGGCCCGTTCGGGAGCCGCGAGAAAAGGCACCGGCCCCGTCCCCTCGACCGAGGGAACGGGGCCGGTGCCCTGAACGGAGTCCGTGCCCGGCCGGTGGGGCGCCGTCGCCGGGTGCCGGGCGGAGGGATCAGCCGTGGTGGTCCTCGCCGAGGTGGTGCACGCGGACCATGTTGGTGGTGCCGGGGACCCCGGGCGGGGAGCCGGCCGTGATGATCACGATGTCGCCGTCGTTGAACCGCTTGAGCTTCACCAGCTCCTGGTCCACCAGCTCGACCATCTCGTCGGTGCTGTTCACGAACGGCACCACATGCGACTCCACGCCCCAGCTCAGGGTCAGCTGATTGCGGGTGGACTCGTCCGTGGTGAACGCCAGGATCGGCTGGCAGGCCCGGTAGCGGGACAGCCGGCGGGCGGTGTCACCGGACTTGGTGAAGGCCACCAGGCCCTTGCCGCCCAGGAAGTCCGCGATCTCACAGGCGGCGCGGGCCACCGAACCGCCCTGGGTGCGCGGCTTCTTGCCCGGGACCAGCGGCTGGAGCCCCTTGGCGAGCAGCTCCTCCTCGGCCGCGACCACGATCTTCGACATCGTCTTGACCGTCTCGATCGGATAGGCGCCGACGCTCGACTCGGCCGACAGCATCACCGCGTCCGCACCGTCCAGGATGGCGTTGGCCACGTCGGAGGCCTCGGCGCGGGTGGGACGGGAGTTGGTGATCATCGACTCCATCATCTGGGTCGCCACGATCACCGGCTTGGCGTTGCGGCGGCACAGCTCGATCAGCCGCTTCTGCACCATCGGGACCTTTTCGAGCGGGTACTCGACGGCCAGGTCGCCGCGGGCGACCATCACGCTGTCGAACGCCATCACGACGTCCTCCATGTTCGCCACCGCCTGCGGCTTCTCCACCTTGGCGATGACCGGGACGCGACGGCCCTCCTCGTCCATGACGCGGTGCACGTCCTTGACGTCGTCGGCGTCCCGCACGAAGGAGAGCGCGACCATGTCGCAGCCCATGCGCAGCGCGAACCGCAGGTCCTCGACGTCCTTCTCGGACAGCGCCGGGACATTCACCGCCGCGCCGGGCAGATTGATGCCCTTGTGGTCGGAGATGACGCCGCCCTCGATGACGATCGTCCGGACCCGGGGGCCCTCGACGTCCAGAACCTTCAGCTCGACGTTGCCGTCGTTGATCAGGATCTGGTCGCCCTTGGAGACATCGCCGGGCAGGCCCTTGTAGGTCGTCCCGCAGATGTGCTTGTCGCCCGGCACGTCCTCGACGGTGATGGTGAACTCGTCACCGCGCACCAGCTCGACCGGACCCTCCGCGAAGGTCTCCAGACGGATCTTCGGGCCCTGGAGGTCCGCGAGGACGCCGATGGCCTTGCCGGTCTCGGCGGAGGCGGCCCGGACGCGGTCGTACCGCCCCTGGTGCTCTTCGTGCGTGCCGTGGCTGAAGTTGAAGCGGGCCACATTCATGCCGGCTTCGATCAGCGCGACGAGCATCTCGTGGGAGTCGACCGCGGGGCCGAGAGTACAGACGATTTTCGAACGGCGCATGGGGCGATCCTATCGGTTTGTTTCGCTGCGGAATATTCCGTCGGGCGGAAGATACAAATGCGCGGGTGTGCGCTCAGGCGAGAACCGATCGAATGGGTTCAGCCGGTCCCTGCGACCAGTGCATAGGTCTGTGTGGCGATCTCCAATTCCTCGTCGGTGGGCACCACGGCGACCGCCACCCGGGTCCCCGGGGGCGAGATCAGCCGCGGTTCGCCGCTGCGGACGGCGTTCAGGTCGCCGTCCACCGCCAGGCCCAGTTCCTCCAGACCCGCCACGGCTGCCTCGCGCACCGGGGCCGAGTTCTCGCCCACCCCGGCCGTGAAGGCGATCGCGTCCACCCGGCCCAGCACGGCGTTGTAGGCGCCGATGTACTTCTTCAGCCGGTGGACGTAGATGTCGAAGGCGAGCCGTGCCTCCTCGTCGCCCTCGTCGACCCGGCGCCGGATTTCCCGCATGTCGTTGTCGCCGCACAGTCCGACCAATCCGCTCTCCTTGTTGAGGAGAGTGTCGGTCTCGTCGACGGACATTCCGCCGACACGCGCCAAATGGAAGATGACGGCGGGGTCGAGATCACCGGAACGCGTCCCCATCACCAGTCCCTCCAGGGGCGTGAGCCCCATGGAGGTCTCCACGCACCGGCCCTTTCGGACCGCCGACGCGGAGGCGCCGTTGCCGAGGTGCAGCACGATCACATTGACGTCCTCCGGGGCCTTGCCCAGCAGCTTCGCGGTGGCCCGGGAGACGTACGCGTGCGAGGTCCCGTGGAACCCGTAGCGCCGGATGCGGTGGCGGTCCGCCGTGCGTACATCGATGGCGTAGCGTGCCGCGGACTCCGGCATGGTGGTGTGGAAGGCGGTGTCGAAGACCGCGACCTGCGGCAGGTCCGGGCGCAGCGCCATGGCGGTGCGGATGCCGGTGAGGTTGGCCGGGTTGTGCAGCGGCGCGACCGGGATCAGCCGCTCGATCTCGTCGAGCACGGCGTCGTCGATCACGGTGGGCTCGGTGAAGGTACGGCCGCCGTGCACCACACGGTGCCCGATGGCGGCCAGTTCCGGGGAGTCCAGGCCCAGCCCGTCCCGGGCGAGTTCCTCGGCGACGGCCTTGAGGGCGGCCTCGTGGTCGGCGATCGGCCCGGTCTGCTCACGGGTCTGCCGGGCGGTGAACGCCGTGTGGCTGAGCCGGGAGGTGTGCTCGCCGATGCGCTCGACGAGGCCCACCGCCAGCCGGCTGCTGTCCCGCATGTCCAGCAGCTGGTACTTCACCGACGAGGAGCCGGAGTTGAGGACGAGGACTCGGGTCTTGGTCACTGGGCGGGCGCCTTCTCGTGGGGGCTCTGGGCCTGGATCGCGGTGATGGCCACCGTGTTGACGATGTCCTGGACCAGAGCGCCCCGGGACAGGTCGTTGACGGGCTTGCGCAGGCCCTGCAGCACCGGGCCGACGGCGATCGCACCGGCCGAGCGCTGCACGGCCTTGTAGGTGTTGTTGCCGGTGTTCAGGTCCGGGAAGATCAGCACGGACGCCTGCCCGGCGACCTCCGAGCCCGGCAGCTTGGT
Organism: Streptomyces nodosus; assembly: GCF_008704995.1. Classification (NCBI taxonomy): domain Bacteria; kingdom Bacillati; phylum Actinomycetota; class Actinomycetes; order Kitasatosporales; family Streptomycetaceae; genus Streptomyces; species Streptomyces nodosus. The sequence continues at coordinate 5,145,367 of NZ_CP023747.1, forward strand.
CGCCGCGACGGTGGGCTCGACGGCGGCGTCGTACGGGATCGGGCCCTCGATCTTGAGCTCGGGTGCGCGCAGCCGCACCAGCTCGGTGGCCTCGCGCACCTTGTCCACATCGGCGCCCGAGCCGGAGGTGCCGGTGGAGTACGACAGCATCGCCACCCTCGGCTCCACCCCGAACTGCCGTGCGGTGGTGGCCGACTGGAGGGCGATGTCGGCGAGCTGCTCGGCGTCCGGGGCGGGGTTCACCGCGCAGTCGCCGTAGACCAGCACCTTGTCGGCGAGGCACATGAAGAAGACCGAGCTGACGATCTTCGCGTCGGGCCGGGTCTTGATGATCTCGAAGGCGGGCCGGATGGTGGCGGCCGTGGAGTGCACGGACCCGGACACCATGCCGTCGGCGAGCCCCTCCTCCACCATGAGGGTGCCGAAGTAGTTCACATCGGCGACCACGTCGTACGCCACCTCGACCGTGACGCCCCGGTGGGCGCGCAGCTTGGCGTACTTCTCGGCGAAGGCTTCACGCAGTTCGGAGCCGGCCGGGTCGATCAGCTCCGAGCCGCCGAGGTCGATGCCGAGGTCGGCGGCCTTCTTGCGGATCTGGTCCACGGGCCCGAGCAGGGTCAGATCGCAGACGTCCCGGCGCAGCAGCACCTCGGCGGCGTGCAGCACCCGCTCCTCGGTGCCCTCCGGGAGCACCACCCGGCGGCGGTCGGTGCGGGCCTGCTCCAGCAGCTGGTGCTCGAACATCATCGGGGTGAGCCGGTCACTGCTCGGCGCGGACACCCGCTTGAGCAGCTCGGCGGTGTCGACATACCGCTCGAAGAGCCCGAGCGCCCGCTCCGCCTTGCGCGGGGTGGACGCGTTGAGCTTGCCCTCCAGGGTGAAGAGCCGGGAGGCGGTGGTGAAGCTGTTGCCGGTCACCGCGAGCACCGGGGTGCCCGGGGCGAGGCGGTCGGCGAGGGTGAGGATCTCGTCGCCGGGCACCTCGTTCAGGGTGAGCAGCACGCCGGCGATCGGCGGGTTCCCGGCGCTGTGCGCGGCCAGCGAGCCGACCACCAGATCGGCGCGGTCGCCCGGCGTCACCACGACGCACCCCGGGGTCAGGGCCTTGAGGAGGTTCGGCAGCATCGCGCCGCCGAAGACGAAGTCGAGGGCGTCACGCGCCAGCCCCGAGTCGTCGCCGAGAACGACCCGGGCACCGAGGACCTGGGCGATCTGGGCGACCGTCGGGGCCGACAGCGCGGAGTCGTCGGGAAGGACGTAGCACGGCACGGGCAGCCGGGAGCCGAGCCGCTCGGCTATCCCGTCCCGGTCCTCCCCGGCCACCCGGTTGACGACCATGGCGAGCACGTCGCAGCCCAGTCCGTCGTAGGCGCGGAAGGCGTTGCGCGCCTCGGCACGCACCGACTCGGCGCTCTGCCGGCGCCCGCCGACGACCGGGATCACGGAGGCCCCGAACTCGTTGGCGAGCCGCGCGTTGAGGGACAACTCGTCCGGGACCTGGGTGTCGGCGAAGTCGGAGCCGAGGACGAGGACGACCTCGTAGTCACGGGCCACCGTGTGGAACCGGTCGACGAGGGCCGACACCAGTTCGTCGGTGCCCCGCTCGGCCTGGAGCGCGGACGCCTCCTCGTAGTGCAGGCCGTTCACGGTCGCCGGGTCCTGGGACAGCCGGTAGCGGGCGCGCAGCAGCTCGAAGAGACGGTCGGGGCCGTCATGGACGAGCGGGCGGAAGACGCCCACCCGGTCGACCTGCCGGGTCAGGAGTTCCATGACTCCCAGCTCGACGACCTGGCGGCCGTCGCCGCGGTCGATCCCGGTCACATACACGCTGCGCGTCACGCGTGTTCTCCGTTTCGTCTCTCGAGTGGTGGAAGTGGCGGGCAGGAGGAGGCTCGGGCGGCCCTCGGAACGACCGGCGCCCCGCCGCCTTCTGCGTCAAGGAGCGACAGGGGCATCATGATCGGTTCCGGGTGTTCTCGTGGTGATGTCGAATGCCTTGATGAGGGGTTCCACGACCGCGAAATGTCGCCCGTGCGGGCGGCCGGAACCCCCTTGACGATACCTCCGGGGCTGGTCACGCCGCCCCCCAGGACCCCGGGATCCAGGGGGATCGGGAGGGCGGACGGAGGGGGCGGACGCACGGGGAACGAGGGGTGGACGGGAGCGACGGGGCAGGGGGGCGACGGTCGCCTGTGAGGCGTGGAACAATCGGATTGGCTCACCGGTACCGACAGCGAGCAGGAGACACAGCACGATGCGCATCGGAGTACTCACCGCAGGCGGCGACTGCCCGGGCCTGAACGCAGTGATCCGATCGGTCGTGCACCGCGCGGTGGCGCAGTACGGCGACGAGGTGATCGGCTTCGAGGACGGTTACCGGGGTCTGCTCGAAGGCAACTACCGCTCGCTCGACCTCGACGGCGTCAGCGGCATCCTGGCCCGCGGCGGCACCATCCTCGGTTCCTCCCGTCTGGAGCGCGACCGGCTGCGCGAGGCCTGTGAGAACGCGTCGGACATGATCCGCGACTTCGGCATCGACGCCCTGATCCCGATCGGCGGCGAGGGCACCCTGACCGCGGCCCGCATGCTCTCGGACGCGGGCCTTCCGGTGGTCGGCGTCCCCAAGACGATCGACAACGACATCTCCTCCACGGACCGCACCTTCGGCTTCGACACGGCGGTGACCGTGGCCACCGAGGCGATGGACCGGCTGAAGACGACGGCCGAGTCCCATCAGCGGGTCATGGTGGTGGAGGTCATGGGCCGCCACGCGGGCTGGATCGCGCTGGAGTCGGGCATGGCGGCCGGCGCCCACGGCATCTGCCTGCCGGAGCGCCCCTTCGACCCCACCGACCTGGTCAAGATGGTCGAGGAGCGCTTCGCCCGCGGCAAGAAGTTCGCGGTGATCTGCGTCGCTGAGGGCGCGCACCCCGCCGAGGGCACCATGGACTACGGCAAGGGCGCGATCGACCAGTACGGCCATGAGCGCTTCCAGGGCATCGGCACCGCACTGGCGTACGAGCTGGAGCGGCGGCTCGGCAAGGAGGCCAAGCCGGTCATCCTCGGGCATGTGCAGCGCGGCGGCACGCCGACCGCCTACGACCGGGTGCTGGCCACGCGCTTCGGCTGGCATGCGATCGAGGCGGCGCACCGCGGCGAGTTCGGCATGATGACGGCGCTGCGCGGCACCGATGTGGTGATGGTGCCGCTGGCGGAGGCGGTCACCGAGCTGAAGACCGTTCCGAAGGACCGGATGGACGAGACGGAGTCGGTGTTCTAGGGGCGTCCCCCCTGTGCCGGTGCCCGGGGACCCGCGAGGCGTCCCTCAGTGTCCCCGCTCCGCGCGCCGGACCCACCGGTACACCAGCTCGGGCCGCCCCACCTGCCCGTACTGCGGGTGCCGCTCGGCCCGGCCCGTCTCCACCAGATGCTCCAGATACCGCCGGGCCGTGATCCGGGAGATCCCCACGGTCTCGGCGACGCCGGCCGCCGTGAGCCCCGTCCCGCGGTCCCGCAACGCCCCGGTCACCCGCTCCAGGGTCGGCGCGCTCAGGCCCTTCGGCAGGGCCGAGGGTGCCGGTGCCCGCAGGGTGGCCAGGGCGCGGTCCACCTCGTCCTGGCCGCTGGCCTCGCCCACCGTCGCGCGGTACTCCGCGTAGCGCACCAGACGGTCCCGCAGGGTCGCGAAGGTGAACGGTTTCAGCACGTACTGGACGACGCCCAGGGAGACACCCTCCCGGACGACCGCGAGATCCCGGGCGGAGGTCACCGCTATGACGTCCGCGTGATGTCCGGCCGCCCGCAGCGAGCGGGCCAGCTTCAGCCCGTGCACATCCGGCAGATGCAGATCCAGGAGCAGCAGATCCACCGGGGTGCGCTCCAGCAGGCGTCGCGCCTCCGCGCCGGTCTGCGCCTTTCCTACGGCCGTGAAGCCCGGGACCCGGCCGACGTACAGGATGTGTGCGGCGGCGGCCACCGGGTCGTCCTCCACGACCAGGACGCGGATGGCCTCGGTCATGCGTCACCTCTCATGCGTCACCTCTCATATGTCACCCCCGGACGGAACGGCTCTCGGCTCCCGGCGAGGTCGGCTCGGCCGGAGCGGCAGCGTCCACGGTAGGCAACGGCACTCTCGCCTCGAATTCCGCCCCGCCCCCGGCCGCCTCCGACACGGTCAGGGTGCCCCGGTGACGCCGTACCGTCTGACGGACCAGGGCGAGGCCGAGACCCCGGCCGCCGGGAGCGGTCGTGGACTTGGTCGACCACCCCCGTTCGAACACCGCCTCGGCGTGCGCCGGATCCACACCCGCCCCCGTGTCGGCGACCCGCAGCACCAGGCCCGAGCCGTTCGTGTCGTCGGCGCCGTCAGCGTCGTCGGTGTACGCGGTCACCGTCACCCGTGCGCCCGCCGGGCCCCCCGCCGCGGCGTCCATCGCATTGTCGATCAGATTGCCCAGGATCGTCACCAGATCGCGGGCCGGTAGCGAGGGCGGCAGCAGCCGGTCGTCGATACGGCTGTCCTCCGCCACCACGAACTCCACGCCCCGCTCGTTGGCCTGGGCCGCCTTGCCGAGCAACAGGGCCGCGAGCACCGGCTCGTCGACCGCCGCGACCACCTGGTCCGTCAGGGCCTGCGCCAGTTCCAGTTCGGCCGTGGCGAAGTCGACGGCCTCGTCCGTGCGGCCCAGTTCGATCAGCGAGACCACCGTGTGCAGCCGGTTCGCCGCCTCATGGGCCTGGGAGCGCAGCGCCTGGGTGAAGCCGCGCTCCGAGTCCAGCTCGCCCGTCAGGGACTGGAGTTCGGTCACATCGCGGAGGGTGACCACGGCGCCCCGGCGTTCGCCGCCGGAGACCGGGGAGGTGTTCACCACCAGGACGCGGGTCCCCGTCAGATGGACCTCGTCCACCCGTGACGCGGAGGACAGCAGCGCACCCGTCAGCGGGCCCGGCAGACCCAGGTCCGCCACCGAGCGGCCCACCACCTCTCCGCTCACCCCGAGCAGCTCCCGGCCGCCGTCGTTGATCAGCGCCACCCGGAACCCGCCGTCCAGCATCAGCAGACCCTCGCGCACGGCGTGCAGTGCGGCCTGGTGGTAGTCGTGCATCCGGCTCAGCTCGGTGGCGTTCATCCCGTGGGTGGAGCGGCGCAGCCGGGCGTTGATCACATAGGTGCCGATCGCGCCCAGCACCAGCGCGCCGCCGGCCACCCCGAGCAGCGCGGTCACCTGGTCCTGGAGCCGCTCGCTGATGGCCTCGACCCGTATGCCCGCGCTCACCAGCCCGATGATCTCGCCGTCGTCCTCGATGGGGGTGACGGCGCGGACGGACGGGCCGAGGGTGCCGGTGTAGGTCTCGGTGAAGGACTCGCCGGCCTGGGCGCGGGCGATATGGCCGAGGAAACGCCTGCCGATCTGGCCGGTGTCGGGATGGGTCCAGCGGATCCCCTCCGGGTTCATGATCGTGACGAAGTCCACGCCGGTGTCCCGCTGCACCCGGAGGGCGTAGGGCTGGAGCCGCGCCGTCGGATCGGCGGTGGCGACGGCCTGCCGCACCGAGGGCGCGTCCGCGATCGAGCGGGCCACCGCCATGGCCTGGCGGCCGGCCGCCTGCCCGGCCTGGCGGTGATCGCTGACATAGGTGAACAGCGCGTACCCGGTGACGATCACCGCGATCAGCACGGCCTGCATCGCGAAGAGCTGGCCGGCCAGGCTGCGGGGTCCGGGAAGACGGGGCATGGGCATGCCGCACAGTCTCTCCCGCGGTATAAGCGCGGGCTAAAGAAAGGCGTGAACTCAATGAACGGAAGGGTGACCGCCCTCACATGCCGGGAGATAGTCACCGCATCCCCCGGGAGACGCGCCACGCCTCCCGGGACGCCGGGAGCACGCCTCCCGCCCTTTCCCGGACGTGAGCCGCACGCCGGAACGAGCCGACGTCGTCTCAAGGAGGTCAACCGTGGCCGGCACATCCCCGGCGGCATCCGCCGCACCGGCGGTCAAGCGGGACCGTACGCACTATCTCTACATCGCGGTGATCGCCGCGGTGGTGCTGGGCATAGCCGTGGGTCTGCTCGCACCCGATGTCGCGATCGAGTTCAAGCCGCTCGGCACGGGCTTTGTGAACCTGATCAAGATGATGATCTCGCCGATCATCTTCTGCACGATCGTGCTGGGCATCGGCTCGGTGCGCAAGGCCGCCAAGGTGGGCGCGGTCGGCGGTATCGCACTCGGCTACTTCCTGGTGATGTCCCTGGTCGCGCTGGCCATCGGTCTGGTCGTCGGCAATGTGCTGCACCCCGGTGACGGCCTCCATCTGACGGACGCGATCAAGCAGACGGGCCAGGCCCAGGTGTCGTCCGACGCGCTGCCGCCGGTCGACTTCGTGCTCTCGATCATTCCGACGACCTTTGTCTCCGCCTTCACCGAGGGCCAGGTCCTGCAGACCCTGCTGGTCGCGCTGCTCGCCGGCTTCGCGCTGCAGGCCATGGGCTCGGCCGGCGCCCCGGTGCTGCGCGGCATCGAGCACATCCAGCGGCTGGTCTTCCGGGTCCTCGCCATGGTGATGTGGGCCGCCCCGGTCGGTGCCTTCGGTGCGATCGCCGCCGTGGTGGGCTCGGCGGGACTGGACGCGCTCAAGAGCCTGGCCGTGCTGATGCTCGGCTTCTATGTGACCTGTGTGCTGTTCCTGTTCGTGGTGCTCGGAACGCTGCTGAGGGTCGTCGCGGGCGTCAATGTGCTGGCGCTGTTCAAGTATCTGGGCCGTGAGTTCCTGCTGATCCTGTCGACCTCCTCGTCCGAGTCCGCGCTGCCGCGGCTCATCGCGAAGATGGAGCACCTGGGCGTCAGCAAGCCGGTGGTCGGCATCACCGTCCCGACCGGCTACTCCTTCAACCTCGACGGCACCATGATCTATATGACCATGGCCTCGCTCTACATCGCCGATGCGCTGGGCACACCGATGTCCGTCGGCGAGCAGATCCCGCTGCTGCTCTTCCTGCTGGTCGCCTCCAAGGGTGCGGCGGGTGTCAGCGGCGCCGGTCTCGCCACGCTGGCCGGCGGTCTGCAGTCGCACAAGCCCGCACTGGTCGACGGCGTCGGCCTGATCGTCGGCATCGACCGCTTCATGAGCGAGGCCCGCGCCCTGACCAACTTCGGCGGCAACGCCGTCGCCACCGTGCTGGTCGGCACCTGGACGAAGGAGATCGACAAGGAGCGCGTCCAGGAGGTGCTCTCGGGCCGGCTGCCCTTCGACGAGACCACGCTGCTGGACGAGCACGCCCCGGCCGATCCGTCCGGGCAGGGCGGAGAGAAGGAACTGGCCCACGCCTGATTCCGCACCCCGTACTCCGGGCGGCTGGTCCACTCCCCCGTCGTTCAGCCGCCCGGTTCCCCGCCGTCATGACGCCGAGTGGTCGGGCCCCCTCCCCCCACGGCCCGACCGCTCGGCGTCATGATGCCGCCCCCGCTCCCGGAGCGGGGGCGGACCGCGTTGTCGTGGGGGCCCGGCTCCCGGATCGGGGGCCTCAGTCGGTCAGTTCGGCCACCAGCGCGGTGGCCCGGGAGGCGGGTACGCCCGCCGTGGTGAGCAGGGTGACCGCGGCGGAACGACCCGCCTCCCGCGTTCCCAGCAGCCCCTCGTTCACCGTCTCCATCAGCGCGAACAGCATCTGCTCATGCAGATACGCCAGCACCTGGGGCGGCAGCGGTGAGACGAACACCCCCTGCTCCAGACCGTGCGCCAGGGTCCGGGCGCAGGCGTCCCTGACCGGTGCGAGACGGTCCCGGATGCCCTGCACGGTGACGCTGCGCTGGGCCAGCGCGACCAGGATCCGGTAACGGTCGGCGACCTCCCACACCGCCAGGGTGGAGCGGGCCACCGCCTCGGCCGGGTCCGCCGCCGCCTCGCTGCCGGTCCGGTGCGCCGCGGCCACCGCCGCCACGGCTCCGTCGACCAGCGTGCTGATCAGTGCCTCACGGCTCGGGAAGTGCCCGTACACGGTGCGCCGTACGACACCGGCGGCCCGGGCGATCTGGTCCATGGAGGCATCGGGGTCGCGCAGCAGTTCGGTGAGCGCGACCTCCAGGATGCGGCGGCGGTTGACGTCGGCCCGGCTGACACTACCCGTGGTCATGGCTGCCATTCTGCACGGCCCGCGCGGGCCCCCGTACGTCCGCGCAGGGCCTTCACCTCCTTCATTTGCACAGCCCTGTGCAACTCTCTATATTGCACATCGTTGTGCAAATGCACGCCGCTGTGCAAGTGGCTGCCGTCGTGACCGGCACCACCGGAGAACGTGACCGGCACCACCGGAGAAGAGGAAGGCCCCGCCCCATGCGTCTCGTCATGAAGGAACCGGTCGAGAGGATGGACCGGCCCTACGCCCGGCGCTGGTGGGCACTGCTGGTGCTCTGCCTGAGCCTGCTGATCATCGTGATGGCGAACACCGCCCTCACCGTCGCCGCGCCCGACATGACGCAGGACCTCGGCCTGTCCAGCGCCGATCTGCAATGGGTCATCGACGGCTACACCGTCCCGTACGCGGCGCTGATGCTGCTGTTCGGAGCGATCGGCGACAAGTACAGCCGGCGCGGCGCACTGGTCCTCGGGCTCGCCGTCTTCGGGGGCGGGGCCGTCTTCGGCTCCCTCGCCGACAGCGCCGCCACGGTGATCGCGGCCCGCGCGGTCATGGGGACGGGCGCCGCGCTGATCATGCCCGCCACGCTCTCGCTGCTCGCCGCCACCTTCCCGCGCGCCGAGCGGGCCAAGGCGATCACCCTGTGGACCGCCACCGCCGGGCTCGCCATCGCGGCCGGACCGCTCGTCGCCGGGGCGCTGCTGAGGGACCACGGCTGGTCGTCCACGTTCCTGATCAATGTGCCGATCGCCGTGGTCGCGCTCGTCGCCTCCTTCGTCCTGGTGCCGCCCTCCCGGGCTGCGCACCACGAGCGGATCGACCATGTCGGCGGACTGCTCTCCGTGGTCTGGGTCGGCGCGCTGGTCTACACGATCATCGAGGGGCCGCACTTCGGCTGGGGCGTCAAGGCGGTCACTGCGGCGGTCGTCGCGGGCGTCGGGCTCGTGCTGTTCCTCCTCCGGGAGCTGCGCCATCCGCGTCCCGTGCTCGATGTGCGCCGCTTCGGGGACCGCCGCTTCGCGGGCTCCAACCTCGCCGTCGCGCTGTTCTTCCTGGCGGTCTTCGGCGCCTTCTACTACCTCACCCAGCATCTGCAGTTCGTGCTCGGCTACGACGCCATGGAGACCGGGGTGCGGATGCTGCCGCTGGCCGGCGCGGTGTTCGTGGGCTCGGCACTGACCGGATACCTCACCCCGCGGGTCGGGATGAAGGTCACGGTCACCGCGGGCATGGTGGGCGGCACGGCGGCGCTCGCGCTGCTCACCCGGGTGGACTCCGCGTCCTCGTACGGCGACTTCGTGCTGCCCCTGGTGATCCTGGGTCTGGCGATCGGTCTCGCGCTCTCGCCCTGCACGGACGCGATCATGGGGGCGTTCCCGGAGTCCGAGCTGGGCGTCGGCGGCGCGGTGAACGACACCTCCCTGGAGCTCGGCGGCTCCCTCGGCATCGCCGTCCTCGGATCCGTGCTGGCGAGCTCGTACTCCTCGCGGCTGGCGGACGCCACGGCGGGCGCCGGGCTGCCGGGGGACGCGCTGGCCACCGCGCAGGACTCGGTGGGAGCCGGGTACGCGGTGGCGCGGGGCATCGGCGACAAGGCCCGGCAGCTCGCCGAGCAGGCCGCGCACACCCAGGACCCCCGGCAGGCGGCCCCGCTGAAGGAGCAGGCCGAGCAGCTCGCGCACGGTGCCCGGCAGATGGCCGACGCGGTGGGCGCGTCCTTCGCGGACGCGGTCGCTCACACCAGCCTGGTCGGCGCGGTGGTCCTCGGCGTCGGCACGGTGCTGGTCGCGGTGCTGCTCCCGCGCGGGGCGCGCCCGGCCGAGGCCGAGGAGCCGGAGCGGAAGCCGGAGCCCGTAGCCGCCGGAACCCGCTGACCGCGCGGGGAATCCGTCCCGGAGCCCGGACGGCCGCCCGGCCGGCGCCATTGCCCTGACGTCGACGTCAAGGTTTACGGTCGTGAGCATGCGCATCGGCGAGCTGGCGGCGCGGGCCGGAACCACCACCCGGACGCTGCGGTACTACGAATCTCGGGGGCTGCTGCCCGCGCGGCGCACCGGCAACGGGCACCGCACCTACGACGAGCGTGATCTGCGGCTGCTGCGGCAGATCCGCACGCTGCAGGACTTCGGGTTCGAGCTGGAGGAGACCCGGCCCTTCGTGGAGTGTCTGCGGGCCGGGCATCCGCAGGGCGACTCCTGCCCGGCGTCGCTCGCGGTCTACCGGCGCAAGCTGGACGAGCTCGACGCGCTGATCGGCGAGCTGCAGCAGGTGCGCGCCCGGGTAGGTGACCAGCTGGCGAGGGCGGAGCAGGCACGGGAGTCGCTGGCGGCCGAGGCGATGGTTCCGGGCGGTCCGGAACCGGTGTGCGAACTGGGAGGGCAGCAGTGATGAGCGGGACGACGGATGTGGCCGAGGTGACCGACGGGAACTTCGAGGCGGAGGTGATCGGGGCGGAGCTGCCCGTGCTGGTGGAGTTCACCGCCGACTGGTGTCCGCCGTGCCGGCAGATGGGGCCGGTGCTCGGGGCACTCGCCGCCGAGCAGGCGGGCCGGCTCAAGGTGGTTCAGCTGGATGTGGACACCAATCCGGCGACGACCAATGCCTACAAGGTGCTGTCGATGCCGACCTTCCTGGTCTTCCGCGACGGTGAGCCGGTGAAGGCGATGGTGGGGGCGCGGCCCAAGCGGCGGCTGCTCGAGGAGCTCTCCGACGTGCTCTGATGCGCGCTCCGACGCCACCCGCATCAAAAATCCCCCGGGTAATTGCGCCCGGGGGATTTCTCTGCGTATATTCAATGATTCGCGACTTCGCCTGAATAGGGTCGCGAGAAGTTCACTGAGGACAGTATATGCGGGCGGGAGTGGAATTGTCAAACACCGAATTTCCGGACGATGAATTGCGGCACGAGCAGGAATTCATCGACGGGCTGTATGCGCGGGTGGACGCGCTGCGCGGAGACACCGAGACCTCCGTCGCGGATGCGCTGGCGCAGGGCGACACGCCCATGCAGGCCCGGTTGGAGCGGGACATCCTCGTCGCCGAACGCTCGGGACTGCTGGCCGCGCTGAACGCGGTGGACGGGTCGCTCTGCTTCGGCCGGATCGACCTGGCCTCCGGGCAGAGCCACCACATCGGCCGTATCGGGCTGCGCACCGAGGACGCGGAGCGCACCCCGGTTCTGATCGACTGGCGGGCCGATGTCGCCCGTCCGTTCTATCTGGCCACCGGGCACACCCCGATGGGTCTGCGCAGACGCCGGCACATCGGCACCGACGGGCGCCGGGTGACCTCCCTGCACGACGAGATCCTCGACCTGAGCGACCATGAGCGCACCGGCCACGAGGACCCGAGCGGGGACGCCGCGCTGCTCTCCTCGCTCACCTCGGCCCGTACCGGCCGGATGAGCGACATCGTGGGGACCATCCAGGCCGACCAGGACCGCATCATCCGCGCGCCCCACCGGGGGGTGCTGGTGGTGGAGGGAGGTCCCGGCACCGGCAAGACGGCGGTCGCCCTGCACCGGGCGGCCTATCTCCTCTATGAACACCGTGAGCTGCTCGCCCGCCGTGCCGTCCTGATCGTCGGCCCGAACCCGGCGTTCCTCGGCTATATCGGCGAGGTGCTGCCCTCGCTGGGCGAGACCGGGGTGCTGCTGGCGACCGTCGGCGAACTGTTCCCGGGGGTGCGGGCGTCCGAGGCCGACACCCCGTGGGCCGCGGCCGTGAAGGGCCGCGCCGAGATGGCCGAGGTGCTTGCCGCCGTCGTGGCCGACCGTCAGGCGCTGCCCGACCCGGTGATCGCCGTCGAGCACGACCGGGAGGTCCTGATGCTCGACGACGGACTGGTGAAGGTCGCACGGGAGCGCACCCGTGCGGCGGGGCTGCCGCACAACGCGGCCCGCGAGCACTTCGAGGGCCATGTCCTCAACACGCTCACCGACATGGTCGCCGAACGCATCGGAACGGACCCCTACGACGGCTCCAACCTCCTGGACGCCAGTGACATCACCCAGATCCGCGACGAGCTGGCGGACAACCCCGAGGTCTGGTCGGCGATCGACCAGCTGTGGCCGCGGCTGACCCCCGAGCGGTTGGTCGCGGACTTCCTCGCCGAGCCGGACGGATATCTGTCCGAGGAGGACGCGGACGCCGTACGGCGTCCGGTGACCCTCGCCTGGACCACCGCCGATGTGCCGCTGCTGGACGAGGCGGCCGAACTGCTCGGCGATGACGAGCGGACGGTCAGGGCACGTGCCGAGCGGGAGCGGGAGACCCAGGTCGCCTACGCACAGGGCGTGCTGGACGTGTCGTACGCGTCGCGGACCTATGAGTTCGAGGACAAGGACGACGACGACTCCGAGGTCCTGTCCGCACACGACATCATCGACGCGGAGCGGTTCGCCGAGCGGCAGGAGGAGGCGGACCACCGCAGTGCCGCCGAGCGCGCCGCGGGTGACCGCACCTGGGCGTTCGGGCACATCATCGTCGACGAGGCGCAGGAACTCTCGCCGATGGCGTGGCGGCTGCTGATGCGGCGCAGCCCGACCCGCGCGATGACGCTGGTCGGGGACCCGGCGCAGACGGCCGAGGCCGGCGGCGTCGGCTCCTGGTCGGGGATCCTGGCGCCGTATGTCGAGGACCGCTGGGAGCACACCCGCCTCGGTGTCAACTACCGCACCCCGTCCGAGATCATGGACCTGGCGGCGGCGGTCGTCCGGGCCGAGAACCCGGACTTCGAGCCGCCGAGTTCGGTGCGCTCCACGGGGGTACGGCCCTGGGTGCGCCAGGTGGACGACGATCTGCCGGGCGCGGTGCACCGGGCGGTCGCCGAACTGACCCCCGCCGAGGGCCGGCTGGCGGTGATCGCCCCGCGCGAGCTGCACCGGGCGCTGGCGGCCCGGCTGGACGAGGTCGAGGCCGGGGCCGAACCCGATCTGACCCGGACCGTCGTGCTGCTCGACCCCCGCCAGGCCAAGGGCCTGGAGTTCGACTCCGTACTGGTCGTGGAGCCCGGAAAGTACGGCACCAGCGACGTCTATGTGGCGCTGACGCGTGCGACGCAGCGGCTGGGGGTGCTGCACACCGGAAAGCTGCCGAAAGCGCTGGCACCGCACGCCTGATCCCCGGGGCCCCGCCCCGGCCCCTGCTTCCGCGGGGGCCGGGGGAGAGGGACGGCTCAGTCCGGGCGGAGCCAGAGGGTGGCGAGGGGTGGCAGGGTCAGGCGGATGCTTGTGGTGTGGCCGTGGCAGGGGGTGGGTTCGGGTGTGAGTGGTTCGGGGTTGTGGATGTTGCTGCCGCCGTATCGGGTGTGGTCGGTGTTGAGGGTTTCGTGCCAGGTGTGGTGGTGGTCGGGGACGCCGAGGCGGTAGTCGTGGCGGACGGCGGGGGAGAAGTGGGAGACGGCGAGGAGGGGTGTGCCGTGGGTGTCGTGGCGGAGGAAGGCGAGGACGTTGTCGTCGGCGGCGTCGGCGGTGATCCAGTGGAAGCCGGTGGGGTCGGTGTCGTTCTGCCACAGGGCGGGGGTGTGGCGGTAGTGGGTGTTGAGGTCGCGGACGAGGTCGCGGATGCCGCGGTGGTCGGGTTCGGCGGGGTGGGCGGGGTCGAGGAGCCACCAGTCGGGGCCGTGGGTGTGGGACCATTCGGTTGCCTGGGCGAACTCCTGTCCCATGAAGAGGAGTTGTTTGCCGGGGTGGGCCCACATGTAGGCGAGGTAGGCGCGGTGGTCGGCGCGTTGCTGCCACCAGTCGCCGGGCATCTTGGAGACCAGGGACCGTTTGCCGTGGACGACTTCGTCGTGGGAGAGCGGCAGGATGTAGTGCTCGGTGTGGGCGTAGGTCAGGGAGAAGGTCATCCGGTGATGGTGGTGGCGGCGGTGCACGGGGTTGTGGGCCAGGTAGGTGAGGGAGTCGTGCATCCAGCCCATGTTCCATTTGAGGTCGAAGCCGAGGCCGCCGTGGTGGGTGGGGCGGGTGACGCCGTTCCAGGCGGTGGATTCCTCGGCGAGGGTGATGACGTCGGGGTGGCGGCGGTGGAGGGTGGCGTTCAGGTCCTGGAGGAAGGCGACGGCGTCGAGGTTCTCGTTGCCGCCGTGAATGTTGGGGGTCCACCGGCCCGGGGTGCGTGAGTAGTCGAGGTAGAGCATGGAGGCGACGGCGTCGACGCGCAGGCCGTCGAGGTGGAACTCCTCGCACCAGTACAGGGCGTTGGCGATCAGGAAGTTGCGGACCTCACGGCGGCCCAGGTCGAATTCCAGGGTGCCCCAGTCGGGGTGGGCGGCGCGTTGGGGGTCCTGGTGCTCGTACAGGGGGCGCCCGTCGAACTGGGCCAGTGCCCAGTCGTCGCGGGGGAAGTGGGCCGGCACCCAGTCCAGCAGCACCCCGATCCCCGCCCGGTGCAGCGCGTCGACCAGGAACCGGAAGTCGTCGGGAGTGCCCAGCCGCGCGGTGGGCGCATAGAACCCGGTGACCTGATAGCCCCACGACCCGCCGAAGGGATGCTCCGCCAGCGGCATCAGCTCCACATGGGTGAACCCCAGATCCCTCACATACCCGGGCAGCTGCTCCGCCAGCTGCCGGTAGGTCAGCCCCGGCCGCCAGGACGGCAGATGCACCTCGTACACCGACAACGGCGCCCGACACACCGCAACATCACCACGCCCGCTCATCCATTCCGTATCGCGCCAGGCGTAGGCCGACTCCGTGACGATCGACGCGGTCGCCGGCGGAACCTCGGTACGGCGCGCCATCGGGTCCGCCCGCAGGGTGTGGGTGCCGTCGGGGCGGGTGATCTCGAACTTGTAGAGCGTGCCGGGCCCCAGCCCGGGCACGAACAGCTCCCACACCCCGCTGGAACCCAGCGAACGCATCGGATACGTACGACCGTCCCAGAAGTTGAAGCCTCCGGCCAGGCGCACGCCCCGTGCGTTCGGCGCCCATACCGAGAAACGGGTGCCGGTCGCCCCCTGGTGGGTCATCGGGTGGGCGCCGAGCACCTTCCACAGCTGCTCGTGGCGTCCCTCGGCGATCAGATGCAGATCGAACGCGCCGAGCGTGGGCAGAAAACCGTAGGCGTCCTCGGTGTCCTGGACGGTTCCTTCGTAGGCCACCAGAAGCCGGTACTCGGGGACCTCGCGCAGCGGCAGCAGCCCCGAGAAGAAGCCGTCACTGTCATGACGCAGCTCGGCCCGCAGGGGCCCGGCGACGACGGTGACGGACAGCGCGTACGGCCGGAAGGCCCGGAAGGCCACCCCGTCGGGCACCGGGTGGGCGCCGAGCACCGTATGAGGGTCATGGTGGGTGCCCGTCAGCAGCCGCTCCCGGTCGTCGGCGCCGACGGCGGGGGAGGGGCCCGCCGGCTCGCGCACGGCCTTCTGCTCCCGGTTCCCGGCGGTTGCCGGACCGTCGTCGTGCTGGTGCGCGCTGTCGTCGGACGAAGGGCGGGCGGTCACGGACGGAACCTCCTCGGCACGGGGACGGATCACGCTGCGGCGCCGGCGGCCAGTCGGCGTATCGCCGCCAGCGGCACCGGAAGCCAGTCGGGGCGGTGGCGGGCCTCGTAGAGGACCTCGTAGACGGCCTTGTCCGTCTCGTACGCCCGCAGCAGCACCGGTTCGGTACGCGGATCGCGCCCCGCGACCTCCGCATACCCGGAGCAGTACGCGGCCCGGCAGGCGTCGGCCCAGCGCGTCGCCGGCGGGGTGACCGAGTGCGCCGCGTAGTCGAAGGAGCGGAGCATGCCCGCGATGTCCCGCAGTGTCGGCTGAGGCATACGGCGTTCGGCCAGCGGCTTCGACGGCTCGCCCTCGAAGTCGATCAGCGACCAGGCCCCGGACGGTGAGCGAAGGCACTGGCCCAGATGGAGATCTCCATGGATGCGCTGGGCGGTCCAGGTGCGCCCCTCGGCGGCCAGGCCGGCCAGTGCCCGGAACGCGGACCGCAGCCCCGGCGCGTACGGCCGCAGCGCGGGCACCGCTCCTGCCGCCGTGTCGAGTCGCTCGGTCATGCCCTCGGCCAGCAGACGTAAGCGGTGCTGCTCCAGGGTGACCGTGGGAAGGGCCAGGGCGAGTGCCCCGTGCACCTCGGCGGTGGCCCGCCCCAGTGCCCGTGCCTTCGGGGTGAAGTCCTCGCTCTTGGCCAGCTCGCGCAGCGCCAGCTCCCAGCCGTCGGTCGCGCCCCGCACATAGGGCTGGAGCACGCCCAGGACATACGCCTCGCCCGGGCCGTCGGGATCGGCGAGCAGCCAGCCGGCCGGCGGGGGCACCCGGGGACAGCCCTCATGGGCCAGTGCCAGCGGAAGCTCCAGTTCGGGATGGGTGCCGGGCACGATCCGCCGCAACAGCTTGAAGACGAACGTGTCCCCGTAGACGACCGAGGAGTTGGACTGCTCCGAGGTCATCCGCCGCGGTACCAGGCCCTCTCTTATCGGCTGCCGTGCGTCGCCCTCGAAGCGGAGGCGGCCGATACGGGCCCTGGCGCGGATCGCCTCCAGAAGGACCGCCGACGCCCGGGGGTCGGACAGCCCCTCGTACACCGTCCGTCCCGCCAGCGGGCCCACCTGGGGGCGGCCGATGAGGGCGGGCGCCAGCCGTGGCGGCAGCGTCTCGCGCACCCCGGTCAGCAATTGGTAGCAGTCCCCGGGGTGTACCGCACCGCCCTGGGCGGGGATCTCCGGCTGATGGGCCCGTACCAGCAGATGGAGCAGCGCCGACGAGCCCCCGGGCGGCAGCAGTTCGGTGGCCGCCACCAGAGAGAACCCGGTGACCGGGCGGCCCTTGCCCGCGAACCAGCGTTGGCGCGGCAGCCACTCCCGCAGCAGGGGTTCTAGGGACGCGAGAAGACCGGGGTGGGCGGCGGCACGGGCGACGGCATCCGACATGGCGTGCGTCCTTTCCCGGAGCGGCCCTAGGCGACGTCCTTGCGGAGTCGGAACCAGTAGAAGCCGTGGCCGGCGAGGGTGAGGAGGTAGGGGAGGTCGCCGATGGGTGGGAAGCGGACCTGGCCGATGAGTTCGACGGGGTGGCGGCCGTGGAAGCGGGTCAGGTCGAGTTCGGTGGGCTGGGCGAAACGGGAGAAGTTGTGGACACACATCACCAGGTCGTCCTTGTACTCACGCAGGAACGCCAGGACGGCCGGGTTGGAGGAGACCAGCTCGGTGTAGGAGCCGAGCCCGAACGCGGGGTTCTGTTTGCGGATCTCGATCATCCGGCGGGTCCAGTGCAGCAGGGACGACGGGGAGGACATCGAGGCCTCGACGTTGGTGACCTGGTAGCCGTGGACCGGGTCCATGATCGTGGGCAGGTAGAGACGGCCGGGGTCGCAGGAGGAGAAACCCGCGTTGCGGTCCGGGGTCCACTGCATCGGTGTGCGCACGGCGTCGCGGTCGCCGAGCCAGATGTTGTCGCCCATGCCGATCTCGTCTCCGTAGTAGAGGATCGGGGAGCCGGGCAGGGACAGCAGCAGCGCGGTGAACAGTTCGATCTGGTTGCGGTCGTTGTCCAGCAGCGGTGCCAGACGGCGGCGGATGCCGATGTTGGCGCGCATGCGGGGGTCTTTGGCGTATTCGGCCCACATGTAGTCGCGTTCCTCGTCGGTGACCATCTCCAGGGTCAGCTCGTCGTGGTTGCGCAGGAAGATGCCCCACTGGCAGTGGGCGGGGATCTGGGGGGTCTTGGCGAGGATCTCCGAGACGGGATGCGCCGATTCACGGCGCACGGCCATGAAGATGCGGGGCATGACGGGGAAGTGGAACGCCATATGGCATTCGTCGCCGCCGCTGGGATAGTCGCCGAAGTAGTCGACGACGTCCTCGGGCCACTGGTTGGCCTCCGCCAGCAGGACGGTGTCGGGGTAGTGGGCGTCGATCTCCTTGCGGACCCTTTTGAGGAAGGTGTGGGTGGCGGGCAGGTTCTCGCAGCAGGTGCCTTCCTGCTGGTAGAGGTAGGGGACCGCGTCCAGCCGGAAACCGTCGATGCCCAGATCGAGCCAGAACCTCAACGCGGCCAGGATCTCCTCCTGCACGGCCGGGTTGTCGTAGTTCAGATCCGGCTGGTGGGAGAAGAAACGGTGCCAGTAGTACTGCTGGCGCACCGGGTCGAACGTCCAGTTGGAGGCCTCGGTGTCCACGAAGATGACCCGCGCCTGCCCATACTGTTTGTCGTCGTCCGCCCACACGTAGTAGTCGCCGTAGGGGCCGGTCGGGTCGGTGCGGGACTGCTGGAACCACGGATGCTGGTCACTGGTGTGGTTCATCACGAAATCGATGATCACCCGCATGCCCCGCTGGTGGGCGGCGTCCACGAACTCCACGAAATCCGCGAGATCCCCGAACTCCGGCAGCACCGCCGTGTAGTCGGACACGTCGTAGCCGCCGTCCCGCAGCGGCGACCGGAAGAAGGGAGGCAGCCACAGGCAGTCGACACCCAGCCACTGCAGATAGTCCAGCTTCGCGGTCAGCCCCTTCAGATCCCCCACCCCGTCCCCGTCACTGTCCTGGAACGAGCGCACCAGGACCTCGTAGAACACGGCACGCTTGAACCACTCCGGATCCCGCTCCGCCACGGGAGTGTCCTCGAAGGTGTCCGGGACGGGCTCGTTGACGATCATCGTGTGGGTGACCCTCCGGTTCGCGGTGCAGACGGTCGCAGAACGGTCAGCACGTGCGCGGGAGCAACGCCCGGCGACAGACGCACATAGTTGGCCCTGCCCCAGTGATAGGTGACACCGGTGAGCTCATCACGCACCGGCACCGACTCGTGCCAACCCAGCCCGAGCCGCGGCATGTCCAACGACACCGTCGCCTCCTGGGTATGGCACGGATCCAGATTCACGACCACCACAACCGTGTTCGAACCCGAACACTTGCTGTAGGCGATGACCTGATCGTTGTCCGCGTCATGAAAATGCAGATTCCGCAGCCGCCGCAGTGCCGGACTGGCCCGCCGCACCTCGTTCAGCCGCGTCACCAACCCTGTGATGCTGCGCCCCTCACGCTCGGCCGCCTCCCAGTCGCGGGGCCGCAACTGGTACTTCTCCGAGTGCAGATACTCCTCACTCCCCTCATGCAGAGGCTCGTTCTCGCACAGTTCGAAACCCGAGTACATGCCCCACGACGGGGACAGCGTCGCCGCCAGCACCGCCCGCACCTCGAACGCCGGGCGCCCACCGTGCTGCAGATACGCGTGCAGGATGTCCGGCGTGTTCACAAACAGATTCGGCCGCATATACGCCGCCGTCTCACCCGTCAGCTCCCCCAGATACTCCGTCAGCTCCCGCTTCGTGTTCCGCCACGTGAAATACGTGTAGGACTGCTGGAACCCCACCGCCGCCAGCGCCCGCATCACCGCCGGACGCGTGAACGCCTCCGCCAGGAACACCACATCCGGATCCACCCGGTTGATCTCCCCGATCACCCGCTCCCAGAACACCACCGGCTTCGTGTGCGGATTGTCCACCCTAAAGATCCGCACCCCCAAACCCATCCAGAACCGCAGCACCCGCACACACTCCGCCACCAGCCCCTCGAAATCCGTATCGAAGAACACCGGATAAATGTCCTGATACTTCTTCGGCGGATTCTCCGCGAACGCCACCGACCCGTCCGCACGACGCCGGAACCACTCCGGATGCTTCTCCACCCACGGATGATCCGGAGAACACTGCAACGCGAAATCCAGCGCCACCTCAAGCCCCAACGACCGCGCCCGTCCCACGAACCACCCGAAATCCTCCACCGTCCCCAACTCCGGATGCACCGCGTCATGACCCCCCTCCGACGACCCCACCGCCCACGGCACCCCCACATCCCCCACCCCCGCCGACAACACACCCTCCGGCCCTTTACGAAACGTCGACCCGATCGGATGCACCGGCGGCAGATACACCACGTCAAAACCCATCCCCGCGATCACCGGCAACCGCCGCGCCGCCGAACGCAACGACCCGTGCGGACACCCCACCGTCCCCTCCGAACGCGGAAAGAACTCGTACCAGGACCCGAACAACGCCCGCTCCCGCTCCACCACCAACGGCAACACCCCCGACCACGACACCCCCACACGCAACGGAAACCGCGCCAACACCTCCACCACCCCCGGCGCCGACACCGCCGCCAGTCGGGAGGAGGCCGGGCGTCCGGTGTCGCGCAGGGCTTCGATCGCGGCGCGGAGCACCTCCCGCCGGCCCCCGTCCTCCGGGACGCCGGACGCGGCGCGTTCGTGGAGACGTGCGCCCTCCTCCAGGACCAGTTCGGTGTCGATGCCCGCCGGGATCTTGATCTCCGCCTCCTGGCGCCAGGTGGTGAGCGGGTCCTTCCAGGCCCGGACGGAGTAGGTCCAGCGGCCCTCGGCCGGTACGGAGACGGTGGCGCCCCAGCGGTCGGTGCCGGGCGCGAGTTCGCGCATCGGGGTCCAGGGCCCGGCGTGGCCCTCGGGGTCCCGGAGTACGACATCGGCGCCGATCGCCTCATGTCCCTCGCCGAAGACCGTGGCGGAGATCTCGAACTCCTCGTCCACCACCGCCTTGGCGGGGCGGCGCCCCTGGTGGACGAGGGGGCGTACATCGAGGACGGGGATCCGCCCGAGGGTGGGTACGGCCGCCGGGGCCGTCGGTGCCGCAGGGGGGCCCGCGCTCGCGGAGGGTGTCCGCGGGGTGCGGGGCGAGGCGTCGGCCTTCCCCGAGGGGGAGGCGACGGTGCCGGTTGCCGGGGGTGCCGATGAATGAGGGATCGGGCGCATGACCGCTCCTGTCCGCGTCGACGTCGATGGGCGGATGGGGGTGTCGGAAGGCGGGGGCCGGCGGGGCTGCCGTGGACAGCCTGCCCATCCGGTACGGGTGGGCATTCCGGTACTTTGGTGACTACTCGCGCGTATGTCTACGTTCAAGACCGGCCGCATCCGCGGCGGCGGAAAGGGGCCGGCCCCACCCATGAGGGTGAGGCCGATAAGAGTACGCGTGTCCGGTTAAATCTTGTTTACGCGCGTCTGGTTGATTTTCCGTCAGGCGGACGGTGCCGCCCTCGGGTCTCGTCCATGCACGGACGGATGCGGACGCCCGGCCGGGGTCAGAGGCCGCCGACCTGGAGCAGCCGGTTCGGTGATCCGGTGCCCGGGTGCTTGACCCTCCCCGCGGCGGCCTTCCGCACCAGCGCCCGGCTCACCTGCGCCGGGGTGGCATGGGGGTGGCCGGCGAGATGGAGCGCGGCCGCGCCCGTGACATGCGGGGTCGCCATCGAGGTGCCGGAGAAGGTGGCCGTGGCGGTGTCATCGGTGGAGGCGTCGGAGGTGATCGCCACACCGGGGGCGAACAGGTCAACGGCCGGGCCCCAGTTGGAGAAGGGGGCCCGGGTGTCCCCCCGGTCCCCTGCGCCGACCGTGATGGCCTCGGGGACCCGCCCGGGGGAGTAGAGCCCCGCGAGACGGCCGCCGTTGCCCGCGGCCACCACATAAGTGACCCCGGACGCGATGGAGTTGCGTACGGCCGCGTCCAACTGGGCGTTCGGGGGGCCGCCCAGACTCAGATTCGCCACCGCCGGCTTCCTGGCGTGCGCGGTCACCCAGTCGATGCCCGCGATGAGCCGGGCGGTGGTGCCCGCGCCGTTGTCGTCCAGGACGCGCACGGATACGACCTCGGCCCGTTTGGCGACCCCGTACCGGGTGCCCGCGATGGTTCCGGCCACATGCGTGCCGTGCCCGTTGCCGTCGGACGCCGTGCGGTCGCCGTCCACGAAGTCCCAGCCGTAGCGCGCCCGGCCGCCGAAGTCACGGTGGGAGATGCGGACACCGGTGTCGATGACGTACACCGTGACGCCCCCGCCCCCCGACCCGGGCCAGGAGTAACCCCGGTCCAGTGGGGCATCCGGCTGGTCGATGCGGTCGAGGCCCCAGGACGGTGGGTTCCTCTGGGTGCGGTCCAGCGCGACCCTGGTGTCCTGGGCGACCGAGGCCACCCGGGGGTCCGCCGCGAGGCGCCGGGCCTGGTGCTCGTCGAGCCGCACCGCGAATCCGTTGAGCGCGGTCCGGTAGGTGTGGCTGATTTCCGCCCCGTACCGCTCGGCGATGTCCTTGCCGGAGCCCGCCGGGGCCCGGGTTCCCCCCTTGAGCGTGACGATGAAGCTCCCCTTGACCGCGCCGGGGCTCCCGGCGCCGAGGACGACCCCTTCCGGGGCCGCCCGCGCGGGCGGACCGAGGGCGGTGAGCGCCGCGACCATGGCGACCACGGTGAAGAAGCCCGGCAGACGCGGGCGCGTGTGTCTCCTCCGTGCCAACGTGAGTCCCCCCTCCTCGGCTCGGCGGGACGGGCCATGGACCCGTCCGTGCCCGGACCGTCCGCCGGCCCGTACGCCACTGGGCAGCGTCTCGTGCGGTGTGAACCGCCACAAGACCGCCCAGGAGGGCGGAATCAGCCGTATCGCCCAGAGTGGCGGTAAAGGTTGCGTTGTTTTTCGAGGGGTGTGTGCCGTGCCCGGAAGGGGGCGCGTGAGGGACACGCGGGGGCATGAGGAGGCGCGACGCGGCGCGTGAACCGGCGACGGGCGTAACGCGCCGTCGCCGCACGACTCGGCGCCCCGCTACCGTCGGGGGTGACCCGCCCCGCGTACGTCATCCGTGAAGGTGGAACTCGTGAAGGCGATCCGCAGGTTCACCGTCCGTCCCGTCCTCCCCGAAGCCCTTCACCCGCTCGGCGATCTGGCACGCAACCTGCGCTGGTCGTGGCATGCGGAGACCCGTGATCTCTTCCAGTCGGTCGACCCCGGGCGCTGGGACGGCTGCGGGGGCGACCCGGTGCGGCTGCTGGGCGGCGTGCCCCCCGCCCGGCTCGCGGAGCTGGCCGAGGACCGCCGCTTTCTGCGCCGCCTGGCCGCGACCGCGGACGACCTCGCCGACTACCTGGGCGGCGACCGCTGGTACCAGTCCCACCCGGCGGCCTCCGATCTGCCCTCCGCCATCGCCTACTTCTCGCCCGAGTTCGGCATCACGGCCGCGCTGCCGCAGTACTCCGGCGGCCTCGGCATCCTCGCCGGCGATCATCTGAAGGCGGCCAGCGACCTCGGGGCCCCGCTGATCGGGGTGGGTCTGCTGTACCGGCACGGCTACTTCCGGCAGACCCTGTCCCGGGACGGCTGGCAACAGGAGCACTATCCGGTCCTCGACCCCCATGAGCTGCCGCTGACACCCCTGCGCGAGCCGGACGGCACCCCCGCCCGGGTCACTCTGGCACTGCCCGGCGGCCGCCGGCTCCGGGCCCTGGTCTGGCTCGCCCAGGTGGGCCGGGTGCCGCTGCTGCTGCTCGACTCGGACGTGGAGGAGAACGACCTGGGCGAGAGGGGCGTCACCGACCGGCTCTACGGGGGCGGCGGCGAGCACCGGCTGCTCCAGGAGATGCTGCTCGGCATCGGCGGGGTGCGGGCGCTGCGCACCTACTGCCGTCTGACCGGGCATGCCGAGCCGGAGGTGTATCACACCAACGAGGGACACGCGGGCTTCCTCGGCCTGGAGCGGATCGCCGAACTGTGCGACACCGGGCTCGGCTTCGACGCGGCCCTGGAGGCGGTGCGGGCCGGCACCGTCTTCACCACCCATACGCCCGTCCCGGCCGGAATCGACCGCTTCGACCGGGAGCTGGTGGCCCGCCACTTCGGCCCGGACGCGGAGCTGCCGGGGATCCCGGTGGAGCGGATCCTGCGGCTCGGGAGCGAGACCTACCCGGGCGGCGAACCCGGCCTCTTCAACATGGCGGTCATGGGCCTTCGGCTCGGCCGGCGCGCCAACGGGGTGTCCCTGCTGCACGGCAGGGTGAGCCGGGAGATGTTCTCGGGCCTGTGGCCGGGCTTCGACCCCGATGAGGTGCCGATCACCTCCGTGACCAACGGGGTGCACGCGCCGACCTGGGTGGCGCCGGAGGTGTTCCGGCTGGGGGCGCGGCAGATCGGCGCGGAACGCACCGAGAACGCCCTGATGGTGGGCGGCTCCGAGCGCTGGGACGCGATCGCGGAGATCCCCGGCCAGGACATCTGGGAGCTGCGCCGGGCCCTGCGCGAGCGGCTGGTGGCCGAGGTGCGGGAGCGGCTGTACGCCTCCTGGCGGCAGCGCGGCGCCGGGTCCGCCGAACTCGGCTGGATCGACGGGGTGCTCGACCCCGACGTCCTGACCGTCGGATTCGCCCGCCGGGTGCCGTCGTACAAGCGTCTGACGCTGATGCTGCGGGACCGCGACCGTCTGACGGAGCTGCTGCTGCACCCCGAACGCCCCCTCCAGATCGTGGTGGCGGGCAAGGCGCACCCGGCCGACGACGGGGGGAAACGCCTGATCCAGGAGTTGGTCCGGTTCACCGACGACCCTCGGGTGCGCCATCGCATCGTCTTCCTCCCGGACTACGGCATGGCGATGGCGCAGAAGCTCTACCCGGGCTGCGACGTCTGGCTGAACAACCCCCTGCGCCCGCTGGAGGCCTGCGGGACCAGCGGGATGAAGGCGGCGCTCAACGGCTGCCTCAATCTGTCGGTGCTGGACGGCTGGTGGGACGAATGGTTCCAGCCGGACTTCGGCTGGGCGATCCCCACGGCGGACGGCGCGGGGACCGACGAGGACCGGCGTGACGAGCTGGAGGCGGCGGCGCTCTACGACCTGCTGGAGCACCGGGTGGCGCCGCGGTTCTACGAGCGGGGCCGGGGCGGGCTGCCGGACCGCTGGATCGAGATGGTCCGCCGGACCCTGATGCAGCTGGGCCCGAAGGTCCCGGCCGGGCGGATGGTCCGTGAGTACGTGGACCGTCTCTACACCCCGGCGGCCCATGCGCACCGGGCGATGACCCCGGACGCGGCGCGGGAGCTGGCGGGCTGGAAGGCCCGGGTGCGGGCGGCCTGGGCGGGCGTCACCGTCGACCATGTCGAGACCACCGCCGTGACGGCCGCCACGGCCACGGCGGAACTGGGCGCCACCCTCTCGCTGCGGGTCCTGGCCGGCCTGGGCGAGCTGGCCCCCGGCGATGTGGAGGTCCAGGCGGTGTCGGGGCGGGTCGACACGGAGGACCGCATCGCGGACGCCACGGCCACGGCACTGAAACCGGTGGGCGGGCCGGACCCGGAGGGCCGCTGGTGCTACGAGGGCCCGCTGTCCCTGGACCGCACCGGACCCTTCGGCTACACGGTGCGCATCCTGCCGGCGCACCGGCTCCTGGCGTCGGGCGCGGAGCTGGGGCTGGTCGCGGTGCCGTCTCAGGAGGCGGGCGAGGGGGCGGGAGTCCTGCTGCGCTGAGGCCGCGCGCCTCCCGTCACTCGTCCTCCGTCGCGCACAGCCTGCGCAGCACCGTCCCGCACCGGCGGGCGTAGGCGTGCTGGAGTCCCCGGGTGGCCGCGCCGCCGGCCTTGGCGTACCACTTGGCCGGGCGGCTGAAGGCCGTGACCGTCAGCCAGACCGTGCCGTCCCCGGTGCGGTCCACGACGAAGGCCTCCTCCCCGCACTCCGGGTGGCCGGGCAGTGTGCCGTACGCCCAGCCGGCGCGGCGGTGCTCCTCGACCGTCCAGACCACCCGGCAGGGGGCCTTGATCACACCGGCCAGGGTGATGGTGACATCGACGCCGGGGGCCGCCCGCTCCTCGGCGGCCAGCACACCGACGCCGAGCGCCCGGTGCAGCTCCCAGCTGAGGACCGCCTCACCGGCCCGGCGGAACACCCCCTCGCCCTCGCCGATGCGGGTGCGCTCGTGCAGCGGATGGAAGCCGTCGGGGCAGTGGCCGGCCTTGCGGGTGGCGCCGACATCCTCGTAGGTGAAGGACATGGTCCCAGCGTAGGACGGCCCCCGGCGTCACCTTCCCGCCGGGGGCCGTCTGAGGCATATGCCCGAGCGTCAGCTCACGTTGACCGCGGTCCAGGCCTTCGCGACCGCGTTGTACTCGGCGCTGCCGGAG
This sequence comes from Streptomyces nodosus, assembly GCF_008704995.1. Lineage (NCBI taxonomy): Bacteria > Bacillati > Actinomycetota > Actinomycetes > Kitasatosporales > Streptomycetaceae > Streptomyces > Streptomyces nodosus. The sequence goes on from NZ_CP023747.1 coordinate 5,171,401, forward strand.
CCGTAGAGCGCCGACGCCGCGTTCAGGGTCGCCGTGCGGGCGGCCTTGTAGTTGGTGGTCGACGTCATGTACGTGGTCAGCGCCTTGTACCAGATCTGCAGCGCCTTGTCCCGGCCGATGCCGGTGACCGTGGAGCCGTCGTAGGTCGGCGAGTTGTAGGAGACACCGTTGACCGTCTTCGAGCCGCTGCCCTCGGACAGCAGGTAGAAGAAGTGGTTCGCCACACCGGACGAGTAGTGCACGTCCTTGCTGCCCACGCTGGAGGACCAGTAGTCGGCGGAGCCGCCGTCCTTGCTGGGCTTGTCCATGTAGCGCAGCGGGGTGCCGTTGCCGTTGATGTTGATCTTCTCGCCGATGAGGTAGTCACCGGGGTCCGAGGCGTTGTTGGCGTAGAACTCCACGCCGGTGCCGAAGATGTCGGAGGTCGCCTCGTTCAGGCCGCCGGACTCGCCCGAGTAGTTCAGCTTGGCGGTGGCTGCGGTGACGCCGTGGCTCATCTCGTGGCCGGCCACGTCCAGCGAGGTCAGCGGGTGGGTGTTGCCCGAGCCGTCGCCGTAGGTCATGCAGAAGCAGCTGTCGTCCCAGAAGGCGTTGACGTAGTTGTTGCCGTAGTGGACCCGCGAGTAGGCGCCCACGCCGTTGTTCTTGATGCCGTTGCGGCCGAAGGTGTTCTTGTAGAAGTCCCAGGTCGTCTGGGCGCCGTAGGCGGCGTCCGCGGCGGCCGTCTGGTCGTTGACGGAGCTGGAGGCGGTGCCGGTGCCCCACACGTCGGTGGTGTTGGTGAACAGGGTGCCGGTGCCGGAGGTGCCGCCGGCCAGGTTGTTGGTCTTGTGACCGCCGCGGGTGGTGTCGTACAGCTGGTACGTCGAGCCCGACAGGGTGGTGGTGAGGGACACCGTGCCCGAGTACAGGGTCTTGCCGGTGCCGGTCTCGATGTCCTGGTACTCGAAGAGCTTCGCACCGGTGGCGGCGTCGGTGATGACATGCAGCTGGTTCGGGGTGCCGTCGTCCTGGAGGCCCCCGACGACGGTCTCGTAGGCGAGGACCGGCGTGCCGTCGCCGGCCCAGATCACCTTGCGCGGCGCGCTGTCGGCGGAGGTCTTCTCCGAGCCGTCGGCCTTGGCGGCGGACAGCGCCTGGGTCTCCGCCTTGGAGGCGGCGATCTTCGGCGTGAGGGAGGCAACCTTGAGGGTGCCCTTCGACGCTCTGGTCACGCCCTCGGCCTTGCCCGACTTCGAGGTGTGGACGATCAGGTCGCCGCCGAGGACCGGAAGGCCGGCGTAGGTGCGCTCGTAGCGGGTGTGGACGGTGCCGTCGACGTCCTTGACGACGTCCTTGACGACCAGCTGCTCCTCGGCGCCGAGGCCTATCTCCTGGGCCGTGTCGGACGCGGTGGTCTGCGCCTCCTTGATCAGCGAGGCGCGCGCCGACTCGGACAGCAGGACCGGGGCGGCGGCGAGCGGCTTGGCGGCCGGGGCCGCCGTGCTCTGGGCGGAGGCGACACCGGTGGTCATACCGGTGGCGAGAAGGGATCCGGCCGCAACAGCGGTGGCGAGGGCCAGAGTGGTGCGCTTGTGGCGCGCGTAGAGGGGAGTCACGCAAGCTCCTTCTGTGGGGGCGTCCGTACGCCGTGGGGCGACGTGCGGAGGGGTGAAGTTGCGGTGGGGTGAGCCGTGCGGAGGAAGACTGGCACCAGGGGCGCGTACATGTCAGGAGGGTCAGGCGACCTTGGCTGAAAAACGCCCATCGACCGGAGAGGGTCGCAGGGGTGCGAGTGCGGGCCCCGGTCGAACGTCGAGGGAACGGAGGCGGCCGTGGAAGGCCGGTCGGGGCCTCCTCGATATGTCAGGTGCGCGTCAAAAGAGTCGCGTCAATGACGTCCGAAACCGTCCGTTGGCCGCCTGATCACGTCCGCTATACGGACCGTTTGTCGAACACCTCCTGAAAGCCCCTCGGGAGCGCCCCGTGCCCGCTCAGGACAAGGGCGTCCATGGCGATGCCCGCCGTGCCCCGCCGCACCGGCCGGGCGTGCCCCGGGATCCTGGTCCGCGTCGCTCGTTCCCGTCGGTCGCTCTCCGTGGGCGAGGAGAACCCTGTGCCGGGCTGCAAAGTTCGCGATCGTGCAGCGACCGCCCTTTTCCTCCGGCGCCCACGGAGTGCGGACCGACATGTTCCAGCCAGTGGGCACCGCGGTCAGCGCCCGTGCCTGAACCCCACCGGACGGCCCCAGGAGAAGAGCGACGGCGCCTCGGTGGAGGAGCCCTGGGGCCGCGCCGGACGATTCACGGGCGGGACTGCCAGACGACCTCGCCGTCGGCCATCTCGGTCGTCGCGCTCAGGCCGAGCGCCCGTGCGATGCCGATCGACGCCCGGTGCCGCGGGTGGATGTGCGCGGTCAGCTCGTGCACACCGTGTGCGCGCAACCAGTCGGCCATGGCCCGTGCTCCCTCGCGCCCATAACCGTTGCGCTGGTGATCGCTGCCGATCACCCAGGCGAGCCCGGCCTCGATTCCCCCCGTCTCGGGGCGGGAGAGTGTCGCCTGAACGGTGCCGACGAGCCGTCCGTCCGTGAGCCGTCGGAGCATCCAGTTCAACCAGCCGTTCCTGCCGTCCGGGGACTGCCCGGCCGACCGGCGCCGGTATACGGCCTCGAGCTCCTCGAGCGTGGCCGGCGTCCCCCCGGTCCACCGGTGCAGCCGGATGTCGTCGAAGACCTGGACGGCCTCCGGTGCGTGCCCGGCACACAGCGGTTCGAGCCGGAGGCGCGGGGACACCACGGGAGTGGCGGCCGGCCAGGCGGCCGTGCCGGACCCGGCGCGGGGCGGATGCGTCGGACGGCTCCGGGTATCCGCCGCGTCCGGGGCGGGACCCCCTCCGATCAAATCAGGCTCTCCCGCCACGCCCGGTGCAGATCCGCGAACCGTCCGGTGCCCGCGGTCAGTTCGGCCGGGTGGCCGTCCTCGACGATCCGGCCGTGCTCCATGACCAGCACCCGGTCCGCGATCTCCACCGTCGACAGCCGGTGGGCGATCACCACGGCCGTACGACCTCGCAGCACCGTCTCCATGGCGCGCTGCACGGCCCGTTCGCCGGGGATGTCCAGCGAACTGGTCGCCTCGTCGAGGATCAGCACCGCCGGGTCGGCGAGCAACGCCCGTGCGAACCCGACGAGCTGGCGCTGGCCCGCCGAGATACGCCCGCCGCGCTTGCGTACGTCGGTGTCGTAGCCGTCGGGCAGGGCGCTGATGAACTCATGGGCGCCGATCGCCTCGGCCGCCCGCTCGATCTCCTCCCGGGTCGCGTCCGGGCGGCCGATCGCGATGTTGTCGGCGACCGTGCCGGAGAACAGGAACGCCTCCTGGGTCACCATCACCACCCCGCGCCGCAGTTCGGACAGGGCGAGGCCGCGCAGGTCCACCCCGTCCAGCAGGACCCGGCCCTCGGTGGGGTCGTAGAAGCGGGCCAGCAGCTTGGCCAGCGTGGACTTGCCGGCGCCCGTCGAGCCCACCACCGCCACGGTCTGCCCGGCCGGCAGGGTCAGCGAGAAGCGGGGCAGCACCTCGCCGCCCGTGCGGTAGGCGAACCTGACCTCGTCGAAGTCGACCTCACGGCCCGGGTGCTCGCCCTGGAGCGCCGGCAGCGGCACGGGGGCGGTGGGCTCGGGCACCGAGGGCGTCTGCGTCAGCAGCCCCGCGATCTTCTCCAGCGAGGCCGCCGCCGACTGATAGGCGTTGAGGAACATCCCGAGCCGGTCGATGGGGTCGTACAGCCGCCGCAGATAGAGCACCGAGGCCGCCAGCACACCCAGGGCGAGCGAGCCCTCCGCCACCCGGTAGGCGCCCCACAGCACGATCCCGGCCACCGCCGTGTTGGCGATCAGCCGGGAGCCGGTGACATAGCGGGCCATCTCCAGCAGCGCGTCGCCGTTGGTCCGCGCATGCCGGGTGTTCAGGACGCGGAAGCCGGCGTCATTGGCCTCCTCGCGGCGGAACGCCCGCACCGGGCGGATGCCGTTCATCGTCTCCGCGAACTTCACGATGACCGCGGCGATCGCGGTCGACCGGCGGCGGAAGATGCGGCCCGCCCTGCGCTGGTACACGCGCACCAGCCCGTACAGCGGCACCAGGGACGCCACCGCCGCCGCGCCCAGGCCGAGATCCAGCCACAGCAGCATCGCCGAGATGAACACGAACGACAGCAGGACCGTGACCAGTTCCTGAAGGCCCTCGCTGAGCAGTTCGCGCAGCGACTCGACGTCCGTCGTGGAGCGGGAGATCAGCCGGCCCGAGGTGTAGCGCTCATGGAAGTCGACGCTCAGCGCCTGGGCATGGCGGAAGATCCGGCCGCGCAGATCGAGCAGGACGTCCTGGTTGACGCGGGCGGAGGAGAGGATGAAGGCGTACTGGAGCCCCCCGCCGGCCAGCGCGGACAGCAGATACCCGACCGCCACCGCGACCAGCGGACCGTGGTCGCCGTGCCGGAACGCCGGTACGGCCCGGTCGATGGCGTAGGCCACCAGCAGCGGACCCACCTGCGCCGCGGCCTGCTGGAGCAGAAGCAGCACACAGGTCAGCAGCACCCGGGCCCGCAGCGGGGACAGCAGTGAACGCAGCAGCACGGCGGTGGCGCCCGGGGGCGTGGGCAGATTGTCGCGGTCGAAGGGGTCCTCGGAGCCGGCGGGCGGCGGGGCGGGCCGGTCCGGCTCAGGGGTCTGCTCGTCCGGCGCGGCCGAACGGGACGGGTCCCGCTCGGTGGGCGTCGAGAGCTTGGGGAAGGGCGCCGTCATCCGACCTCCTCGCTGTTTCCGGGGTTTCCGGGGTTCCCGGACATCAGATGGGCGTACTCGGCGTGGGTACGCAGCAGTTCCTGGTGGGTGCCGACCGCGGCGATACGGCCGCCGGAGAGCAGGGCGACCCGGTCGGCGAGCAGCACCGTGGACGGGCGGTGCGCCACGACCAGGGCGGTCGTCCCGTCGAGCACCCGGCGCAGGGCCGCCTCGACCGCGGCCTCGGTGTGCACGTCCAGGGCGGAGAGCGGGTCGTCGAGCACGAGGAAACGGGGGCTGCCGACGACCGCGCGGGCCAGTGCGAGACGCTGCCGCTGGCCGCCGGAGAGACTCAGGCCCTGCTCGCCGACCTGGGTCCGGGTGCCCTGCGGGAGCGCGTGCGCGAAGTCGGCCTGGGCGATCCCCAGGGCGCGCTCCAGCTCCCGGTCGCCCGCGGTGTCCGGGGCACCCATGAGGACGTTGTCACCGACGCTGGCGGAGAACAGGGTGGGTTCCTCGAAGGCGACGGCCACCCGGCTCCGCAGCTCCTCACGCGGCATGGCAGTGATGTCCTCCCCGTCCAGCGTGATCCGCCCCGAGGTCACCTCGTGCAACCGGGGGATCAGCGCGGTGAGGGTGGTCTTGCCGCTGCCGGTGGCGCCGACCAGCGCCATGGTCTCGCCGGGCCGGACCTGGAGGTCCACCCGGTCGAGAACCGGGGGAGAACCGGAGGGCGCGTCGGGGTAGCGGAAGCACACCCCGTGAAACCGCAGCCCGCCCGTGCCGCCACCCACCGACACCGAACCCCGCTCCTGGCTCCCGACATCACCCGCCGGCACCCCGCCGTCCACAGGGTCACAGCCGCGCCCGCCATCCCCGGCGGCACCCGCCGGAACAAGAGCGCGCTCGCCGCCTTCGGGGGTACCGGTCGGTGTCGACCTGTGCGCTCCATCCTTGGTCGTACCCGCCGGTACCGAATCGTGCTCGCCGTTCTCGGCGGTACCGGCCGGTGTCGACCTGTACCTGCCGTCCTCGGTGGTACTCGCCGGAACAGGATCGCGCTTCCCGCCCTCGGGGGTACCGGCAGGCGTCGAGCTGTGCGTCCCGTTCCCGATGGCACCCGCCGCCGAGCCCCGTACACCTTCCCCCGCGATGCCCGATCCCGTTTCCCCAGGACGGGCCGCACCGGCCCCGGCGGTTCTCGGCTTCCCGGTGCCGGACACGCCCGTCGACTCGGGTTCCTCGTCCATCACCTCGAAGTACCGCTCCGTCGCGGTCGCCGCCTCCTGGCTCATCGCCAGCAGAAAGCCGATCGAGTCCACCGGCCAGCGCAGG